>JAJZDE010000098.1 GCA_021828745.1 Pseudomonadota bacterium
GGGTGAGGAAAGGATTCCCCGGGGATTGCCGGAAGATTGTTGGGGGGTAAGTGAGCGTTATTCAGCGCCAGAGTGTCCTTCTCGACGGGGGAATTATGGGGGGCGGATTGATGGCTTCTCGGGGGGCAATAAAAGTGTTTCTGGCCTGTTGGGTGGTGAATTGATTCGGCAAGAGCGAGGGTTGTAATTTATTGAAAATAATTATTTTTGAAATTCATAAATAAAACCTGGTTTTTTGAATTTGCATTTTGTTTCAATTTTGTTTTATGATTTGGTATACTGATCGGCAATCCAGTGATTACGATCTGTTGTCGGTAATTCGGATTGGGTACTTTAAAACGTGCCTTAAGTTTCACTTAATAAAAGGAATGTGATGATGGCAACTTATGAAGAATTGATGGCTCAGGCAGAGGAATTGAAACAGCAGGCAGAGGCCGTGCGTCAACAGGAAAAGTTGGGCGTGATTGCAGAGATTCGCGAGAAAGTGGCGCGTTACGGTATCACGGCCAAGGAGTTGGGGCTGGTGGGAACACGCGCCGTGGCCCGCTCCGCCGGATCCGGTGTTCGCTATCGGGGTCCTAATGGGGAAATCTGGAATGGCAAGGGACGTCGTCCCGATTGGCTTAAACAGGCTACCAGCGCGGGGCGAAACAAGTCCGACTTTGCGATCTGATTGCCTCGTCCCTTCCCTGAAAAAAATTCGCAGGGCAAGGCAGGTGCTTACGTTGTCTTGTCCCTGGATTGATCGTCCAGATTCTTCAGGAAATCCATTTTTTCGGCAATCCTGATTTCCAGCCCGCGGGGTACGGGACGGTACCACCGGGGAGGTTTCATGTCTGCAGGCAGATAGGTTTCTCCTGCGGCGTAGGCATGGGGTTCGTCATGGGCATAGCGATAAGTTTTTCCATGGCCCATTTCTTTCATCAAACGGGTTGGCGCATTGCGTAGATGCATGGGAACTTCACGGCTCCTGTCCTGTTTTACGAAGGCAGAAGCCTGGTTGTAGGCCATGTAACCGGCATTGCTCTTGGCCGCAACGGCAAGGTAGATGACTGCCTGGCCGAGCGCCAGTTCTCCTTCCGGGCTACCCAGTCGTTCAAGGGTCAGCGCGGCATCATTGGCAATCTGCATGGCCCTTGGATCTGCCAGACCGATGTCTTCCCATGCCATCCGGACGATTCGCCGCGCCAGGTAACGGGGATCGGCTCCCCCATCCAGCATCCTGCACAGCCAGTAAAGCGCGGCATCGGGATTGGAGCCACGCACCGACTTGTGCAGGGCGGAAATCTGGTCATAGAAGTTGTCCCCCCCCTTGTCAAATCTTCTGCTGTTCAGGGTGAGCGCATTCTGGATGAAATCGGCATCGATCATGGTCACGCCTGCCGTGCCTGCGGCCGTATTGCACTGTTCCAGCAGGTTCAAAAACCTTCGGGCGTCCCCGTCGGCATAGCCAATGAGGGTGTCAACGGCCAAGTCGTCGAACTGGAGCTGACCCAGTGCCTTTTCCTGTGCCCGCCGCAGCAATTGTCTCAGTTCGTTTTCCGTCAGGGGCTTCAGGACATAGACCTGGGCGCGGGACAGAAGGGCTGAATTCACTTCAAACGACGGGTTTTCGGTCGTCGCGCCAATGAAGGTGACCAGACCGCTTTCGGCATAGGGCAGCAGGGCATCCTGCTGGTTCTTGTTAAACCTGTGAATTTCATCCACAAACAGGAGGGTGTGTTTGCCACGGGCCAGGTTCTCCTGCGCCTGCTCCATCGCTGCCCTGATGTCTTTCACCCCGGAGAACACGGCGGACAGGGCGATGAATTCACAATCAAAGGCGCGTGCAGTCAGCCGGGCCAGGGTTGTCTTGCCCACGCCTGGCGGCCCCCACAGAATCATGGAATGGGGTTTTCCTGATTGAAAAGCCAATTTCAACGGCTTGCCTTCACCCAGAAGATGGGACTGCCCAATGACTTCATCCAGTTCCTTGGGACGGAGGGCTTCAGCCAGGGGAGCAACGGGCTGTTGTGGGAATAAATCAGCCATGATTTTTCCCTGCCGACACGCGGGATTGCGCCATAAACCCTTCGGGTGTTTGTAGGCGGGGTAATCCGGCCAATGGAGGTATGGGGTTCTGGGACATGACGGGGCTTCCGTGTCAGCGGAAAACAGTAGGGGGTCCGGGAATCGGATGGAGCATGGATTATAATCCATTCCATTCAGGGTGGACGCCCTCCGATTTTCGCTACAGGTTTCCTCGCTCATGGATCATTCAGCCCATACCCCGGTGATGCGCCAATATTTGGCTCTGAAGGCCCAACATCCGGATCGCCTGGTTTTTTACCGGATGGGAGACTTTTACGAACTGTTCTATGAGGATGCGGAAAAAGCCGCACGCTTGCTGGATATTTCACTGACCAGTCGCGGGATGTCCGCAGGTCGGCCGGTTCCCATGGCGGGAATCCCGTACCATGCGGCCGAGGGCTACCTGGCGCGTCTGGTTGAACTGGGGGAATCGGTGGCGATTTGCGAGCAGGTGGGCGATCCGGCCACCAGCAAGGGTCTGGTGGCGCGTCAGGTGATGCGCGTGGTGACGCCGGGAACCGTGACCGAGGCTGCCCTTCTGCCGGATCATCGAGATGCCCCGCTGGTGGCGCTGATACAACGGTCCGGGCAGGTGGGTGTGGCAGTTCTGACCTTGAGCAGTGGGCGCTTCCGGGTGCTGGAGGTTCCGCTGCCAGGTTTGATGTCCGAATTGGAGCGCATTCAGGCCCGGGAAATACTCTGTCAAAGTGGAGAAGAGCCGGCGACCCGGGGAGGCTGGGTGGTTCATGCCCTCCCTGCCTGGCATTTCGACGAAAATCGGGCCCTGCGCGATTTGACGCAGCATTTTGGCGTGCATGACCTGGCGGGGTTCGGTCCGGTGAGTCCGCTGATGTTGCAGGCTGCCGGGGCACTTTTTCACTATGTGCAGCAGGCCCAGGGGGCGCACTTGCCCCATATCGATCGCCTGGAAGTTCAGCAGACCAGGGATTGGGTATATCTGGATGAAATCACGCGACGCAATCTGGAAATCACGGAAACCTTGCGCGGCAGCGGGGCTCCCACCCTGTGTTCATTACTGGATACCTGTCGCAATTCCATGGGGCGACGTTTGCTTCGCCACTGGTTGCACCATCCCCTGCGTGATTTGAGCGTGATTCGGGCCCGCCAGGAAGGTGTCCGGTGCCTCATTGGTCGAGGAGATGCGCACCAGGCCCTGCAACTGCAAAGTTTTCTCAAGACCACGGGCGATGTGGAGCGGGGGGTGGGAAGGATTGCCCTGGGGAGCGCGCGCCCCAGGGATCTGGTGGCGTTGCGCGAAACCTTGCAGGGGTTGCCCGATCTTTGGACGACAATCCAGGATCTGACGGACTCGGCGCGTCTGCGGGAATTGCATGATGTGTTGTGCCACTTCCCCGGCGAAGTGTTGGACCTGCTGCAGCGTTCCATTGCTTCTGATCCGGCACCTTTGATCCGGGAGGGCGGGGTCATCGCGCAGGGCTTTGATGCCGAACTGGATGAATTGCGCAGCATTCAGAACGACTGCGGCGCTTTCCTGCAGGCTCTGGAGCAACAGGAGAGAGCGCGGACGGGCATTCCCACCTTGAAGGTGGAATACAACCGGGTACATGGGTTCTATATCGAGGTGACCCACGTACATCGGGAGCGCATTCCCGATAACTACCAGCGCCGCCAGACCCTCAAGAATGCCGAGCGTTATCTCACGCCCGAACTCAAGGCGTTTGAAGAGCGGGCACTGGCTGCGGGAGAGCGTGCTTTGGCCCGGGAGAAATGGCTGTATCAGCACGTTCTGGAAACGTTGAAGCAGTTTCTCGGGGAACTCAAAATGCTGGCCTCGGCTATCGCCGAACTGGATGTGTTGGCCTGTTTCGCGGAACGGGCTGTGGCGCTGAATCTGGTGGCTCCCGAGTTCTGCGCGGAGTTCCGCATGGAGATCGAGGCGGGGCGGCATCTGGTGGTGGAACAGCAGGTGGAACGGTTCGTGCCCAACGATACCCGTTTGCACGAGGGGCGTCGTCTGCTTCTGATCACGGGCCCCAACATGGGGGGCAAGTCCACCTACATGCGGCAGACTGCCCTGATTGCCCTGCTGGCGCATACCGGAAGTTTCGTGCCGGCGCGACGCGCGCTTCTCGGTCCCCTGGATCAGATTTTCACCCGGATCGGGGCGGGTGACGATCTGGCTTCGGGGCGATCCACTTTTCTGGTGGAAATGTCGGAAGCCGCCTATATTCTGCACCATGCGACTCCCGCCAGCCTGGTTCTGGTGGATGAGATCGGGCGGGGAACGTCCACCTTTGACGGACTGGCACTGGCCCACGCCATTGCCCGCCATCTGTTGGAGAAGAATCGTTGCGCCTGCCTGTTTGCGACGCATTACTTCGAGTTGACCCACCTGGAACGGGAGGTGGCGGGGGTGGCCAACGTGCATCTGGATGCAGTGGAACACCACGACCGTATCGTATTCCTGCACGCGCTGGAAGAAGGTGCGGCCAGTCGCAGTTACGGCCTCCAGGTGGCGGCTTTGGCAGGCATTCCCCGACCGGTGCTGCGCTGGGCGCGGGAATTGTTGACGCGCCTGGAACAGCAACCGGGGCTACGCCCGGCTCAGGACGACCTGTTTCAACAGGAATGGAAGCCACTGCCGGAAGTCGAGCGGGAGGAAAATTTTCAGAAACCGGAACCTCATCCGGCAATCGTGCGTCTTGCCGCTTTGGAACCTGATCGGTTGACCCCCCGTGAAGCGTTGGAAACCCTGTACGCCCTGGTGGCGCAGGTTCAATCGAACCCGGTGCCGGGGGGCTGAAGACGCGCCGGTTTTCTGCCTGTCGGGCAGATCAGGTAGAATGCA
>JAJZDE010000009.1 GCA_021828745.1 Pseudomonadota bacterium
GCACCGATTCCAGGTTCACTCCTCCGGATACCTCGACTCGCGCCCGCCCGGCAACCTGCATCACTGCCTGCCGTTGCATCTCGAGGGACATGTTATCCAGCATGACCATGTTCGCTCCGGCAATGAGCGCTTCCTCCAGTTGCTCCAGCGTTTCCACCTCTACCTGAATGAACTTGTAGGTCCCCTCGATGCTCTGGGCCAAGGTGATCGCCTGGGTGATGGAGCCCGTGGCGGCAATATGATTTTCCTTGATCAGAATGGCATCGTAAAGTCCCATGCGGTGATTGGTGCCCCCTCCAATCCGCACGGCGTACTTTTCTGCCAGACGTAGCCCAGGAATGGTTTTTCGGGTATCGACGATCACCGCCCGAGTGCCTGCCACGGCACGCACGAACTGACGGGTTTGAGTAGCAACGCCCGACAGGGTTTGCAGAAAATTCAGGGCAGCCCGTTCACCGGTCAGCAATGCCCGTGCCGGACCTTTCAGTGTAGCCACCTCCTGACCGGGCAATACTTCCGCGCCTTCGGCGGCCTGCCAATCCACCTGCAACCGGGAGTCCAATTGCCGAAAGACTTCATTCACCCAGGGTTGTCCGCACAGAACTGCACTTTCGCGAACCAGGATCAGTGCTTCGGAAACCACGGGTTCCGGAATCAGGAATGCAGTCAGATCCCCTGCGCCCACGTCTTCAGCCAGGGTTCTTTGTACCTGTTTTTCGAGGTGCAAGCGTTGCGCCGTACCCTCCTGCTGCGTTTGATGAGGTTCCATCCATGCTCTTTCTTCCACCTAGCCTCCCGGATCAAGTGTACCGTGAAAAACTTCCATTGTCCCAAGGACTGCAGGGGCTTGCAATATGAATTCAAAGAATTGGAGTAAAATGCGACTTTTGTTGACTTGGGAAAGCCTGTCTGCTTGCCATTGCCTATGTACCAAACCATGCTTAAGGCCAAACTGCACCGTGTCACGGTGACCCAATCAGAACTGGGTTATGAGGGGTCCTGCGCCATCGACGAAACTTTGCTGGAAACGGCAGACATTCATGAATATCAGCAGATCGATATCTACAACATAAACAATGGGGAGCGCTTCACGACCTATGCCATTCGGGGTGCGCGCGACACCGGCATGATTTCCGTCAATGGCGCTGCTGCCCGCAAGGCTCAAGTGGGGGACCTGTTGATCATCGCCACCTATGCCAGTTACGCTCCGGAGGAATTAAAAAACTTCGCGCCACGCCTGGTCTATGTGGACGAACACAACCAAGTCAAGCGCCTGGAACACGAGATTCCTCCACAAGGCGCCTGAATCCAGAGTGCTTATTTCCGGAGTGCTGCAGTCAATTCGGGGACCAGTACGTTCAGATCCCCCACCAATCCATAATCTGCCACTGCAAAGATGGGAGCATCCGGATCCTTGTTGATGGCCACGATGACCCGGGAAGTCTGCATGCCCGCCAGATGCTGGATGGCTCCTGAAATACCGATCGCAATATACAGGTCCGGGGCGACCACCTTGCCTGTCTGACCCACCTGGACATCATTGGAGGCATACCCCAGATCCACGGCAGCTCGGGAAGCCCCGAGTGCAGCGTTCAACTCGTCCGCCAAAGGCCCCAGCAAAGCCTCATAATGTTCGGCGCTCCCCAGCCCGCGTCCACCGGACACCACGACTCGGGCATTCTCCAGGGAAGGACGACCTTCCTGCACATGCGCCTGCACGGCAATCCTGGTTGACTGCAACAGTGCTGCGGGACAAGGCAAGTTTTCTACCGGCACAGGATCCCTCCCCTCTCCTTCCGTCCCTGGAAAAGCCGTGGTGCGCACTGTCATCAATTTAAGGGGTTCGGGGCAGCATACCGTTGCCCAGATACTCCCGGCGTAAATCGGTCGAATAAAGGTATCTGAGGATTCTACGCCCACGATATCGCTGACCATGGCTACATCTTCCAGCGCAGCCAAGCGCGGCATCCAGTTTTTGCCGATGGTCGTCGCGGCCGTCAGGATGTGCGTATATTGACGCGCCAGGGGCCGCACCAAGGCGCAGAGCATCTCCGCCAGTCCGTCTGCAAGGGTCGGTCCCGAGCCATTCAGAACCTGACGAATACCCGGCAAATGCTGAGCCTCTACCACAGCAGAAGTCGTATCGCCACCCCAGACCAGCACATCGATGTCCCCTTTCAGGAATTTGGCCGCCGTGAGCAGGGAACGAAGGGAGGATTTCAAGTGACCGTCAGGGCCCAACTCAGCGACCAGTAAAATTCGGTTTTCCATCGTTCAAATCACCTTGGCTTCATTTTTGAGACGCGCCAGCAACGTGGCGATGGAGTCCACCTTGACGCCGGCCGGACGTTGTGGCGGTTCCTGAACACGCAGGGTTTTCAGGCGGGGCTCGACCGTTACCCCCAATTCTTCGGGAGTCAGGGTTTCGATCGGTTTTTTGCGGGCCTTCATGATATTGGGCAACGTGGCGTAACGCGGTTCATTCAGACGCAAATCTGTCGTAATCACGGCAGGCAGGATCAGGCGCAGGGTTTCGGTTCCCCCGTCGGTTTCTCGCACCACGTCCACCCTTCCCTCCCCTACCTGTATTTCAGCGGCATTGGTGGCCTGCCCCCAATTCAACAGGGCAGCCAACATTTGTCCAGTCTGGTTTGCATCATCATCGATGGCCTGTTTACCACAGATCACCAAGGTCGGTATTTCACGCAGGACCACTGCATGCAGTAATTTGGCCACGGACAAAGGTTGTAATTCCTCAGTCGAGGACACCCAGAGCGCTCGGTCGGCCCCCAGAGCAAGAGCCGTACGCAACCCTTCCTGAACCATCGCATCGCCACAGGAAAGGGCGACCACTTCTGTGGCCTGCCCCACTTCCTTCAGGCGAATCGCTGCTTCCAGGGCAATCTCGTCGAAGGGATTGAGGGACATCTTGAGCCCGGCCAACTCCACACCACTGCCGTCTGCCTTGGCTCTGGCCTTGATGGTGTAGTCTAGAACGCGCTTCACAGGGACCAGTATTTTCATAGGGCTTCCTTGTATCGGACAGGGCGGGATTCTATCATATTCGTTCGAATAGTCCGGCAATTCCCTGCCCCATGCCCACACAGAGGGTCACCATGCCGTAACGCCCGTTCGTGCGACGCAAACCATGAATCAACGTAGCCGTGCGAATGGCGCCACTCGCTCCCAGGGGATGACCCAGCGCGATCGCACCTCCGAGGGGATTGAGTCGAACCGGGTCAAAGGCCAGATTTTTCTGGACTGCCAAGACCTGTGCCGCAAAGGCTTCGTTGAGTTCAATCCAGTCCAGCTGAGCAAGACTGACCCCATGCCGTGACAAGAGAGGTGGAACGGCCTTGACCGGACCAATCCCCATGATCTCCGGCGGCACGCCTTTGACAGAAAAACCCATGACCCTTGCCAAAGGAGTCAATCCATGACGGTGTACCGCATCCTCGCTGGCCAGAATGAGGGCGGCGGCTCCGTCAGAGATCTGACTGCTATTGCCGGCCGTGACACTCCCCTTGACGTGGAAGGCAGGCTTGAGCCGGGACAGGACCTCCAGGCTGGTATCGGCACGAGGTCCTTCGTCGTAGTGCCATTCTTTCTCCTGTGGAGTCGTCAGCCCTGTGCTCAGATCCAAAGAGTGCTGAAGTACCGTGACAGGGGTGATTTCTGCCTCAAAAAACCCCTGGCGCCGTGCTTCCAGCGCGCGTCGGTGCGATTCCAGAGCCACCATATCCTGCTCCAGACGACTGATATTCCACTGATGGGCCAGATTTTCTGCAGTCGCCCCCATCCCCCAAGCCAGTGGCGTGTGAAAAGGCGTTTCAAAAATCAGGGGGCTGGGCGCAGGATGCCGGCCCATCATGGGAATGCGACTCATGGATTCCACACCGCCGGCAACCATGAGGTCTGCGCTGCCTGACTGAATGCGTTCGGCTGCCATCTGGATGGCTGACAATCCGGAGGCACAGAACCGATTGACCGTCATCGCTCCTGCAGAGAGAGGTAATCCCGCCAGAAGAGCCGCGCTGCGCGCAATGTTGAGCCCCTGTTCTCCTTCCGGCATGGCACACCCGATCACCACATCTTCAATCGCTTCCGGATCCAGCAGGGGGACCTGAGCCAATGCACCCCGCAAGGCCGTAATGAGCAGGGTATCTGCCCGTACCTGGGCAAACTGCCCGCGCCCCTTCCCCACAGGAGTACGGGTGGCCGCCACGATATACGCTGTTTTCATGTCACTCTCCTGACTAATTACGCACAGCCTTGCCGGTTTCCAGGAAAGACTGAATGCGTTCCCGACTTTTCTGGGTGGCCAGCAAGGGACCGAAATGCGCCCGTTCCAGGCCAAGCAGGTAATCCACATTGACCAAGGTTCCTGCAGACAATTCTCCGCCGCAGGCGACTGTGGCCAAAATGCGCCCGATCTCGAAATCATGCGCTGAAATTTGTCCTCCCTGTAGCGCATTGACCAACCCCGCAAGCATTTGGGCTCGCCCTTCCACCCCACCCACTGGAAAGGAACGGGGCAAAGCAGGCGCATGACCGGACTCGGCCAACGCCAGTGCTTGTGTCAGAGCCACATGGAGCAATTCTTCACGGTGCGGAACGAGAACATCGCCATTGTCGAGCCAGCCCCAGGAACGGGCTTCCTGGGCACTTTGACTGACTGTGCAGCGCAGGATACGCGTCAGATCCTCCTGTAGGTAGTCAGCCACCTGCAAGGGCGATTGGGCGGCCAAGGCGCGCAGTCCGGCGCGCCGGGCGACTTCCGTCAGACCCCCGGCACCGGGAAAGATCCCGACATTGACTTCTACCATGCCCAGGTTGGTTTCTGTAAAAGCGACCCGGCGGGTACAGTGCAGCGTGACTTCACACCCACCGCCCAGTGCATAACCTTGCAAGGCTGCCACGGTGGGCACTGCACTGTAACGCAAACGTTGAACCACGCGCTGAAACCGTTCCTGAGCCAGCGCCAACCCCGTCAAACCCTGACGAGTATAAGTTTCGATGAACCCCTTGAGATCTCCGCCCGCTGAAAAGTGCGGGCCTGGGCTCCACAGGACCAGGGCACGGTAATGGCTTTCGGCTTCGGTCAGCGCTTGGTCCAGTGCTTCCAGGGCAACTTCGCTCAGGAGATTCATCTTGGTATGCAAGGTCAGGATCAATACCTCTTCATCCAGTGTCCAGAGACGTGCGGCCTCGGATTCGGCCACCGTCCGCCCTGCGCTGGCTGCAGTGGCCCCCCCCTCGCCCAGTAAGCGCAAGGGAAAGTGCTGGCGTTTCAGCCAGGGTTGGGAGGGACGGGGACTGAGGGTTGAACGAGCCGCCGACCAGGAGCCCTGCGGCGTATGAACGACCTGGCGTTGTGGATCCATGGCCCAATCGGGCAAAGGGAGGTCGATCAGGGTTTTTCCTGCCTGCCGATCTTCCTCGATCCACGCCGCCACCTCCGACCAACCCGACACTTGCCACTGTTCAAAGGGGCCGAGGGCCCAACCAAACCCCAGACGCAGAGCCATATCCACCTCACGGGCCGAGGGCGCCATGTCCGCCAGGTGAAAGGCGCAGTAGTGAAAGAGGTCGCGGTGAATGGCCCACAAAAACTGGGCCTGGGGATGGGTGCTGGCACGCAGACAGGACAGTCTCTGGGATGGCGAAACTTCCAGACAAGCCTTCACCCCTACCTCTGCCTTGGCTCCGCTGGGCACATAGGAACGGGTCATGGGGTCCAGACGAAGAATCGTCTTGCCTTCCTTGCGGTAAAAACCAGCGCCGGTCTTGGCCCCCAGAGCCCCTGCTGAAATCAGCCCCTCGAGGAGAGGGAAAGGGGCAAACAGGGCACGAAAAGGATCGTCCGGTGCCTGGGTATAGGTCGTACTGATGACATGAGACAGAATGTCCAGCCCGACCACATCGGCCGTGCGATAAGTGGCAGAGCGTGGCCGCCCCAAAAGGGGGCCTGTCAAGTCATCCACCAGATCGCAGGACAAGCCGAAATTCTGCGCCTGATGAAAGATAAACACTGTTGCAGCAACCCCAATGCGATTGGCTACAAAATTCGGCGTATCCAGCGCATGGATGACGGTCTTGCCCAGACGGGTGGTAATGAAGGATTCCAGCATGGTGAGACGATCCCGACTCGTCCGAGTCGTGGGAATCAATTCCACCAATCCCATGTAACGCGGAGGATTGAAAAAATGCATGCCACAGAAGCGCGTCTGAAGATCTTCAGGCAAAGCGGTACTGAGCTCTTCCAGAGACAGACCGGAGGTATTGGATACCAACCAACCCTGGGGAGCCAAGTGGGGTAAAATGCGCGTGTAGAGTGCCTGCTTCCAGGCCAACTGTTCGCCGATAGCCTCGATCACCAGATCACAGGTGGAGAGTCGGTCCAAATGTTCGTCATAATTGGCCGCTTCGATCAAGTCCGCGCGTTCAAGTTCGACCAAGGGGGGCGGGCTCATTTTTTTCAATCCATGAATGGCCTGTAAAACCCGTCCATTCGTGGGCCCTTTGTCGGGCGGCAGATCATAGAGTAGAACAGGAATATCCAGATTGACGAAGTGCGCTGCCAGTTGCGCTCCCATGACTCCGGCCCCCAATACGGCCACGCGCTGAATCTGAGCCATCTCTCCTCCCATGCGGATCTAATGGTTTCATTCTAACCGAATCTTTCTTTCAGACTGTATCCCTTGAGTTTAAAATTCGAAAACATGAACATCATCCTCGACTTTGCCGAATGTTCGGGACTGCGTATCCGACGCGTATTTCGGGAACCCCGGCAATGTCTGGTCGCCCATTCGTTGGCGGAGGTGCGCCCCCTATTGCGTCAGGTCACCCAAGCCTGCCAGGCAGGCGCCCACGCTGCCGGCTTTGTGGCTTATGAAGCTGCAGCCGCTTTCGATGCAGCCGCCCTTACCCATCCTTCCCTGGAAAATTTTCCTCTGGTCTGCTTTGGAATATACGATGCCCCTCTCCCAGGGTGGGAAGAAGAAAATACCTCCATTCCGGAGGTATCCACCAGAGGCCCCTGGCAACTCAGCCTGACGCAGGCGGCTTATGGCCAGGCGGTGGATACCTTGCGTCAGGCCATTGCGCGTGGAGAAGCCTATCAGATGAATCTGACGCTCCGCCAGGAATGTTCATTCTCTGGCTCATCCCTGCGGTTATACGAGCAACTGCGCCAAACTCAGGATGCTGATTTCAGTGCCTGGCTATCCTGGAGCGGAGGTGCCCTCCTCTCCCTTTCACCGGAACTGTTCTTTGAAACCCACGGCAATCGCATCCTGACTCGCCCCATGAAAGGCACCGCATCCCCGGAAGATGCCGGGAACTTGGCCCAATGCCCAAAAAATCGGTCTGAAAACATCATGATCGTCGATCTTCTGCGCAATGATCTGGCCCGCGTTGCACTGCCCGGATCGGTTGCCGTCACCGATCTCTGCCGGGTGGAAGCCTACCCCACGGTGCACCAGATGACGTCCACGGTGACCGCCACCTTGAAACCCAACACCGACCTCGAAGCAATTTTCTCTGCCCTTTTTCCCTGCGGGTCCATCACCGGAGCCCCCAAATGGCAAGCCATGCGCTGGATCAAACAGTTGGAAGATGGTCCGCGCGGCGCCTATTGCGGGGCCATCGGCTGGATTCGTCCAGGTGGGGATGCGCAATTCAATGTGCCCATCCGTACCCTCTGGCACGACCTACCCCATGAACGCCTTGTCTGTGGCGTAGGTAGTGGCATCACATGGGAGTCGCAGGCCCCCGCCGAATGGGCCGAAATTGCCACCAAGACCCGCTTTCTGGAGGCATCTGCATCCATCGACCTGCTCGAAACCCTGCGTCTCGATCAAGGCCTCTGGGCACTTCCCCGCTATCACTGCCGCCGTCTGCTCCACTCTGTCCAGGCCCTGGGGTATCCTTCCCTGACGGAGCGGCGCTTCACCGAGGCTCTGGACTATTTTGCCCAACAGCACCCCACCGGATCTTATCGGGTACGACTGCGTTACAACCGGCAGGGCAACTTTCATCTCGAAGGTTTTGCCCTGCCTGTTTCCCCTAGGGAAGCCCCTCAGCCCGTTTACCTGGCTTCCCATCCCTTTCCTTTCAATCCCCAAATGCGGCATAAGACCACCGAGCGCAGCCTTTATGACGCTGCCTTCGCTTCTCTGCCCGCCCCTTGCTTCGATGTATTGTTGTGGAACGAACGAGGTGAATTGACAGAATTCTCGCGCGGAAATCTGGTGCTCGAGAAAAATGGCCAGAAACTCACTCCCCCACTGTCCTGCGGGCTACTGGCCGGCACGCTCCGTCAGTTTCTCTGTGATCGCGGGGAACTCGAAGAACACATCCTGACCCGGGACGATCTGGTTCACGCCGATCGACTATGGTTCATCAACAGCATACGCGGTTGGGTTCAAGTGATCCTCAAGGCACCAGAGGAGTGATCGGCACATCCACATGCACGTCGGCACCGTGCTGGAAATGGAGATTCAGGGGCACGGTCTGACCGGCTACCAGAGGATGATCCAGGTCCTCCAGCATCAAGTGATGGCCTCCGGGCGCCAAGGTCGTCTGACCATGGGCGGGAATCACCAGATGATATTCATGTTCCATGTGTGCCATATTGCCTTCCATTTCCATGGTCTGATGCAGCATGACATGGTCAGAAACCGGACTGTCCGCGCCTTCCAGAGCCTCTTCATGGTCGCCCGGATTGACCAGGGTCAGATACACTACCCCCTCCTCTTGTCCAGGTGCCGTGGCGCGGGCCATCGGGTGCAGGACCTGAATGGTGGGGGGGCGCACCGCCTGCACGCCCGCTTGCGGGACGGGAGTGGATGATCGACCGAGCAGAGGTTCAATGCCCGCCACCAGAACAGATTCAGGCAATCCCTGATCATCATCGGCAGCCCATGCATTCTGGCGCACGATGCCTTTCCGATCCACCAGAATGGATAGAGGCATACGCCAGATCCTTCCAAATTCATCCACTTCGGCATGATTCTTCAGAACCCACGGAAAGTGGTAATGTTTCATCATGTCGCGCGCCATGGGCAGGTCCTCGTCACTGTCCATGTCGATGGCTACGATATCCAGACCCTGGGCATGGTATTTCTGATACAGATTTTCCAGACGAGGCATCTCTTTCCGGCAAGGAACGCACCAGGAGGCCCAGAAGTGTAACAGAGTGACATGACCCTGCTCGCTTTGTGCCGTCACCTTTCCCCCGCCCTCCAGGTTCAGGGTATAGGCCGGTATGGGGGCGCCTATCTCGAGGGCCTGAACCATAGGCGCAGAACCCAGCAGTGAAGCAACGATGATCCAAAACATAGAGCGCTGCATACAACTTCTCCTTTTGTCAGAAATGTACGATACCCCAAAACCCGAAGAACGAGGAAGACTCTTCGGGTGGGGCAGGCTTAGAACAAGTAGGTAATGCCTGCGTTCACCATCCAGTGAGGCACCAGTTGATCCCCGTTGGCATAGCGGTACAAAGGCAGGTAAATCGATGTATTGGCCTGCCAGTGGCGAGACAGGTCGATCAGCGCGCCGGGGGCCAGAAAAATATTGGTATAACCGCTGTTCAGGTTACCATACAAGGCATCGCCCCCCCCTTGATCCGGAGCTCGCCACAGGGCATTCACCTGCATCATGGGAATGACATGAGTGCTTGCTTCGATGGCATTCCAGGTGACCCCCGCGACGGTATTGAGACTATCTCCCGGTTTGTATCCCTGATAATGATTCAGGGCATGGCGCCAGGTTCCTTGAGAAAACCACCCCCAGTTGGCACTGAAATTTCCCATGCTGTAGTAACCCAGCAATAAATCGGTGGTGCCGGTTCCCGGTGCCGTATCCCGATCGATCAAAGGGGCCGGATTGATAGGGCCGGTGGGCAATTTCAGACCGAAGGTCAACCCACTGGATTTATCCTTGGAGAATCCCGTATACATCCCCATCACGCGTAAATCAGACAGACTGCTGATGTTGGTCGAGCGGGGAGTGGGCGAAGGATTGATCTGCCCCGGTATCCCGCTCGTGTCCGTGGTAAACGTGCGCATCCAGTAGGGAAGCATGGCCTCGACCCCCCAATTGTCATTAAACATATGCTGACCATAGAGAGTGTAAAAGTTGGTCCCGATCTGTTTGTCGGGGTTGAGTGCACCGACCTGTCCACTGGCCCCACTGTGGTTCCAGTTCTGATTCATGAAGGAATATTGAAGGCTCACCTGGTCATTCATGCCACTCACGGGCAACCCGGGCAGACCCACGTCGAAGACCCCACAACCACAGGCACAGGCCCACCCCTGAGTGGCGACTCCAAAACCCAGGACCAATCCGGCCAATTTTCTCCACCGTACCGGATTTAAGCGTAAACATTTTTTATAATAAAAAACAATACGATACATCGCAAAGTTCTCCTGAAAAGGAAACTAATACTGACGCATGGACTGCTCAGAAGATGAGCAGGCGCATCAGAAAGAAAATCATTTTCCGGCCCCTAAGTTAGGGGAAGATCATCCCGGAAAAAACGATTCAAGCGTGAACGGGAGGCGCGTTGGGATAAGGGAGGAAGAAGTCGCGGAACGCGATGAAACGAAGAATTTCACGGGATGCCAGGGGCTGTCCATGAAACAGGGTGAGCCCCAATCCCGAATGGGACAGATCCATGGGCAGGGCCAGGGCCAGCGAACTGCAAAGGGAACAGTGACTATGCCCGGAATCGGAAGGAAAGGAGGGAAAATGGGCGGGATGTTGATGATCTGTGACGGACGTCGTCTCGACCCATTGTTGCCCTGAAACCGTACAGATTTGAAGTGCGGAGCCTGTCTCGCTGCCACGATCAAGAAGCGGATCCAGTGCCCCAACCACCAGAAACATCTGAAACAACAGCGGCCATAAAAGCCAGCCAGCCAGCCGTTGAATCCGATGGGGGGACAAAAGATTCATGATCTCAGGTTACTGTCTCAAGGTTTGACCAAACCGGTGGAATACAGAACCCCCAGATTCTTCTGTGCTTCGGTATTCCCCTGTTCGGAAGCCTTGTGAAACCAATCGGCCGCTTTGGCGTAGTCCTGGGGCACCCCTTGGCCATTGTCATAGAGCATCCCCAGATTGTTCTGGGCACGGGCATAACCCTGTATGGCTGCCTTTCGGTACCATTCGGCAGCCATGATGTAATCCCTGGGAACCCCCCGTCCATTCTCATAAAGTGCGCCCAAATTGTTCTGCGCCTTGGAATTACCCTGCTCTGCAGAGCGTCGGTACCAGTCGGCGGCTTCTGCCGGATCCTGAGGAACACCACGCCCTGACTCGTAAAAAACGCCCATGTTGTTCTGCGCCATGGCATTGCCCTGATTTGCCGCTTTACGGAAGTAATCGACGGCAATGGCGTAATCGCGAGTCACTCCCGACCCATTGGCATACAGTAATCCCAACTGAAACTGGGCTTCAGCCACATTTTGATCAGCAGCCTTTTTCAACCACTCAGCCGCTTTGGCATAATCACGAGGTACACCTTGGCCGGAGATATACATCATCCCTAATTTGTACTGGGCCCAGGCGACATTTTGATTGGCCGCCTTGGTATACCAGTCTGCCGCCTGAGCGTGATCTCCGGTCATGTCCAGGTAGGCCCCCAGATAGGTTTGGGCCTTGGAGTCGTTGTTGCGCGCTGAATCAAGCAACTTCTGCACGGCCACAGCGTCACCACTCTTGGCGTTGGAAGCCAGAGAGACCGCTTCCGACTCTGTCAAGGGCGGCGCAGATCCGGAACCCGTGGCGTATAAAGTCGTTGAAGTCCCAAGCATCATCAGAAAAAGCAATCTGGAACCGAGAAACTTATTCATGTACACCTTCTCAATCGAGAGAGAAAAACGCCAAGTGGTGAGTATCACCGAACCCAATATCGAAAAACAACGCACGAGCCCGCGCGCTTGTCGGAATATACCAAAATATCATAAACTCGTAATCACTTTCGTGAGCAAAAATGAAATTATTTTGTCGAACGCCGTGACGCCCTGCCCCGCAATCCTCTCGCCATCCTGAAAGTTTTCTCAGAAGGGCGAACCGTCTGTATCCAGTTCCACCGTCGGCGTCGCGGATAATCCTGGGGATAAATGTTGCAACTGATCCAAAGGTTCATCAAACACGATTTTGACGGGCAAGCGCTGTACGACTTTGACATAATTGCCGGTCGCATTCTCCGGAGGCAGCAGACTGAAGCGGGAACCCGTGCCATCCTGAAAACTGTCGATATGCCCATGCCATTCACGATCGGGAAAGGCATCCACACGAATTTTTACCTTTTGTCCACGGTGCATGCGGTGTAACTGGGTTTCCTTGAAATTCGCGACCACCCAGGGAGCGCCGGTCACCAGGGACAGAACTACCGTGCCCGGCTGAACCAGTTGCCCCAACAATAGTGTTTTATGGGTTACCTTTCCAGCAGAAGGAGCCTCCAGTCGTGTATAGGTGAGATCGAGTCGCGCCTGAGCCAGTGCGGCCTCAGCTTCAGCCACCGAAGCTTGGCCTCCGGCTTCCTGATCCCGTTTGAGGGCCACCTGACGAGGCCCCGACCCCGCTTCATCGAGGCGAGCCCGAGCCTCTCCGACTCGTGCAGCGGAGATCTCCACCGCACGTTGCGCCGATTCTCTCCGCGCTTGCGCGGCTCGATCTGCCGTCAGAGCCTGATCAAGCCGCTGGTGTGAAATTTCCTGTTTTTCGTAGAGTGCCTGGTAGCGCTGCACATCGTTGTGGGTGAGTTGAGCCTCCGCCGCGCTGCCGTCACTTTCCGCCACCGCCTGTTTCTGGGCAGCCAACGCCGAGGCCAGGGCACTCCGGGCTTCCCGCACCGCCGCAGAGGTGGTGGTGGTCACCACGGAAAGATCCTGGGAGGTGACCCCATGCTGAGCTTTGGCTGCAGCCAAAACGGCTTCTGCTTGCTGGACACGCAAAGCATAATCCCGGGGATCGATGAGCGCCATGAGTTGGCCTGCCTTGACCCACTGATTGTCTGTCACTCCGACCTGAGCGATATAGCCACTGATATGAGGGCTGATCTCCACGATGTCGGCCTCGATGAAAGCATCGTCTGTGCTTTCCTGGTTCCGTTGGACAAACCACAAGCCAAAAGCGCACAACAGCACCACCCCTCCCCCCAGCATCAGCCAGCGCCGCCAGGATACCGTGACCGACTGGGCAGTGGGGGGCGAAGAGACGGAAACGTCGTCCTGAATCATGGAAGGGACTCCGGTTGAGAGGGGGTTTCGTAGGTGATTTGACCCATTGCCAGATCATAATTTACCTGTGCCATACCCAGGCTTCCCAGGGCTCCGATCTGATCGCTCCGAGCCTGTGCCAGACCAGCCTGGGCATCCACCAGTTCGAGATTATCAGCGACGCCGCTGACAAAGCGGTCCTGTGCCTGCTGCATCAAACGTTGGGCAAGATCCAGTCGCAACTGCGCTGCCTTCACCTGAGCACGACTGGTGTTCAAGGAGTCCTCAGCCAAACGGACATCCTCTTCCACTTGATGGCGCCCGTCTTTCAAGGACAGTTCGGCTTGGCGCCGACGGCTTTCGGCCTGATCCTGACGTGCGACCAATGCCCCTCCCTGATACAGGGGCACGCTCATCTGGATGCCGTAACTGTAGGTACGATAGTCATACTGGGTGGGAAGTACCCCGCTGGGACCAATCGCACCGATCAATCCGATGGTGGGGTAGGAAGCCGCCACAGCAGCTTCTTTTTCCGTTACCCGTTGTTCCAGGGTTTTTTCCAGTGCCTGCAATTCTGGTCGTTGCTGCAGAGCACGGTCCACCGCATCCCCCCCGTCGGGACTTGATGCGGGAATGATCCCCAGAGTATCCGTCAATTCAATGGGGAGGTCAAGCGGCAAACCGAGGGCGCGATGCAGGCGGGTCATGGCATCTTTGGCGGCACCCAGCGCCTGTTGCAGTTGGTAGGCGACTTGCGCTTCTGACGCAGCGGCCCGCACCTCATCCACACCTGTGGCCAATCCGCTCTTCAACTGATCGCGCGTCAATTGCAGGAGATGTTGAGACAACGTTTCGTTGGCCTGTGCCGCCTCGACCGACTCCACGGTCTGTTGTACGGCCAGATAAGCCAAACCGGCAGCACCGGCGATCTGTTGCGCCCGTGCCGTGGCTTCGAGACGCGCGACTTCGACCCCGGTTTGAGCCGAAGATGCCTCGTGTACATGGACCAGATCCAGAATTTGCTGGGTAAACTGTACACGCGCATCAAACGTATTGAAAGGGCCGATGAGCGTGGGAAACCCTGGCAATGCCAAACCCATGGCACGCAAGTTCTGGGTTTGACGCATCTGATAGGAATTGAAACCCACCGCCGGACGCAAGGCGGCCCGCGCTTCCTCGGCACGGGCTGTGGCCTCCTGGGCCTGTTCGAGAGCCAGTTGCACCTGAACATGGTGCGTCACGGCCATCCCCATGGCCTGACGCAAGGTCAGATGCAAACGCGTGTCCGGAGTATCCTGAGCCAGGGCGGCGGTACTGCCCAGCAGTAATAAAGCGGCACCTGCCCACACAGTTCGAGGGGGGTTATACCCCATAGCAATGCTCCTCCCCAGGAAACTGACCCGCTTTGACTTCCCGCACATAAAGTTCCACGGCTTCTGCAATGGAGCCCGTTTCCCGAATGAAGGAACGGACGAAGCGGGGAGGAATATACGCCCCCAGCCCCAGCATGTCGTAAATCACCAGCACTTGCCCTGAGCAGTGAGGGCTGGCCCCGATACCGATGGTTGGAACCTGGACTTGGGCACAGATCTGGTCGGCCAGGGGGCGCGGCACGGCTTCTATCAGAATCATGCTGGCACCGGCTCGTTCCAGTTCCTGCGCATCGGTCAGAATCTGTTGGGCCATGACAACGGTACGGCCTTGAACCTTGAATCCCCCCAGTTGATGCACGGACTGGGGGGTCAATCCGATGTGGGCACAGACGGGAATGCCCCGAGTCACCAGAAAGGAGACCGTTGGCACCATGCTGGCCCCCCCCTCGATCTTGACCATCTGGGCCCCTGCACGCATCAATTCGGCCGCATTTCGAAAGGTGTCCTCGGGGCTGATTTGGGCCGTGGCAAAGGGCATGTCGGCCAGCAAGAAGGCCTTGGGTGCACCCCGCGCAACACAACGGGTATGGTAGGCAATGTCAGCGATGCTGACCGGCAAGGGAGAATCATGACCTTGCACGACCATCCCCAGAGAATCTCCAATCAACAAGGCATCCACCCCGGCCTGTTCCAGAACCCGTGCAAAACTCGAGTCATAACAGGTCAGCATGGCAATTTTTTCACCGCGTTCCTGCATGAGTTGCAGGTCCACGATCGAGGTGCGCATAGCACTCTCTCCTAGGGAACGAGGGTAAAATGATAATCGACCGTGACTTCATCGGCCACCGTATCTGTCGCACTCCAGGTTCCATCCCCCACGCCGAAATCATTCCGTTTCAAGGTGAATCGCCCCTGCGCACTGCGCCCATTGCGATCATAGGACATCTTGAGGGGGATTCGCAAGGGTTTGCTTACCCCTTTCAGTTGAAACAAGCCCCACACGAGGTACTGATTCGGTCCCACGATCCGGATGTCCGAGGAGTCAAAATGGGCTTGAGGAAATGATGGGATATTGAGCCAATGCTTGCCCTTGATCTCGTCTTCCGACTCTTCAGATGCCAAATCGATACTGCCCAGATCGATGGTGATGTGGGCATAACTGTGCGGCAGATCCTGAGGGTCGAAATGCAGGTCAGCGGAAAATTTCCGGAAGTTTCCCTGTACCGATGCACCCATCTGGGTCCCCGTGAAGGTAATCTGTCCAGAACCGATCGTCTCGGCGCCGGACTGCGACATAAAAACAAATGAAGAACCCATTAGAACAAGTGAGTACCATATACTTTTCATAATAATCCCGAATATTTTTCAGGGGCGCATACGGGCCATCAACTGATCCCGGTCGACGAACTGGTGTTTGAAGGCCGCTGCTACATGCCCCAAAACTAAAACCAATAAAGTCCAGTTCAGGGCTTGATGAAGCGTCTCGAACAGATGGGAAAGCGCCTTGTCTTTGGGAACCAGATTGGGCAAGGGAAGGAGATTGAAATAAACCACGGACACGCCCGCTGCTGAACTGTGCAGCCAACCCGTCAAAGGAATGAGCACCATCAATACATAGAGGGCCCGGTGGGCGATTTCCGTGAGTTTTTGGAGCCGCCGATTCATTGTCGCCGGTAAAGCAGGGGGGCGGTGTGTCGAGCGCCAGGCCATCCGCATCCACACCAGCAAAAACAGGGTGACACCCAACCACTTGTGCCAAGTGTATATTTTTAACTTCCAGGGAGAAAGTTCCAGGCCGGACATATACTGTCCGACCCCGAAGGCGAGGGCCAATCCTGCGGCCATGATCCAGTGCAGACCGATCGCGACAGGGGTGAATTTTGCGGGAGAATGAGAACTCATGGGTAACTCCTGATCATCAACCAAAGGGTTTAATTGTACGCATACGAACTAAATAACGCAATTCCTTTTAACAGACCCGGAACAGGCGGCAGTAATTTTCTGTCGTACGTTCCCCCACTTCTTCGATGGAAATACCGCGCAGTCGCGCGATTTCTCCTGCCACATGGAGCACATAAGCCGGTTGATTGGCCTTCCCGCGCATGGGCTCCGGTGCCAGATAGGGGGAATCGGTTTCAATCAACAGACGATCCAGTGGAATCTGACGGGCAACTTCTTTGAGGGCCTTGGCATTGCGGAACGTCACGATCCCGGAAAAGGACAGGTAAAAACCACGCTCCAGAGCCGCATCGGCCACCGCCTGAGTTTCAGTAAAACAGTGCAATACTCCGCCCACGTCCTCTGCCCCCTCCTCATCCAGCAAGCGCAAGGTGTCTTCAGCCGCAGAGCGGGTATGAATCACGAGGGGTTTCCGTACTTGGCGAGCCGCGCGAATATGGGTTCGGAAACGTTCCCGTTGCCATTCCAGATCCCCTCCCAAACGATAATAATCCAGGCCGGTTTCACCGATGGCCACCACCTTGGCATGCGCTGCCTCAGCCACCAAACGCGCCACGCTGGGTTCCTCGATGTCCTGGTAATCCGGATGAACTCCCACCGTGGCATGCCATCCCTGATGGGTTTCCGCTACGGCAAGCACATCCGGAACAGTTTCCAGCCGCACCGAAATACAGAGTGCACGGGTAACTCCAGCCTGCACCATGGCGGCATGCACGTTTGACAACTGAGTCCGTAACTCAGGAAAATCCAAATGGCAGTGAGAATCGGCAAACATGGAACAACCTCGCTTTCAGGAAGATGGATGAAGCGGCGCCAGCAAGGATTCGGTCAGCAGACGCGCATTCAGGGGGTGGGCCATCCAGCGCCGGGCTTCACGCAGGCGTGTTTCCCAGGCCAGCAGGTCGTAAAGATCGAGACGAGGGGCCATACGGCTCAATGCCTCCTGGAAGTCCTGGTGATAATGGCCATGACCCAGAAGTTTTTGTCCGATCAGATCCATGACCCAGAACTGGAGCCATTCCAGCCATTGATCCAGGCCCAGATTCAGGATCCGGTCCGCTTGTTGAGTCAAGGAAAGGCCATTATCCGTCAGGATCTGTAAAAATCCCAGGCGCCCTTCATGGTCACGGCGGAACTGTTCAAGGGCCCGCAAGGGAGCGCCCCCCGAACGACACAAATAGCCCGCAGGCTCCTGGACCCCCTCTCGCTGGAGCCACTGCATGGCCTGCTCCCCTGTGGGCAAAGGGACGGGCCAGAGTCGACAACGGCTGCGAACCGTGACGGGAATTCGGGCCGGATGGTCGCTGACCAGCAAAAACAAGGTGTTGGGTGGGGGTTCCTCGAGCGTTTTCAGCAAGGCGTTGGCGGCCGCCAGATTGAGTGCTTCGGCGGGTTCGATCAAAATGACCCGCCACCCCTGCCGATGACTGGTGGTCATCAGAAATTCGGCAAGGGCACGCACGGCATCCACGGTGATCCAGACACTCCCCTCCGAATCCCCGCCTTCTTCCTGGCGGGGCGGTGTCAACAACCGGAAATCAGGATGATGTCCGGCTTGAAACCAACCACAGGAAGGACATGTTCCACAGGGTTGCGGGGCGTTTCCTTCACAGAGGACGGCCTGGGCCAGATGGCGTGCCAGCGCGCCTTTTCCCAGTCCGGCAGGCCCCGTCAACAAGAGGCCCTGGGGTCGCTCTGCTGCCCATAGCCGCTCGAAAACCTTTTGATTCCAGGGATGAATCATGCGCCGCCCGCAAGCGACGGGAAGGCCTGCCGCAACACGTTCTCGACCTGTTCTGCCAGAATTTTCGGGTCTGTCGCCGCATCCATCCTGCACACACGGGGCATGTGGCTGCGCGCCTCATACCCTGCACGCACCCGTTCAAAGAAAGTCCGCTCTTCCCGCTCAAAACGATCCCCTTCCTGACGTCCTCGTGCCAAACGTTGGGCGGCAATGTCGGGATCCAGATCGAACCATAGAGTCAAATCCGGTTGAAAGCCCGCACAAACCCAGGTTTCCAGGGTCTTCAAAATATCCTGGGACAATCCACGCCCACCGCCCTGATAGGCAAAACTGGCATCCACGAAACGGTCGCTCAGTACCCACTCTCCCCGTGCCAGGGCAGGCTCGATCACCTGGGTGACATGATCGTGACGCCCGGCAAAGACGAGCAGGGCCTCGCTCAGAGGCGACATGGACATGTTCAAAAGCAGGGGCCTCAAGGCTTCAGCCAGTACGGTCCCCCCCGGTTCGCGCGTACGTTTCACCACCACCCCACGGATTTCCAACCAGCGTTGAACCGTATCCAGTTGAGTGCTTTTCCCGGCACCATCGATTCCTTCCAGGGTAATGAACTTACCGCTCATGGTTGGTCGTCCGTTTGGTCTGATACTGTTGCACCGCCTGCTGGTGCGCTTCGAGGGTGGTGGAAAATTGATGGGTTCCATCTCCTCGCGCCACGAAAAACAAATCGGAAACCGCCAACGGGTGCACGGCCGCCCTGAGCGCCGCCGATCCAGGCAATGCAATGGGAGTCGGGGGGAGACCGTTTCGGGTATATGTATTATAGGCATTGTCCCGATGCAGGTCGCGGCGATGCAGATGACCATCATAGTCCGCCCCCAGACCGTAGATCACGGTAGGATCGGTTTGCAGGCGCATATCCAGACGCAAACGATTCAAAAAAACGGCGGCAATGCGCGCCCGTTCTTCTCGATTGGCCGTTTCTTTCTCGATCAGGGAAGCCAGGATCAGGGCCTGGTAAGGATCCGTCAAAGCCAGGTGAGGATCGCGGGTCGCCCAAACCTGGGCCAGTCGTTCGATCATGGCCCGATGCGCCCGCTCGAGAATATTCCAGTCACTCTCGCCCGGACTGTAGAAATAGGTGTCGGGGAAAAACCACCCCTCAGGGGCCTGCCCAGCCGCGCCCAGATGCGCCATCACGGCACCATCGGGCAATCCGGCGCTGTCATGACGCAAATTGGGTTGCTGTTCCAGCAGGGCACGCAACTGGGCAAAAGTGGTTCCTTCGATGATCTGCACCTGCCAGGCATCCCCCTCCCCCCGGGCCATCTGACGCAGTATCTGCCAACCACTCAGAGGTTGGGTCCATTCATAACTGCCGGCTTTCAGGTGACTCTGTTCGCCCAGAACCCTCCCTACCCAGGTAAAGGTCCAGGGTTCCATAAGCACGCCCTGCTGAACCAGTTGTTGTGCAACAGCACGCAACCCCAGTCCATTGGACAGTTCAAAGGCATAAGGCGTATGAGGCAGCGGCAGGGGGCGAATGAAAAACAGGGCGAGCCAGACAACCAACCCGCCCAGTCCACTCGCCAAAACCCAGAGCAGACGGCGCATCAGAGGGATAAAATCTATTCGAGACGGCGAAAAATAATGCTCCCATTGGTACCGCCAAAACCAAAGGAATTGGAAAGAACCACATTCACGGGCATGGCACGCGCCTCATGAGGAACAAAATCGAGATCGCACTCAGGGCTAGGATCATCCAGATTGATGGTAGGCGGAACCACCTGGTGGTGAATGGCCAATACGGAAAATACGGCTTCTATCCCTCCCGCAGCCCCCAAGAGATGCCCTGTCATGGACTTGGTGGAACTGATGGCCAGTTTATAGGCATGATCGCCAAAAGTACGTTTGACCGCAACCGTTTCTCCCAGATCCCCTAGGGGGGTAGAGGTCCCATGCGCATTGATGTAATCCACCTGATCCGGGTTGAGCCTGGCATTTTTCAAGGCATTGAGCATACTGCGGCGCGCGCCATCACCGTCCGCCGGGGGAGCGGTCATGTGATACGCATCCGCGCTCATGCCATAGCCGCACAGTTCGGCATAGATCTTCGCGCCTCGGGCCTTGGCATGGGACAACTCCTCCAGAACCAGAACACCGGCCCCTTCGCCCATGACGAAACCATCGCGCGCCTGATCCCAGGGACGACTGGCAATTTCCGGCGCATCGTTGCGCGTACTGAGTGCCCGGGCGGCACAAAATCCACCGATCCCCAATTCGTTGATGGCGGCTTCGGCCCCCCCTGCAACCATCATGTCAGCATCGCCATACTCGATCAGCCGAGCCGCTTCCCCAATGCTGTGATTCCCGGTGGTACAGGCGGTCACCAAGGCCAGATTGGGACCTTTCAGACCATACATGATCGACAGGTTGCCTGAAATCATGTTGATGATACTGCCCGGGATGAAGAAAGGAGAAATCTTGCGCATCCCTCCTTCCAGATAAGCGCGGCCGGTGTCCGTAATCATGGGCAATCCGCCGATCCCGGACCCAATGCACACACCCACCCGTTCGGCATCGACCGGATGAGCTGTGACGCCGGCATCACGCAAGGCCTCCATCGCCGCAACCAGGCCATAATGGATAAAAATATCCATGCGGCGCACTTCTTTGGGATTGAGATGCTGTGCAGGATCGAAATTTTTGACTTCGCCTGCAATCTGACAAGGCATCGGTGCAGGATCGAAGCGGGTAATTCGCCCGATTCCGGAACGCCCGGCACAGAGTTGCGCCCAAGCCTCGGGGACGGAATTCCCGACAGGGGATACGATCCCCAGACCAGTGACGACGACGCGACGACGGGACATGTTCAGACCTCCATATTTCAAGGCAGCGCAGTGCTTGCCCTGATATTCCTGACTCGGGTATTGCCTTTCTCAGGCAGGCAAGTGGGAATTCACATAATCGATGGCTTGTTGCACCGTTGTGATCTTTTCGGCTTGTTCATCAGGAATCTCGCACTCAAACTCTTCTTCCAGAGCCATCACCAATTCAACGGTGTCGAGAGAATCCGCCCCCAGATCTTCCACAAAGGAAGAGGATGTCTGAATATCCTCAAGTTTGACTCCCAGTTGCTCTGAAACGATTTTCTTGACGCGCTCTTCAATAGTAGACATGTAATTAGGATCCTTGGCTGTTGTCTTTCAAAAAAACAGGCGTAGTGTACCAAAACCCGCCGACGAATACCATCCCGAAGGATGGGTCAATCCATGGCCATGCCCCCATTGACGTGCAGGGTGGCTCCCGTCACATAGGCCGCCCCCGACGATGCCAGATAAGCGACGGCATGAGCGACATCCTCGGGTTGACCGAGACGGCCCAATGGGATACTGGTTAACAGAGCCTGCTGCTGGGCAGTGTCCAATCCGCGTGTCATGTCGGTATCGATAAATCCTGGGGCTACGCAGTTGACCGTGATGCCGCGACTCCCTAATTCCCTTGCCAGGGACTTGGTCAATCCCACCAACCCCGCCTTGGCAGCGGCATAGTTGACTTGCCCTCCATTGCCGGTGCTCCCTACTACGGAACCAATGTTGATGATGCGTCCTTGACGAGCCTTCATCATATCCCGCAACACGGCACGAGATAACTGGAAAACCGCCTTCAAATTCGTATCCAGAACCGTGTCCCATTCTTCATCGCGCATCCGCACCGCCAACATGTCACGAGTCACCCCGGCATTGTTCACCAGAATGGAGATGGGACCCAAACGTTGTTTGACAACATCCACTGTCTGCAGAATGGCTTCAGGCATGCGCACATCCAGCATGAGTCCCAGGCATTCCGGGTGAATGGCGTGCAAGTCTTTCTCGATCTGTTCAGCGCCATGGGCAGTAGTCGCGGTAGCCGCTACCTTGGCCCCCTGACGTGCCAGTTCCCGCGCGATCGCCTGGCCGATGCCTCGACTGGCCCCCGTCACCAAAACCACCTGTTCCTTGAGCATTCTCCTTCCCCCTATATATTTTTTAGTATTATGACAACGCGCCCTGCAGGGCCTCTGCGCTGTTCAGCGCGATACCTTCCATCTCCGCATCGATACGACGAACCAGAGGGGCCAGCACCTTGCCGGGTCCACATTCTGCCACGCGCTTACACCCATTCCGGGCAAAGGCGCGAATCGTATCGACCCAACGCACGGGATGATGCAATTGCCTTGTCAGCGCGGTCCGTATTTCCATCGGAGTGGTGGCCTGAACCACTTCGGCATTGTGCAACACGGGGATGCGGGGCGATATCAGGGTGACCCTTTCAAGGTAGTGTGCCAGACGTTCGGCAGCCGGCCTCATGAGACTGCAGTGAGAAGGGACGCTGAGAGAAAGCATGACCGCGCGCTTGGCGCCACGGGCCTTGGCCGCCTCAGTAGCGCGCACCACCGCCGTCCGATGTCCGGCAATGACCACCTGACCTGGGGAATTGAAATTAACGGCTTCTACCACCTCACCCTGGGCTGCCTCCTGACAGGCATCCAGCACTGCCCCATCCTCCAGGCCGAGGAGTGCCGCCATGGCGCCCATGCCTGTGGGCACCGCTTCCTGCATCACCTCAGCACGAAAACGAACCAGGCGCAACGCTTCTTCAAAAGAAAGGCTTTCTGCCACCACGAGAGCGGTATATTCTCCCAGGCTATGTCCCGCCAACCAGTTTGGCTCGGCACCGCCCTGTCCGCGCCAGGCGCGATAAACCCCTACCCCGGCCGCCAACATGACGGGTTGTGTATTGACCGTAGCCATCAGGGACTCTTCCGGACCCTCCGCCACCAAACGCCAAAGATCCTGATCGAGTACGGCAGAGGCCGTGTCGATGGCGCGCCGCACCTCTGGCAACCCCTCATAAGGGTGCAACATGCCGATACTTTGTGATCCCTGACCGGGAAAAACCATGGCCCATGTCATTTGACTATTCCTCGTCGTTAGAAACCGGTCAGACCTGCAATAACCCGGCTCCCCAGGTGAAACCGCCACCCACGGCTGCCAGCAAACCCAACTGTCCGGATTTGAATTGTCCGGAACGCCAGGCATGATCCAGCGCCAAGGGAACGGATGCCGCCGAGGTATTCCCCTGCTCAGCGACCGTGCGCACCACGCGCTCCGGCGCTATCCCCAGTTTATGAGCCGTGGCTTCGATGATGCGAATATTGGCTTGATGAGGGATGAAGCAATCTACCGCCGCAGGTGTCAGGCCATGCTCAGTCAGAATTTCACGACTGACCTGATCCAGTACCTTGACGGCAAATTTGAAGACAGCGCCGCCATCCATTTGCACGGTGGGCTTACCCAGCACCTGCCCCTCACTCATCGAACCGGGAGCTGAGAGCAAACCGGCATAGCGACCATCAGCATGTAAGCGTGTCCCCAGCAGTCCCGGGGTCTGTGATGCACCCAGAACCACTGCACCGGCTCCATCGCCAAAAAGGACACAGGTATTGCGATCGTTCCAGTCGAGCAGATGGGTAAAAGTTTCTGCGCCGACCACCAAGGCCTGGCGCACCGAGCCTGAACGAATGTACTGATCCGCCACGGACAGCGCATAGAGAAATCCTGTACATACCGCCTGTACATCAAAAGCCGGTGCGCCGGTATTTGCACCCAGTTTGGCTTGAAGCAAACAGGCCGTGCTGGGAAAGGCCATGTCCGGCGTGGTGGTCGCCACTACGATGAGATCCAGTTGATCCGGTCTCGACCCGGCCGCCTCGAGCGCGCGACGCGCAGCCTCCAGCGCCAGATCACTGGTGGTTTGTCCGGCCGCCCGAATATGGCGCTGATGAATTCCCGTTCGACTGCGAATCCATTCATCATTGGTCTCGACCCGTTGCGCGAGATCGTCATTGGTGACGATCCGTTCCGGAAGATAACTGCCTGTTCCC
This sequence comes from Pseudomonadota bacterium, assembly GCA_021828745.1. The sequence goes on from JAJZDE010000009.1 coordinate 24,235, forward strand.
AATAGTTTGGAATAAATCATGACGCCAGATTCTCCCGTTCCCGTACAGCTTCACGGATGCGCCCCAGCACGTTGCTGCGCACCTCCGTCACGGCGTATTGCAATGCATGACGGAAGGCGTAGTCATCGGCCCCTCCATGACTTTTGACCACCAGCCCCCTGAGCCCCAACAGACTGGCTCCATTGTACTGACGATGATCCACTCTGCGCTTGAATCGATTCAGGACAGGCAGAGCCACCGCCCCCGCCAGCCGCGTCCAGAAAGATCGGTTAAACTCGGCACGAATCATCTGTCCCAACATCCAGGCCAGACCTTCCGAGGTCTTCAGGACGACATTGCCCACGAATCCATCACAAACCACGACATCTACCGTCCCTTTGTAAATATCATCCCCTTCCACATTACCATGAAAGCGAATAGGAGCTGAGCGTAACAATTCGGACGCGCGCTTGATGATTTCATTTCCCTTGATGGCCTCGTGCCCGATATTGAGCAACCCGACACTGGGCTGGGGACAGTCCGGACTGGTGGCCAGAATGGAACCCATGATCCCGAATTGAAGAAGATGTTCGGGAGCACAATCCACGTTGGCCCCCAGATCCAGCACATAGACTGGCCCGCGCATGGAAGGCATGGTGGTGGCAATGGCTGGGCGTTCGATACCCGGCATCATTTTCAGGACGAAACGTGCCGTTGCCATGAGAGCCCCGGTATTCCCCGCACTGACACAACAATCCGCAGCACCGGACTTCACCAGATTGATCGAGACCCGCAGGGAAGAATCCTTCTTGTTCTTGAGGGACAGGGAAGGAGATTCCTCCATGCTGACCAATTGGCTGGCTTCATGAATGGCGATGCGCGCGCGCACCGATCCATACACGGGCGAGGCAAGGAGAATGGATTCAATGGGCGCACGCAAGCCGACCAGAGTTACGGCGACTTCAGGGTCCTGCGCCAGAAAATCGAGGACGGCCGGAATGACCACAGCGGGACCGTGATCCCCCCCCATGGCATCGACCGCTATCGTCAGCAAACGAGTCACAGACACGCGGTAATGTTGAAATGGAAATCAGTCGTTTTTGGACTGAATCACTTTACGGCCACGGTAAAAGCCATTCGGGCTGATATGGTGCCGCAAATGGGTTTCTCCCGTCGTCGGTTCCGTCGCCAGTGGCTTGGCCGTCAAAAAATCATGGGCACGATGCATGCCGCGCTTGGAAGGGGACTTTTTATTTTGTTGAACAGCCATGGTTCTGACTCCTAAATAATCAATAATGTAACGTCAAGCATCCATCACTCGCGTGATGGGCCTTTCAAGGCCCCCAACACGGCAAATGGCCTTGTCTTGCCCGCCAAGGCTTTCCCGGCATTTCCAGCTTCGACACAGGTCTCTCCTGCGTGTGCTGGAGCAAACGGCAAAGCCAGCAATACTTCCTCTGCAACCCATTCGGCAATATCCAACGATGCCGGAATGACCAGAGTTTCCTCTTCAGGATCTTCGCTTTCAAGATCTGGCAGTGCTGCCTCGCTACCCACGAAGTGTATTCGCGAATGGGCCTCCAAATCAAATGAGAGCCCGGAAAGGCATCGTCGACATACCAACCAAAGCCGCCCGTCGACCTGAACGTCAAGAAGGCGCCGCCCTCTTTCATCCACCCATCCACGCACTACAAACCGAATCTTTCCTTCGGGAGAAAACAGGTACTCCTGCAAGACGGGGATCTGATCCGGGCAGCACTCCCCCTCGACCCGCTCTGCAAGGGTCGTAAAGCGATAGGGGTCGAGTACGGGCGCATCAAACATAAGCCCTCGATTCTACCGTGCAACCCGGCTTTCTGTCAAAGATTTGTCCGCTTCCGTCAAACCGCTGCGGCAACTTTGCTATACTCTCCCCCTCGCAATTCTCCCCGTATTGATCTCGCCCCATGACCCCCCTGATTCTGGCTTCCAGTTCACCCTACCGCCGAGAATTGCTCGCCCGCCTCCAGATTCCTTTCATTTGGGAAGCCCCGGATATCGACGAAACCCCGGCCAAAGGAGAGCATCCGGAAGAGACTTGCCTGCGCCTGTCGTTGGAAAAAGCCCGCGCCATCGGCCGCCTCCACCACCAGGGTCTGATCATCGGCAGCGACCAAGTGGCAGAACGGGAGGGACAGGCCATCAGCAAACCCGTCAACCATGAAGCCGCTGTGGAACAGTTGACCTGGGCCAGTGGCCGCGCCTTGAAATTTCATACAGGGCTTTGCGTTCTGGATGCCGCTACCGGCCGCCATGAATCCCTCCGGGTGACCGTTACGGCCCATTATCGGGTGCTGAGCGCAGCGCAAATCGAACGCTACCTGCGCAATGACCAACCCTATGATTGTGCCGGTAGCGGACGCATCGAAACCCTGGGCATCACGTTGGTCGAAAAGGTGATCAGCGAAGATCCTACCGCCTTGATCGGGCTTCCGCTCATTGCGCTGACTACCCTGTTGGCGCATTTTGGAATCGTCCTTCCTTGATGATACCCCACGGCACGCTGTACCTGCTTCCCGTCCCTTTGAGCGAGGCGCCGGAAGCACTCCTGACACTGTCGCCCCGATTACTGGATCGTTTCAGACAACTTTCCTTCTTTGTCGTGGAAACCCCCAAGACGGCCCGCCGTCTGCTCAAACAGATCGACCATCCGCTTCCCATCGCCCAGTTGACCCTGTCCCCTCTGACCCGGGAGACCCCGACGGCTCAACTCGAGTCTCTGCTGGCACCGCTACGTCAAGGACATGGCCTGGGACTTTTGTCAGATGCAGGCTGCCCTGCCATCGCCGATCCCGGGGCGCGTCTGGTCAATGCTGCCCATACCGCAGGATTTAGGGTCGTGCCCGAAACGGGTCCCTCATCGCTGCTGCTGGGTCTCATGGCCAGCGGGTTGGAGGGTCAGCGCTTCACCTTTCACGGCTACCTCCCCACACCAGAGATAGCCCGTAACGCGCGCCTAGTTGAGTTGGAAAAGCGTTCGCGAGCCGTTCAGGAAACCCAGGCGTTCATAGAAACCCCCTACCGCAATGAAGCCCTCTTCGCCAGCCTGTGCCGCACCCTGCACGCCACGACCCAACTCTGCGTCGCCCGGGATCTGACGGGGCCCCAGGAATGGGTCTGGACCGCTCCCGTATCCGAATGGCAGCGCCATCCTCACCCCGACCTGCACCACCTCCCCACCTTATTTCTGTTTCTGGCGCGCTCGTCCGGGCGAGGCGACTGACTCCTCTCCCGATCTCGCCAAACGGGTCAGGATCTGGACCAGAGGGGGCGGCAAGGGAGCCTCGAAGGCCAGCGGACGCTGGTCCAGGGGATGAACGAAGGATAAGCGGGCTGCGTGTAAAAACATGCGCTTGAGACCCAAACGGGTCAGTTGATGATTCCAGTCATAATTGCCATATTTGTCATCCCCGGCAATGGGAAACCCTAAATGCGCCAGATGTACCCGAATCTGGTGGGTCCGTCCCGAGAGCAGGCGCGCTTCCAGAAGGGTGGCTTCAGGCCAGGTCTGGAGCCGGGTGAACAGGGTTTCCGACGGCTTTCCTTCCGCCTGGACGACCACCCGTCGTTCACCACTGGCCGTCATGTATTTATGCAAAGGGAAATTGACGCGCTGCCGGGCTTGGGGAAACCGGCCTTGCACCAAGGCAAGGTAGGATTTTTCCATGCGGTTGTGGCGCAACAGTTCATGTAGCGCCACCAAGACGGCACGCTTCTTGGCCACCAGCAACAACCCCGAAGTATCTCGATCGAGGCGGTGCACCAACTCCAGGAAACGGGCCTCGGGCCGATCCTGACGCAATTGCTCGATGACTCCCAGCCGGATGCCGCTCCCTCCATGGACGGCCACCCCGGCCGGCTTGTTCAGAACCAGTAACCCCTCGTCTTCATGCAGGATCTCCGAATGCAGGGAAACTGGCAGAGGAAGCACCATCTCCCCCTCCTCAGGCGTCGCCCGACGTACCGGAGGAATCCTCAGACGATCCTGATTTTGAAGCCGATAGGAAGGATCGACACGCTTGCTGTTGACCCGTACCTCGCCGTTGCGCAACAGACGATAGACATGGCTTTTGGGGACCCCTTTGAGGTATCCCTGCAGAAAATTGTCGAGACGCTGACCGACATGATCTTCATCCACTTCCAGCCATTCCACGAATGCTTTGCTTAATGTCATTATTTGTTTTAGAATAAGTGTTTGTGGAATCCATGCCCAGTTTAGTCCAGGTACGGCGGAGAACTTCTGCCCCATCCGGCAGGATATCTGCAACAAATGAATGATACGGATACTGACCATCGAGACTTCGCTCATTATCTCATCGAACCGATGATCAGTCTTCGACTCTGGTTAATCTCGCTCACCAAAAAGTAGCGATAGTTGTTGATTTGCGCGCTGACCGCTCCGTATTTGATTGATCCGGCGTTTATAG
>JAJZDE010000099.1 GCA_021828745.1 Pseudomonadota bacterium
GTGGAGCAAGCCCCCAGCGCCAGAGACAAGGCGGAAAGGGTCAGAATGGTCTTAACATTTTTCATATTCATCCCCTATTAATAAATGAACCCGAGGTACAGCATGGAGGTATTGAAATTCGCCGGGCTGAATTTGGCACCACCAAAGGAAAGATTACTTCCGCTAGACACCCCACCCATCTCGGTGTAGAAGGTGTACATGTACCCAATACGCAGGTTCTGGTAGGGTTGCCAGAAGACATTCGGAGTCCAGGACTTCCAGTTAGGACTTCCAACAGTGGTCATGCTATAGAGCCCAACATCATTTGATCCATTGGCGCCAGCATAACTCAGTTGAGCCCCATACTTGGCTTCGTACACGTAGGTAGCGTCAACATAGGTTTCGGTCAGGTTATCCGTCGCATTACTCGCCATAAGCCCTTGGTAGTTAGTGGTGCCCATCGCATTGTTCATAAATTCTCGGGTCACCCGTGCATGAGCCGCAAAGTAGTGCGGATCCAGTACGTACTGGTACTGAGCGTCTAGTCCAACGTCATGGTAGGAACTTGCAGGTCCTCCGGGTTGTGAGAATGTATTTGTTGGCGCTCCATAGAGAGGAGTTCCGTAAACATAGGACATCATGCCATGAAGCCCTGCTTCGAAACTATTCGGGCCCCATTCTTTGTTGTATGCGAAACGGAAGTAAGGAGAAGGTTCAAGAAGAGAGGTTGAACCAACAGGTGTAGCGTTGACCGAGGTTGCGCCCGCAGTCAGAATGGAGAATGGACCGTGGGTGGGTGACTTGTAGATGGCCAGTTCACCGTACCAGGTCTTGTCCTTGAAGAAATACCCCCCAACCCCCACCGCTGCGTGCTGGGATGATTCTCCCATCAGGTAGGTGGTCGGTGCCTGCGCATTGCCTGCATTGAAGTAATTGATCCAACCCGATTCCCAGGCACCAAAGTTGTTCCAGACATCGGACATCATGGCACGGTTGTTGATGTAGGCGCCCAGAATCATATCGCTGCTGGGGGTCACGGTACGATCGGCATAACGGAATTCCGTATTGTCGATGGCAGCGCTTTGATAGCCCGCTTGCGTCCCGCTTTGCATCTGCGAGTATTTTTGCCCCGTCCATTGCATGAAGGCCCCGAAGTTGTCGGTGATCTTGCCACCGGCAAACAGGCTCACCACCTGCAGATCCGCAGACGATGAAGGTGCGTTACCATTGACGCTATGGCTCGTGTTGTTGTAGTACTGCTTCGCGCCCTGCACCATGATGGCCACGGGTGGGTAGTCATTCTGAACTTCCAGACCATCCAGGTTGGGGCGGTTACCCATGGTGTAACCGGTCAACTTGAACATACGCCCGAGTGAAGTGAGTTGCGGGAACATGCCCCCAACGTGACAGGCTACACACTTAAAGCCGGTTTGCCGAGCAAAGACCGGAATGGCATTGGCGTCCATGGATACCACCACGGATGCCGTGCCCAGCAGCAACAGGGCTGAGCCCTTTGCCTTTCCAAGCAGGTTGGATACCTTCATTCTGAAACCCCCTATGTTTTTCTGTAGGAACCGAATTGGTGCATCGCGTCCCAAGATGGGGCGATTTGCGCCAGGTCAAAAATTAACACCCGCTTAATGAACCTGTAAATAGTTTTGTAACAATTGGTAAAAAAAAAATTCCGGTGTTGTTAAACTACAACAACCTGTTCGAGATTGAAATAAAAATGGCCTTCCCCCTTGCGAGGGAAGGCCATTTTTTGAGCGTTACGTTCGGTTTAGAGAACGCCCCTGACCGTGGCGGCCACCTTGTCGGCGGTCAGACCAAAGTGCTTGAACAGGGCCCCGGCGGGAGCGGATTCCCCGAAGGTGTCGATCCCCACCACGGCATTACAGCCGTACTTCCACCACAGTGCCGTGCTGCCTGCTTCCACGGCCACCTTGGGCACATGTCTGGGCAGAACGGTGGCGCGGTACTCTGCATCCTGACGGTCGAAAACCGAGGTGGAGGGCATGGATACCACACGCACGGCAATGCCTTCCGCCGCCAGAAGTTTTTGCGCTTCCACAGCCAACCCCACTTCCGAACCGGTGGCGATGAGAATGGCCTGTGCCGCCCCATCGGCTTCCTTCAGGACATAGCCCCCCTTGCTGATCTCGATGATCTGCTCGGGCGTACGGGTCTGGAAGGGCAGGTTTTGACGGCTGAAAATCAGGGAACTGGGGCCATCCTTGCGACGGATGGCTGCATCCCAGGAAACCGCCGTTTCCGTGGTATCACAGGGACGCCAGACGTCCATGTGCGGGATCAGGCGCAAACTGGACACATGTTCGATGGACTGGTGCGTCGGGCCGTCTTCTCCCAGGCCAATGGAATCGTGGGTGAACACGAAGATACTGCGAATCCGCATCAAAGACGCCATGCGCAGGGCATTGCGACTGTAATCCGAGAAGGTCAGGAAGGTCCCGCCGTAGGGAATGAACCCGCCGTGCAGGGCCACCCCGTTGAGGATGGCGCTCATGCCGAACTCCCGCACCCCGTAACTCAGATAATTTCCGGGGGTGGTGGCATTCATCGGCTTGCTGCCACTCCAGTTGGTCAGGTTGGATCCCGTCAGGTCCGCCGATCCCCCAAAAAATTCGGGCAGGGCGGGACTCAGGGCTTCCAGGGTATTCTGACTGGCCTTGCGGGTGGCAATGCTTTCTGACTTGTCCCGACACTTGGCCACGAATTCCAGGGCGGCCCGTTCAAAATTGGCGGGCAAATCCCCCTTCATGCGGCGGGTGAACTCGGCCGCCTCGCTGGGGTAGGCAGCCTGGTAGGCCGCGAAACGCTGGTTCCACTCGGCCTCCCGGGCCTGCCCACGCGCCTTGGCGTCCCAGGCCGCATAAACTTCTGCAGGGATTTCAAAGGGGCCATAATTCCAGCCGAGCATCTTTCTGGTCGCCGCGATTTCCTCATTGCCCAAGGCAGCGCCATGCACATCGTGGGTCCCCTGCTTGTTGGGGCTGCCCTTGCCGATGATGGTCTTGCAACAGATCAGGGTAGGCCTGGTACTGGTTTTGGCGGCCTCGATGGCCTTCGATACCGCCTCCACATCATGTCCATCGATGGGTCGAACCACATTCCAGCCATAGGCTTCGAATCGTCCGGGCACATCTTCCGAAAACCAGGGTTCCACGTGACCGTCGATGGAGATACCGTTGTCATCCCAGAAGGCGATGAGTTTATTCAGCCCCAGGGTCCCTGCCAGAGAGCATGCTTCGTGACTGATCCCTTCCATCAGACAGCCATCGCCCATGAACACGTAGGTATGGTGGTCCACGATCGTATGCCCGGGCTTGTTGAACTGTTCCCCCAGCAGGCGCTCTGCCAGAGCGAAACCCACCGCATTGGTGATCCCTTGCCCCAGGGGGCCGGTGGTGGTTTCCACGCCCACGGTGAGGCCATACTCCGGATGCCCGGGAGTCTTGCTGTGCAACTGGCGGAACGCCTTGAGTTCCTCCATGGGCAGATCGTAGCCCGTGAGGTGCAACAGGGCATAGAGCAGCATGGAAGCATGACCATTGGACAGGACGAAACGGTCGCGGTCCGCCCAGTGCGGGTTGGTGGGATTGTGTCTCAAATGTCGGTCCCACAGGGCCACGGACATTTCTGCCATGCCCATGGGCGCGCCGGGGTGGCCGGAATTGGCTTTTTGAACCGCATCCATCGCCAGTGCGCGAATGGCATTGGCCATCGTTGCCGTGGAGGTTGTACCTTGCGTCATGATGAAATCTCTTGTCGATAAGTTTGGGATGAAAAAAAGTTCTGGCGTTCCGGGATCCTAGCGCACCTGGGGTTTGAGTTCACCCTTGGCATAGCGGTCCCCCATGACTTCCAGGGAGATCGGCTTGATCTTGCTGGCCTGTCCGGCGCTGCCGAAAGCCTCGAAGCGGGCCTTGCAGATCCCCGTGGCGGCCTTGCGGGCCTCGGCCAGAAACTTGCGCGGGTCGAATTCTTCGGGTTTCTTGAACATGAGTTGACGCATGGCCCCGGTCATGGCCAAACGGATATCGGTGTCGATGTTGACCTTGCGCACGCCATACTTGATGGCTTCGACGATTTCTTCCACGGGCACGCCATAGGTTTCCTTGATGTTTCCGCCATTGGCCCGGATGATTTCGAGCCAGTCCTGAGGCACGGAGGAAGAGCCGTGCATGACCAGATGGGTATTGGGAATACGGGCATGGATTTCCTTCACGCGCCAGATCGCCAGCGTATCCCCCGTGGGCGCCTTGGTGAACTTGTAGGCCCCGTGACTGGTCCCGATGGCAATGGCCAGGGCATCGACTTCGGTTTGACGAACGAAATCCGCTGCCTGCTCCGGATCCGTCAGCAACTGGTCATGGCTCAACTTGTCATCGGAGCCGTGTCCATCCTCTTCACCCATCATGCCGGATTCCAGGGAACCCAGACAGCCCAGTTCGCCCTCCACCGAGACGCCCACGGCGTGGGCCATTTCCACCACACGGCGTGTCGTATTGACGTTGTACTCGAAACTGGAAGGAGTCTTCATGTCTTCCATCAGGGATCCATCCATCATCACGCTGGAAAAACCGGAGCGGATGGAACGCTGGCACACGACAGGGCTGGCCCCATGGTCCTGATGCATACATACGGGAATATCGGGATACATTTCCACAGCGCCTTCGATCAACTTGCGCAGGAAAGGCTCGCCGGCATATTTACGGGCACCGGCTGAACCTTGCATGATGACGGGACTGTTGGTGGCTGCTGCGGCTTCCATGATGGCCTGGATCTGTTCCAGGTTGTTCACGTTGAAGGCAGGCAAACCGTAACCGTGTTCGGCGGCGTGATCGAGCAACT
>JAJZDE010000010.1 GCA_021828745.1 Pseudomonadota bacterium
AGTGAGAGTTCCTCTGGAGAAACCGTGGTAAAGACAGCCATGAAGCGGTGATCCGTGCTTAGAATTCGAAAATGACCCACTGAGGGGGCTGAACATAGTCTTCAATCACATCGCGCTGGTGCCAGATGCCACTGCCATCTTCATCGATCAGGTAATAGGGAGGGCCGACTTTTGGGGTGACTTTTATTTTGTACAGACGTCCGCGAATCCGGTATTCCTCGAAGCGTGCGCTGTCTCGCTCCACGATCGTGACTTGCGCATTGACATCATTGGCATCGGATGCACTACTCCGGGGTTGGGTTTCCTTGGTCCGAGGCACTGAAGGAGCAGCCTGAACGGGGCCGGGCGGGCGCTCTTTGGAGGGGGCGTCCGGCACATCAGGGCGAGAATCGTCCAGAGTGGGGGGCAAGGGGGTATCCGTTCCCAATGGGGGCAATGGTTCTTCGGCAAAGGAACCCTGCACACCCAGAACCACGAGCCCAATCGAAAATAGCGTGCGAAAGAAGGAAGTCATGGGCGAATTCTAACAGGTGTTGGGCACTTGGTATATCCTGACCTCTGTTCAATGGGATGAAACTCGATGGGGCGACATGGATGAACGCATGCGCGGATTGCGCACTTTTCTTGGCAAAGGAGGGCTCGTGGCCTACCCTACCCGGGCCGTCTATGGCCTGGGGTGCGATCCCAGCAATCACCTTGCCTTGCGCGCCCTGTTGCGTCTCAAGTCCCGTCCGGTCCATAAGGGTCTGATCGTGGTTGCGGACCGCCGGGATCTTCTGCGTCGCTTCCATGTTCCCCTGAGTGTAGAAGAAGAAGCACGTCTGCAGGCGCGGTGGCCTGGGGGGCACACTTGGCTGATTCCCGCCCGTCAGCCCATGACTACTTGGTTACGGGGCCGAAAGCGCGGCTTTGAGGGGGATTTTCGACCGCGCATTGCCTTGCGTCAGGATGACTATGGGCCTCTGGCCCGGTTATGTCGACGCCTCGACATGGCGCTCGTCTCCACCAGTGCCAATCGCAGTGGGCGGAAACCCCTGAAAACAGCACGGGCGTGTCGTCAGGCGTTTGGTTCCCGGGTACGGGTCATCGATGGGCGTTGTCAGGCCAGCGCCCGTCCCTCCACGGTCGCTGATCTGATCACTGGGCGGGTTATTCGGGTTTAGGGAGTGCCGTGGGGTTTCAGCGCGCGCCAGCCAATATCCTGCCGGTATTGCATGCCGTCGAAGTGCAGGAGCCGGATTCGTTCATAGGCCTGATGGCGGGCGGCTTTCAGGGTGTCGCCCAGGGCCGTGACACATACGACCCGTCCCCCCTGAGTCACCCACTGCTTCCCCTCCTGGCGCGTTCCGGCATGAAAGAGGTGCGTATCCGGCAAGGAGGCATCCAGACCGGTGATGGGAAAACCCACCACCGGATGCTCAGGGTAACCTGGGGCTGCCAGGACCACGCCAAGTGCGGGACGACGGTCCCAATCAGCTACGGCATCCCGCAGGTGGCCTTCCAGAGCGGTTTCGATCAGATCCACCAGGTCGGTTTTCAGACGCATGAGAAGCGGCTGGGTTTCCGGGTCTCCCAGGCGACAGTTGTATTCCAGTACCTTGATCGTTCCATTAGGCGCGATCATCAGTCCGGCATATAAAAAACCCGTGTAGGGGTGTCCTTCCTGGATCATGCCTTGCAGCGTCGGTTGAATGACCTCGCGCATGATGCGTCCATGCAGGGTGGGGGTGATGAGGGGCGCCGGTGAATAAGCGCCCATGCCCCCCGTATTGGGGCCTTCATCATTGTCGCGCAGGCGTTTATGGTCCTGGCTGGTAGCGAGAGGCAATACCTGTTCGCCGTCCGCCATGACGATGAAACTGACTTCTTCCCCCGTTAAAAATTCTTCGATCACCACCCGTCGTCCCGCCTCCCCCAAACCTCCGTCCAGCATGGCATCGACGGCATGATGAGCTTCTTCCAAAGTCTGGGCGACCACGACTCCCTTGCCCGCAGCCAGTCCATCGGCTTTGACGACGATGGGCGCCCCCACCTGCTCGAGATGGGCGTGGGCCAGCACCGGGTCTTCAAAGGTGGAAAAATGTGCGGTGGGAATGCCATGCCGGTGCATGAAGCGTTTGGCATAGTCCTTGGATATTTCCAGTTGGGCGGCTTCCAGGGTGGGGCCAAAAATGGCTTGTCCTGCATCCCGGAACCGGTTCACGATCCCCGCCGCCACGGGGGCTTCGGGTCCCACCACGGTAAACGCTACCTGCTCCCGGCGCGCCAGGTCCAACCAGGCGTCGATCCCTTGCACGGGGACGCAGTGGACGCCCTCCTCATGCGCTGCGCCGTCATTTCCTGGGGACAGAAATACATGGGAAACCCTGGGGGACTGGGTCAGGCGCCACGCCAGCGCATGCTCCCGTCCTCCGCTACCGATGACCAAAATCTTCATGATTCAGTGTGCTCAATGACGAAAATGACGAATGCCGGTCAGCACCATGGCAACCCCTTGCTCGTCCGCAGCGGCGATGACTTCGCCATCGCGCAGGCTGCCCCCGGGTTGGATGACGGCACGAGCGCCGGCGCGAGCCAGGACATCGAGGCCATCCCGAAACGGAAAGAAGGCATCGGAGGCGGCGACACTTCCCTGCAACGAGAGTTTCGCATCCTCGGCCTTACGTTGGGCAATGCGGGTGCTGTCCACACGGCTCATCTGTCCGGCGCCGATGCCCAGAGTCCGACCTTGGCCACAGAACACCACGGCATTGGATTTGACGTAATGAGCGACGTGGAAGGCCAGGCGCAGATCGGTCCATTGTTCCTCGGTGGGGGCGATCTGCGTGACCACCTTGAGCGTGTCTTCGTTCAATCCACCGGGGTCGGAGGTTTGAACCAGCAGGCCTCCCCCGACGCGTTTCATGTCCCATCGGTTCAGTCCTTTGTCACCAGGCAGTTGCAGGACACGCACATTGGCCTTTTGGGTGAGGCATTGCAAGGCAGAAGGGGTAAACCCGGGGGCAATCAGAACTTCCACGAACTGACGTTGCAAGGCTTCCACTGTGGTTTCGTCCACCGTTCGGTTGAAGGCGATGATGCCTCCGTAGGCCGAGGTGGGGTCGGTGGCGTAGGCGCGCTGGTAGGCATCCAGCGCCTGGTTGCCCAGGGCCACGCCACAGGGGTTGGCATGTTTCACGATGACGCAGGCAGGCGCGTCGAGAAAACGCACGCAATCCCAAGCCGTATCTGCATCCGCGATATTGTTGTAGGACAGGGGCTTGCCCTGCAGTTGGCGGTAATGAGCCAGTACACCGGAAGGGGCGGCAGGATCGCGGTAGAACGCTGCCCCCTGGTGCGGGTTCTCGCCGTAGCGCAGGGACTGGTGTTTGACAAAGGACAGGTGCAGCCGCTCAGGGTACCCATCGGCTTGGGATGCAGCATTCAAACCGGACAGGTAAGTGGCAATGGCCCCATCGTATTCTGCGGTATGGGAGAAAGCCTTGACGGCCAGTTCGAAACGGGTGGCGGCGCTGAGCATCCCGCGGTTCTTTTCCAGTTCATCGAGCAGGCGCGGATAATCGGCGGGGTCCGTGACCACGGCGACATGGACATGGTTTTTGGCTGCGGAGCGGACCATGGCGGGGCCCCCGATGTCGATATTCTCGATGGCTTCTTCCAATGTGACGCCGGGTTGGGCGATGGTTTCCCGAAACGGGTACAAATTGACCACCACCAGGTCGATGGGGTCTATTCCGTGCCGGGCCATGGCTTCCTGATGACTGGGGATATCCCGATTACCCAGCAAACCTCCATGAATCTTGGGGTGAAGGGTTTTGACCCGTCCGTCGAGCATTTCCGGAAAGCCGGTAAGGTCGGAAACTTCCCGTACAGGAATTTTGGCGTCGCGTAGCGCTTGCGCCGTTCCTCCCGTGGAAAGCAATTCGATGTTGAGGTGGTGCAAAGCCTGGGCCAGTTCGATCAGACCGGTTTTATCGGAAACACTGAGGAGGGCGCGTTGAAGGGTCATAGGAGTTGATATCGTTGCATTTTTTTGCGGAGGGTCGTGCGGTTGAGGCCGAGTAATTCGGCAGCGCGCGTCTGGTTTTGGGCACAATGCGCCAGAACGACTTCGAGCAGGGGTTTTTCGACACTGTGAACGACCAGGTCATGGAGCGCAGAGCACCGCTCTCCCTCAAGATGCTGGAAGTACGTTTCCACCATGCGCCGGATACAGGCGGACAATTCGGTTTCAACGGGTTTCATGCCGCGAGCTCCTCGGCAACCGGAGGTTCCTCGTAACACAGGGTGGGGCTGTAAAGAGCGTGTCTCTCGAAAAACTCGGTGACTGCATGGCGTTGCCCTCCGATGTCCTGGAGTCGGTTCATGGCATGCCGGAAATTGGCGGAATTCGCCAGTCCGCGGGTATACCAACTGATATGCTTGCGCGCCACGCGCACGCCTAACTCGGTTCCGTAGAAGTGATAGAGGTCTTCCAGGTGCATCAGCAGGACCTGGTGAATTTCGAGGACGCCGGGAGGGGGTAACAGGGTCCCGGTGTCGAGGTAATGCTGAATTTCCCGGAAGATCCAGGGACGTCCCTGAGCCGCCCGGCCGATCATGATTCCATCGGCGCCGGTTTGATGGAGCACGGTCCGGGCCTTTTGGGGGCTGGTGATGTCGCCATTGGCGATGACGGGAATCGTTACGGCAGCTTTTACGGCGGTGATGGTGTCGTATTCGGCGTCACCAGAGTAGCCGCAGGCCCGTGTCCGGCCATGAATGGCCAGGGACTGGATCCCAAAATCCTGCGCCAGTCGCGCCACACTCAGAGCATTGCGATGTTCGCGGTCCCACCCTGTCCGGATCTTGAGGGTGACGGGGACCGGCACGGCGGAGACCACCGCTTCGAGAATGCGCGCCACCAGAGGTTCATCCTGGAGCAGAGCCGAACCCGCCATGACATTGCATACTTTTTTGGCGGGGCACCCCATGTTGATGTCGATGATCTGAGCCCCCTGATCGACATTGTAGCGAGCGGCCTCGGCCATCATGCGCGGGTCGGCCCCGGCAATCTGTACGGTGCGGGGCTCCACTTCCCCGTCATGGTTGGCCCGGCGGCGAGTTTTTTCAGAACCCCAGAGCAGGGAATTGGAAGAAACCATCTCCGACACGGCCAGACCAGCACCCATCAATTTGCACAATTGGCGGAATGGACGGTCGGTCACGCCTGCCATGGGGGCGACCACGAGGGCATTTTTGAGCCGATAAGGTCCGATCTGCATCACGCGGGTTCGATGGGGGGTGGAAAAGCCGCCATTATACCCCTGCCATGGTTTTAGTGGGCTTCATCCCAGTTCTTTCCTGTCCCCACCTCTACGCTCAAGGGCACCTGAAGGGAGGCAACCCCTTCCATGAGGCGGATGAGGTGGGGACGCAACCGGGAAACTTCATCCTCGGGGACTTCCAGGATCAATTCGTCGTGAACTTGCAGGATCAGACGGCTCTGGCTCCGGGTTTCATCCAGCCAGCCCTGTACCGCCAGCATGGCGCGTTTGATCAGATCGGCAGCCGTGCCCTGAAGAGGGGCATTGATGGCGGCCCGCTCCGCAGCCTGACGCCGGCCGGCCCCTGAGTTTTTGAGTTCAGGAAGGAACAGGCGGCGTCCGAAAAGAGTTTCCACATACCCTTTTTCCCGCGCCTGCTGGCGAGTTTTCTCCATATACAGGGCCACCCCGGGGTAGCGTTGAAAATAGCGTTCCATGTAATGTTGCGCGGCGGAACGGGTGAGATTGAGTTGCCGGGCCAGACCGAAGGCCGACATCCCGTAGATCAGTCCGAAGTTGATGGCTTTGGCGGCGCGGCGCTGATCTGCAGTGACCTGATCCACCGCCACGGCAAAGAGTTCGGCGGCGGTGGATCGGTGTACGTCCAGGCCCTGGGCAAAGGCGTTCAGCAGTCCGGGGTCCTCGGACAGATGGGCCATGAGGCGCAATTCGATCTGGGAATAATCCGCCGCCATGAGGACATGGCCGGGAGGAGCGATGAACGCTGCCCGGACGCGTCGCCCGGCGGCCGTGCGAATGGGAATGTTTTGTAAATTGGGGTCGCTGCTGGAGATGCGTCCGGTGACCGCCACCGCCTGGGCAAAATGGGTATGCACTCGCCCCGTTTCGAGGTTGATCCGTTTGGGCAGTGCATCGGTGTAGGTGGACTTGAGTTTGGCCAGGGTTCGGTAGTCCAGAAGCAACTTGGGAAGGGGAAAGTCGAGGGCCAGTTGTTCCAGCACACTTTCATCGGTGGAGGGCTGCCCTCCGGGCGTCTTCCTGAGAACCGGCAGTCCAAGAGTTTCGAACAACAGGGTTTGAACCTGTTTGGGGGAGTTGAGATTGAAGGGTTGTCCTGCCAGGACATGGGCCTGACTTTCGAGCGCGCTGAGTTGACCGGATAACTCGGTACTCTGCTGGTTCAGAACGGCCGCATCCAGAAGTACCCCGTACCGCTCCATGCGCCACAGGACTTGCTGAATCGGCAGTTCCAGTGTTTCATACAACTCGAGGAGGCGGGGTTCGGTGCAGAGTTGGGGGTACAGGACCTTGTGTACCGCCAGGGTGACTTCTGCATCCTCAGCGGCATAGATCGTGGCTTGGTCCAGCGCGACCTGTTCGAAGCCGATGGCGTTGGCCCCCTTGCCGGTCACCGTCTCATAGGACAGGGTCTCTCGTCCCAGGTGGCGGCGTGCCAGACTTTCCAGGCCGTGGGGTTGGTGTGCCTCGAGCAGGTAGGACTGAAGCAGGGTATCGTGGCGGATGCCACGCAGGGCGATACCGTGATTGGCCAGAATGTGGGTGTCATACTTCAAATGTTGTCCCACCTTGGCCGCTGCCGGGTTTTCGAGCCAGGGGCGCAAACGCTGGAGGGTTTCTTCGAAAGGAAGCTGGGGAGAGGCGCCCAGGGTCCGGTGGGCCAGGGGCAGATAGGCGGCGTGCAGGCCGTCGCAGCAGAAGGAAAGTCCCACCAGGGTGTCCTGCAGCGGGTCGAGCCCCGTGGTTTCCGTATCGAGAGCGGTCAGGTCTGCCTGTTCCAGTTGGGTCAGCCAGTACTCCAGTTGCGTGGAAGTCAACAGGGTTTCGTAATGCAACTCCGGGGGTGGGGTGGGGGTGGGAGGCGGAGCGAGGGGCACAGGGCTGGCCGGTGCCGAATTTTTCCAGCGTTTGAGGTCATAGCGTTCTGCCAGGACTGCCAACGCAGCGTCATCGGGCGCATGCCACACCAGGGTTTCCGGAGATTCGGAGAGTTGGACGCTGGATTTGAGGGTGATCAGAAAGCGGGCTTGGGGCAACCAATCGAGACTGTGCCGCAGATGATTGCCGACGACGCCGCCGATTTCGTCGGAACGGGCCATCAGGTCGTCCAATGTGCCGAACTGCTGGATCCATTTGGCTGCGGTTTTTGGGCCAACTTTGGGAACACCGGGAACATTGTCTGCCGTATCGCCCACCAGGGTCAGGTAATCTACGAACTGGGTGGGTGCCACTCCATACTTTTCGGTGGCTCGGACCACGTCCAGGCGTTCGTTGGAGAGGGTGTTGATCAGGGTGACCCCATCCGTCAGTAACTGGACCAGATCCTTGTCGCCACTGGAGATGGTGACCTTCCAGCCTAACATTCGGGCTTGGTGGGTGAGGGTGGCAATGACATCGTCCGCCTCTACCCCCGATTCCTGGAGGAGGGGCCAGCCCAGGGCGCGAATGGCCTGGTGCAGGGGTGCGATCTGACCGACCAGGTCGGCCGGCATGGCGGGGCGCTGTGCCTTGTAGTCAGGAAAGGCCTGATGGCGGAAGGTGGGACCGGGGGCATCGAACACGCAGGCCACATGATCCGGCTTATAATCCTCCTTCAGTCGGGCCAGCATGTTCAGTACGCCGTACAACGCGCCGGTGGGTTCTCCATGGCGGTTGCGCAAGTCGGGCAAGGCATGAAAGGCGCGGTAAAGGTACGATGACCCGTCCACCAGCACCAGATGGGGGCGTTTTTCTTCACTCATGGATGACATTATGGCAGAACAGACCCTATCCCATTCTTCTTTCGATCCCGAGCGGTTGAAAGCTTACCTGATGGATCTGCAGGAACGCATCGTCATGGCTTTGGAAAGAACCGATGGCCATACGTTCCGACGGGATGCCTGGACTCGGCCGGAGGGCGGGGGAGGACTGAGTGCGCTCGTGGAAGAAGGGGCTCTTTTCGAGCGCGGGGGGGTGAACTTCTCCCATGTCATGGGCCCCGGCTTGCCGCCCTCGGCCAGCGCCCATCGCCCCGAGTTGGCCGGACGCCGCTTCGAGGCCATGGGGGTCTCCCTGGTACTGCACCCCCGCAACCCTTATGTCCCTACCGTCCACATGAACATCCGCTTCTTTGCCGCCTTTGCCGAGGATGCTGCGCCGGTCTGGTGGTTCGGGGGGGGCATGGATCTCACGCCTTATTACGGTTTCGAGGAAGATGCCCGTCATTTTCATCAAACCTGTCATGCCGCCCTGGCTCCCTTCGGGACCGATTACTATCCCCGGTTCAAACATTGGTGCGACGAGTACTTCTTTCTCAAACATCGGCAGGAACCGCGCGGCGTGGGCGGCATTTTCTTCGATGACTTCAACGAGTTGCCCCTGCCCCAGGCCGAGGCCCTCTGGCGCAGTGTGGGCGATCATTTTCTGGCGGCCTATCTGCCCCTCGTCGAACGTCGCCGTTCCCTGCCCTACGGCGATCGGGAAAGAGATTTTCAAGCCTATCGGCGGGGGCGTTATGTGGAATTCAATCTGGTCTATGATCGAGGGACGCTATTTGGCCTTCAGTCCGGGGGGCGTACCGAGTCGATCCTGATGTCCTTGCCCCCGATCGTGCGCTGGCGTTACGACTGGCATCCCGAAGCGGGGTCGCCCGAAGCCGCGTTACTCGAACGATTCATCAACGGGCGGGAGTGGTTGTGAGGTCGGGACGTTTTTGCCGCCCATGGTAACGTTCCTGCAACAGGTGCTCAATGGCCTGACACTGGGGTGCATCTATGCCCTGGTTGCCTTGGGGTACACCCTGGTATACGGGATACTTGAACTGATCAACTTTGCCCATGGGGATCTGGTCATGATCGGCGCCCTGGTTTCCCTTTCCCTGGTACGTACCTTGCAGGGATGGGGCGCACCCCTCCCCGTGGCTCTGGCAGGAGGACTCGCGGGGGCCATGGGGGCCTGCGTGTTGCTGGGGATGGCGCTGGAACGGTTGGCCTATCGTCCCCTGCGCCATGCGCCCAAACTGGCTCCCTTGATCACGGCCATCGGAATGTCGATGGTGCTGGAACAGAGTTCGGCCCTGCTCTGGGGACGTGGCTATCGTTCTTTTCCAGATTTGGGGTTGACCCATTCCCTGGCGCTGGGGGGCGTGCTCATCAGTCCTCTTCAGGGAGTGATCGTGCTGGGAAGTCTCGGGCTGTTGGGCGGACTGCTTTGGCTTATCCAGCGCTCGGCGCTTGGGCGTGCCATGCGTGCGACGGCGCAAAATCCCATGGCTGCCCAGTTGCTGGGGATAGACACGGAACGGATGATTACCCTGGCTTTTGTGATTGGCGCTGCGCTTGCCGCCGTTGCCGGGTTGATGGTGGGGGCCTACTATCAGGTGGCCCACTACACCATGGGATTCATGCTGGGACTCAAGGCGTTTACGGCGGCCGTACTGGGGGGGATCGGCAACTTGTCCGGCGCGGTGCTGGGCGGGATTCTGCTGGGCTTGCTGGAAGCCTTGGGGGCCGGCTATCTGGGGGATTGGACGGGAAATCTGTTTGGCAGCAACTACAAGGATGTTTTTTCCTTTGCCACCCTGATCCTGGTTCTGCTGTTTCACCCTTCCGGTCTGTTGGGGCGCCATGCCCCGGAAAAGGTATGATTGTCCCCCTCACTCGTTTCAGGCCCCTGTGGATGTTCCTGGGCATCCTGCTCTTGCCCTGGGTGATTGAAGGACTGCTGGGGCGGGGTTGGGTGCGTATCCTGGATTTTGCCCTGCTGTCCGTCTTGCTGGCCGTTGGTCTCAACATCGTGGTGGGCTATGCTGGTCTTCTGGACCTGGGGTTCATCGCCTTCTTCGGAGTGGGGGCTTATGCCTATGCCCTGTTGGCATCGCCCCAGTTTGGGCTGCATTGGCCTCTTTGGGCCATCCTGCCCACGGGGGTTCTGGTGGCGGCCAGTTTTGGCGTGGCGCTGGGTTGGCCGACTCTGGGTCTGCGCGGAGATTATCTGGCCATCGTGACCATGGGTTTTGGCGAGATCATCCGGGTTTTTCTCAACAATCTGACTGCGCCGGTCAATATCACCAACGGTCCGCAGGGAATTACGATGATCGATGCCCTCCATCTGGGGACCTGGTCCTTTGCCCGTCCCCATCGGGTGCTGGGCATCCCGTTGCCTGCCTTGGTGGGAACCTATTACCTGTTTCTTCTGTTCGTCCTGCTGGCGCTCTTTCTTTCCCGGCGGTTGGAATATTCCAGGATTGGACGAGCCTGGATGGCCATTCGCGAAGACGAGATTGCGGCGGCCAGCATGGGGCTGGATACGCGCCGCCTCAAATTGCTGGCCTATGCGCTGGGGGCCGTCTTTGGGGGCGTGGCGGGGGGGCTGTTTGCAGGATTTCAGGGTTTCGTCAGCCCGGAGAGTTTTACCTTGCAGGAATCCGTCATGATCCTGTGTATGGTGGTACTGGGCGGGATGGGTAACCTGCGCGGCGTCGTGGCAGGTGCCCTTCTGCTCGCTTTTCTGCCCGAGGTGCTGCGGCCCCTGGGGGGATGGCAACAGCACTGGTTTCATCGCGTCCTGATCGATCCCTCCACTCTGCGCCTGCTCCTCTTCGGGGTTACCCTGGTCGTCCTGATGCGCTGGCGCCCTGAAGGACTATTCCCGTCCCGGGCTCGGGCACGGGAATGGCATACGTCATGAGTCTGCTGGAAGCAAGGGGTATCAGCAAACACTTTGGAGGGATTCAGGCGTTGCAAGACGTTTCACTGACGGTCGAGCCAGCCAGTATCGTGGGCTTGATCGGTCCGAATGGCGCCGGAAAAACCACCTTTTTCAACGTACTGACCGGGGTCTACATGCCCGATGGGGGGATGTTGACCTTTGCCGGTCAACCTTTGCCCGCAGGTCAGCCCCATCGGGTCGCCCGAGCGGGCCTGGTGCGTACTTTCCAGAACATTCGGGTGTTTCCCCAGATGAGTGCCTTGGAAAACGTCATGGTGGGGTTTCATGGGCGGACGCACAGCGGATTGCTGGGCGCCTGGTTCAACGGCCCGGCCGTGCGGCGCGAAGAGCGGGAGATTCGGGAAGGGGCTCAGGAATTGTTGAAATGGGTGGGGTTGCAGGAAATGGCGCACCGGGTGGCCGGTACCCTGTCCTATGGGGCGCAACGACGACTGGAAATTGCCCGTGCCCTGGCCACGAGCCCCCGTCTGCTGGCACTGGATGAACCGGTGGCTGGTATGAATGGGGCAGAACGGGGGCACATGGCCGAGTTGATCCTGCGCATTCGTGCTGCGGGGATTGCCCTGCTGGTCATCGAGCATGATGTGCGCTGGATTGCGCAATTGTGCGAACGCATCACCGTTCTTGATCATGGGCAACGTTTGGCCGAGGGAACGTCTGCGGAAATTCAGGCCAACCCACAAGTCATCGAAGCCTACCTGGGGCATGGGTCCCATGGCTGAGCCTGTTCTGGATGTACGCGATTTGGCGGTGCATTACGGGGGGATCGAAGCCGTCCGTGACTTTTCCCTGCAACTCGAAGAGGGGGAAAAGGTTGCATTGATCGGGGCCAATGGCGCGGGCAAGAGCAGTACCCTGAAGGCTCTGGCCGGGGTGGTACCTTTCGCGCAGGGAAGTCTGAGGTTCGACGGCATGGACTGGACCCGCCGACCGGCCTGGCAACGGGCGCGCGCCGGCCTGATTCTGGTTCCTGAAGGGCGAGGGGTCTTCCCGCGTTTGTCCATCGTGGAAAACTTGCAGATGGGGCAGATGGGACATTCCGACCCGGTGGCGCTGGAGAAGGTCTACGCGCGTTTCCCTCGTCTATATGAACGACGGACCCAGGCTGCGGGTACACTCTCGGGTGGGGAGCAGCAGTTGCTGGCCCTGGGGCGAGCACTGCTGGCCCGACCCCGCCTTCTGATGCTGGACGAACCCAGCATGGGGCTGGCCCCCCAGCGGGTGGATGAGGTTTTCGAGGTCATTGCGGAAATGGTACAGGCCGGGACGACCTTGCTGCTGGTGGAGCAGAATGCCCGGCGAGCCCTGGAACTGTGTGATCGGGCTCTGATCCTGGAGTCGGGGCGTGTGGTGTTTTCTGACCGTGCGGCGGTCTGTTTGGCCAGTCCTGCATTGCGGGCAGCCTATCTGGGAGAATGAATGTCGTTTCTACGCCGATATTACTGGGGAATTCTGGGGCTGGTACTGGCTTCCTACGGGCTGTCCCTGTTGCACGCCTATGTCGGTGAAGAGGCCAACTACACCATCATGTCCATGGAAATGTGGCAGCGCCAGATTTTTCGTAGTGTGGTGTCGCTGGGCGGCGTAGGCGGACGTCCCCCGCTGTATAACTGGGCGATGATTCCCCTGGCACACTGGGTGGTGGGTTGGCCTCGGATATTGCTGGCAGCGCGCCTGGTGACCCTGGGGGCGACTCTGGGTACCGCCCTGATTCTGGCCGGGTGGGCGCGCGCCCTTTGGCCAGGGGTGGGTGCGGGGAAAGTAGCCGGGTTGCTTTATCTGGTGACTGCTGATGTCCTGTTTTACCGAGGTTGGTTGGCCTATGCGGACCCTCTTTTCGCATTTTTCATGGTGTTGTCGGCTTTTTTGTTATGGAACGCGGTGCAGCGGCGCAGTTTGCTCTGTCTTTTCCTGTCATTGTTGGCGATTTTTGCTTCCTATCTGACCAAGGTGATGACGGCCTATGCTTATTATGGCGGCATCTGGCTGGTTCTGCTCGGTCAGCGCTCCAGTCGGGCGTTCCTGTGGTCCCGTCAGGCGATGGGCGTTTACATTCTGGGCTTGTTGCCCATGGGACTCTGGCTGGGAACCGTGGGGCACCAGGATACCCAGCAGGTGACCGGGCAATTGGCCGATGTGAGCGATAAACTGTTGTCCGCCGATGCGTTGGGGACCTGGCTCCTGAAACTGGGCGAATTCCCGCTTTCGATCCTGGCGGGGCTTCTGCCTTCTTCACTGTGGGCGCTCCGGGGGCTGGTCTCACAGCATCGACAGGGCATTCCCTGGCCTTTCCCGGTCAAATCATTGACCGCCATGGCACTGCTCAATTTTCTTCCTTACTGGATTGCACCGCACAGCGCCCCACGCTACGTTTTGCCCGAATATGGCCTGGTGGTGTTGGTGGCGACGTATTATCTGACCCACGAATCTGCCTTGTTTCAGAACGGAATCCTGCGTCCGGAACGCTGGGTGGTGGGTCTGGTTCTGCTGGGACTCGGCATTTCTGCGGTGGGGTACCCCCTCTATCAACAGCGTGTGCGCGGGGACGACTATGCGCGTATGGCAAGCCAGGTCGAGGCGCTGGCGGGCCCCTATCCCATTTATACTTTGAACTGGTCCTCGGTGGGATTGTCCGTGGTGGCGCTCATCGACAGCCGGCATTTTGATCGACCGGCCATTGTCAGTCCCCCTTCCTGTCTTACAGACGGGCTGGTCATTGCTTATACCTCTCATGATCTGCCGGGTGATGGATGGGCTGAACTCGAGGGGCAGTCAGAGCAACTGGTCCTGATCTGTCGGGGGAAAGTTTGTGCGGCCCCGTTCTTTCATTTAGGGAGACCATGATGGCAGTGGATCTGGCAGGAAAATTGAGGGTCGGGATATCATCTCGGGCATTGTTTGAACTGGGAGAAAGTCATGCCCTGTTCGAAACACGCGGGGTAGAGGAATACAGCAATTATCAGATCGCCCATGAAAACGAACCCTTGGGTGAAGGGGTGGCGTTCGGGCTGGTGAAAAAATTGCTGGCTCTCAAGAATCAGCATGAGGAATCCAGCGTGGAGGTCATTTTGCTGTCCAGGAACAGCGCGGATACGGGATTGCGCATCTTCAATGCCATTGAACACCATGGGTTGAATATCACCCGGGCGGTTTTTTCGCGCGGGGAAACACCCTGGAAGTATGCTGAGGCTTTGGGCATCCACCTGTTTTTGTCGGCGGATGCAGGAGATGTGCGCCTGGCATTGGGGGCGGGGATCGCCGCCGCGACCATTCTGCCCTCTGCGGTGGGAGATAATCCTTCCCCACAATTACGGATTGCTTTCGACGGGGATGCCGTGGTGTTTTCCGATGAGGCGGAATTGATCTACAAGACACACGGCCTGGAAGCGTTCATCGAGCATGAACGATCCAAGGCCAACACGCCTTTGGCCAGCGGTCCCTTTCGCCCTTTTCTGGAGGCCCTGCATCGCATCCAACGGGACAGTAGTCCCCAGGATAGCCCCATTCGTACCGCTCTGGTGACGGCACGCAACGCACCGACCCATAAGCGCGTGGTTCATACCCTACGGGCCTGGGGTGTGCGGATCGACGAAGCCGTGTTTCTGGGGGGGGTGGAAAAGGGCCCGGTGCTCAAGGCCTTCGGCGCCGACATATTTTTTGATGACCAGACGACCCATTGCGACTCGGCGCGTCAGCATGTGGTCACAGGACATGTTCCTGTCACTTCGGTTCAGCGTACCTGATCAGTGTTCATTCAGCCGTTGTTGCAAGTCTCTGGCATTGTCCATCAGGCCCTGATAACCATCGCGTAACTGGTCGGGCAAAGAGGGGTCGCCGAGCAGGACCCCCAGGGTTTCCGTCAAACCATACAACAATCCCTTGGCCGCTCCGCTGGCCAGGTGTCCCTGATCCAGGGCTTGCTGAATATGGGTCAGCCCCGCATCGAGGTGTTCGTGTTCCGGGTAGTGACGTGGCGAATTCATGGGGAGATATCTCTCAGTGGCGCGGGGGGTGCCGGAAACGCCAGGCCATATGCCACATACCAACGGCACAGGACCAGGCAATCACCTTGGCGGTGTTGGAATCGATGATCAATAAGTCCATCTGCACGGCAAGGGCGAAGACCGTCAGGTTCAGCGCCAGGATGGCAAAGACCGCAAAGAGAACATTGAAGGAACTGAACATGAGGGCTCCCTGTCTAGTCGCCATAATACTATAGAATGACCGAATCACGGGTGTAATGCAAGTGTCACTAAGGGGCGGAGAGGAGAATGACAGAGAGGATCGAATTCCGGGATGGGCGTAAGTGAAGCCCTACCATATCAAACGCAGGGTCGTGCAACTGACGGTACTGATTTTACTCTGTGCGATTCCTGTCCTGGGCGTGTTCAGGATCGATCTGGCTTCGGCCAGTTTCATATTTTTTGGGCGACCGATCTGGTGGGACAACTACCAGTTCCTGAGCGGAATGGCGCTGGCGATTCTCAGTGCGCCCCTGTTGACCTATGTCACCGTCGGTGCGCTATGGTGCGGCTGGGCTTGTCCGCAGAATCTTCTGACCGAATGGGCTGATGCACTGACCTTCAAATGGCTGGGGAAACGCGCTGACGTGCGGGTGGACGGTCAGGGTCTGGTCCTGGCACCGGCCAAAAATCGCTGGCTGAACTGGTTGAAATTGGGGGGCACGTTGCTGGCCGCTTCCTTCTTACTCGGTTTGGTCGTGCTCAAGTTGTATTACCCGGCACAGGATGTCTGGGGGTTTCTGTGGGGGACCACGACCCGCCAGGCTAATTTTGCCATCATGCTGGCATTCGTCGTTTTTTTTGTGTTCATCGACCTCGCGGTGGTCCGTTATTTTCTTTGCGACTATGCCTGCTTCTACCGCATGGGACAGCGCCTGTTCCAGACCCGGGCGGCTCTCCATGTCGAGCATGACGGGGCACGGGTCGCGGACTGCGAGAAATGCCATTATTGCGCGACCGTATGTCCGACCCGGATCGAACCCAACCGCATTCAAAAACATGATATTTGCATCGATTGCGGAGAATGCATCGATGCCTGTGACCGTTTGCATCTCAAGGAGGGGACGGCTGGGCTGTTGAATTTTTCTACCCGTTCCTCTGCGCCCCAAACGGGTCGGCAACATTCCGGATTGCGCCTGACGTTGCTGCGCGGTGGCGCCGGTTTTCTATTTCTGGGTGGCTGCGCGCTCATGGGCTGGGGGGCCTGGACCCAGAAGACGGTGGACTTCCAAAAAATGGAAGCAGACCAGGAGCAGTTACGGGTGATTGCCCATCATTGTCAGCCTCGTTGTGCGCCCTTGCAGGTCCAATGTCGCGGTGATCATCTGGCGGCCTGTTATCAGGCGGCTGCGTGTACCTGTGCCTGTTCTCTGGAGCAGGATCCCACCAACCCCCAGCGGGACACCTGGCAACAATGTGTGCGCCTGAACCAGAAACACTTGCAGGCGCTGGAAACGGCTTCTTTTCCTCAGGTCAGACGATGAGTGATTTTCCTGTACCCGAAAAATTTTCCTGGGCGGATTTTTTTATTCGTTATTTCGGCTCGGGCCGGCTCGATCAGGACCACCTGCGACCGCTCAGAGGGGTCTCTTTTGGGACGATGCGCCGCCGTCTTTATTTTTATGGGCGCTCCTTTTGGGATACCGAGGTGCGCTTGGCTTCCACGGGCCATGGCTGGAGTGAGCGGGAGGGTCGACGCCCCCACTGGCAGGATGGAGTCCTTTATCTGCCAGAAACTTTCGAGTCACAGGGGGGGGTACCCGGCGGTGAAGTATACCGTGCTGCCTTGGCCCATGCCCTATGCCACCAGAAATACGGCATTCCTCTGGCGCAGGGCGGACTGGATGCCTGGACCCGGCGCGTGGTGGAAATGGTGGAAGATGCCCGCGTCGAAGCGTTGGCTCTACGCGACTGGCCGGGGTTGTTGCGGCTGTGGCAGGGATTGCATACCATCACCCCGGCTGCGGGGAATTCGGCTGGTCACTATCTGGAACGTCTGGCGCGCGCGCTGCTGGATTCAACCTATGAAGATGAGGATGAGTGGATCCGGCAAGGAAGAGTTCTGTTCGGTTCGATCCCCCTGGATCAGGACGATTTTTCCGTTCAGGTGGGCCGCCCGTTGGCGCAGTCTTTTCGGGCCAAAAAAATCCCCGTCAAGGTCCGGGGCAGCCAGATTTTTCTGACGTATCGGGACGATAACCGCCAATGTTGGGCTGCGCGTTCCGGGGTGAGCGAGACGACTGCGCCCGTGTCAAGAAAAGTGCTCAGGAATCGGCGGTTCAAATTTTTCGGGCTCAATTTCAGGGTGGTGGATGAGTCCGATAACCCGTCAGCCAAACAGTTTTCCCTGCTCGCGGCACTGTTCAATTTCAAACTGGATATTGGTGTTTCCGTCGAGGACAAGGATACCGATGCCCTGGGCGTGTACCGTTACCCGGAATGGGACTATAAGGGGCAACTCGAGCGCCCATCCTGGGTTCGTGTCCTGGAAAAGTTACCCGACAGTGGGGATGCCCAATGGGTGGAAGAGATCATTACCGAGCACAAGCCCCTGATTTCGCGCATGCGCTTCGTGCTGGATGCTCTTCAACCCGCAGAAAACCAGCGTTTGCGCAAGTTGGAGGAGGGAGATGAGATGGATCTCAACGCGGCCATTCGGGCATACTGCGACATACGCATGGGGATTCCTCCCGATACCCGCATCATGATGCGCACCCTTCGCCAGGAACGGGACATTGCGGTGCTGGTGTTGCTCGACCTGTCCCGTTCCACCAACGAAAAGGTTCCTGGCCAGAGCCACAGCATCTTGCATTTGACCCAACAAGCCTGTGTACTGCTGGCCGATGCCATCGGCAAGGTGGGGGATCCCTTTGCCATCCATGGTTTTTGCTCGGACAGTCGGCACAATGTCAGTTACTACTGTTTCAAGAACTTCGACCAGCCCTATGACCAGTTGGCCAAGGCCCGTCTGGCCGGGATGCGGGGCCAACTGTCGACGCGCATGGGGGCTGCCATCCGGCATGCCACGACTCATCTGGAATGGCAAAAGAAAGGGCGCAAGTTGCTGATGCTGCTGACCGATGGGGAGCCCGCTGATGTGGATGTGCGGGACCGTAAATATTTGCGTTACGATACCCGCAAGGCGGTGGAAGATGCGGTTCGGGAAGGTGTACAGGTCTATTGCCTGACTCTGGATCCCAGTGCCGACCAGTATGTTTCGACGATTTTCGGGGCGCGCAACTACCTGGTGGTGGACCATGTGGCCCGCCTTCCGGAGAAACTGCCTCTGCTCTACGCCGGGCTGACCCGATCCTGAAAGGGTGGGTTACAGGTTCCCCCGGATGATTTTATCGGCGGCTTCCTGGGCAATTTCCACCTCTTTCCCATAAAGGGTAGTGGTATAACTGGGATCCGTGAGGACGACTGCACTGTCCAGTGTTTGAAATTCACCCGGGTGACTCGTGTCGATTTTGACCTTGACGGACATGCCGGGACGCAGCGGATGATGGATCAATTCGGACTTTGACAGACTGATCCGGACGGGAATTCGTTCGACGATGTGGATATAGTTGCCCGTTGCGTTATTGGGAGGGAAGAGACTGAAAGTGCTGCCCCCCGACGGGTCCAGGCCAAGAACTTTTCCGTGATAGGCGTGATCCTCGCCGTAGGTATGGGAGATGATCTCGACTGTTTCTCCGGTTCTCACGCCGGCGAGTCTGGTTTCCTTGATATTGGCGGTGATCCACAGGTCGTCGAGCGGAACGATGGCCATGAGTCTCTGTCCGGTTTTGATCTGCTCACCGGCCTGAACCTGTCGATTGCTGATGTAACCGTCCACCGGGGAATAAATATTGGCCCGTTGGTTTTCGATATGGGCCTCCATGAACTCGGCCTTGGCTTTGGCCACGAAAGGGTTGTTCTGCAGCGAGGTGCCCGTCACCAGCGCCTGGGCTTTGAGTAATCGAGCCGCGGCCTTGTCGAGGGTCCTGTTCAATTCGTCCAGTTCATTCTGGGTGTCTGACACCAGTTGAGCGGAAACGGCCCCCGAGGGTTCGGCGCTGCGGTAGCGGGCAAGGTCATGGGTCAAGCGTTCCTGTTTGGCTTGCAAGGCGGCGATTTCGGCGTGCTCCATTTCGACCTGATGAAACAAACCGCTGGTGGAACGAACGGCTTGTGCCAAGGCCGACTCGGCCTTCAGCAAACGAAGTTGAGACAGATTGTGTTCTTCCTTGACCAGCAACTGTCCCCGTTGAACCGGCAGGGTATCCTCCACCAGGACATCGGATACGATGCCGGGAGTCAGGGCCTGTACCGGAATGATGTTGCCCGTGACGTAGGCATCCTCGCTTTCCACCACGGGGCGCAAAAACAGGTACCAGTAAGACAACAGGGAAAGCAGGGTGATGCCGCTGAGTATCCCTACGCCGCGCAGTCGGTGATGGCGGATTCGGGCGTGTTTGACGGGGCCGGTTTTCATGATGCCCACCCGCCAAAACCTCCCCCAAGGGCCGTGGCGGTATCTGTGATACTGTTCAGCCAATCCAGACTCTCTTCGGTTTTTTGCATTTGTTCACTCTCTAAACGGATCAAAGCCTCAAGATAGGGTAATTTCCCTGAAATTCCCGTGCCAAATTTTTTCTGATCGATCTCTGTTTCTGCGGTCTTGGCGGTAACGGCAGCAGAAATCTCTTCAAGACGTTCACGGCGATGCTTCATGGTTGAGAGGCCATCGGCAATTTCGCGCACGGCCACGAGCAGGGCATGATTGTAGGCATCGATGGCGCTGTTTCGGGCCGCTTCCGTCGCGTGCAATTGTCCTTCCAGTGCTCCCCCCTCGAATATGGGCAGGTCGAAGGCCGGGCCGTAGGCATAGGTTCCTCCGGCCGGGGTCACCAGATCGGAAATACCGATGCTATTGAACCCCATCAGACCGACCAGATTGATATTGGGGTAAAAGGCAGCCCGTGCCGCTTTTTCCAGATGTTCGTTACGTTTGATATTCCATAGGGCAGCCTGAACATCGGGGCGCTGGGAAACGAGGTTCAAATCCACCCGGGCAGGAAGAGGAAACTGGTCGGGTAGCGAGGGGTCGGTTGGAGTCAGGGTGTCTTCCGGGCTTTTGCCGATCAATTCATACAATGCATAATTCAGGGAAGCAAGCTGACGTTGCAACTTTTCGAGTTCATTCCGGGCTTCATGCCATTGGGTCTGACTGGTCAGCACGGGAGGTTTTGGTCCGATGCCCGTCTGGAAGGAAGTGTCAAGAAGTTTCATTCTTTCTTCGTTCAACTGGACGATGCGGGTTTGTCGTTCGACCAGTTCTTTGGCGCTGTGTAAGGCGAAATAGGTCTTGATGACGGCGGAACTCAACATCAGGGCACTTTCCCTGTACCTGGCCCGGGTGATTTCTTCCGACGCCTCGGAAGCCTGGATCAAGGCGTCATCCCGGCCCCATAAATCCAGGTCGTAGTTGACCATGAGGGGAAACAGGGTCGCGAGATTGGCCGTGACCCCGCTGTACGGTTCGGTGGGGCCGTTACGCGAGATGCGTGTATGGATGATGGCACCCCCGGAATTGACGTGTGGGTAAAGCAACGACCTGGATTTGAATACCTGGGCTTGGGCCTCGAGGAGACGATTGCGGGCTTCATCCAATCCGGGGTTATGCGCCAACGCCTGCTCCACCAGTCGATCGAGCGCAGGGTTGTGGAAGGATTGCCACCATTTGTCCGGAAGCACGACATTTTCTCGGGGGCGCACGGCGGCATTGGCCGTTGTGAGCGCGGCAGGGACGGACACGCCGCCCAGAACCGGGACGCTTGGGCTGACGGCAGGCACGCAACCGACCAATGAAAAGGCAAGCAGAAACGATAGGCGTCTCATGGCTCTTCTCCAAGATTTTCGAGAATGATCAGGTCAGGATCGGGGAGATGCGTTTGGGGCGGCGTCAGGAACCAGACAAGACAGGAAAAGAGCACGCCGCCCCACGCCAGCAGTTGAAAAAAGTCATTGAGCGTCAAATAGCCGGATACCCTTTCCAGTTCGGTGTGCAAACGATGGGGTTCGATCTGTGAAAACGACAAAAAACGCAAGGAATTGGAGGGGTCGGGGGTGGTGAAAAGATTCCATTGGAGAGCCTGCAGTCGATCCCAGCCAATATCCGAGAACGTGATGGCCAAACCGGCTCCAATGTTTCTTGCCCCATTGAGCAGATCGAGGGCATGCAATTGCTGGTTCTTCGGCACATGGCCCAAGGCGAGGGTCGTCATGGACGAAAAGAAGGGGCCGATCGCGGCGCCCAGGAAAAGTTGTGGGAGAAGCAGCAATTCCCAGGTCGCAGGGCGCAGATAACTGGAAATCCACCAAAAATTCAAGGCGATGGCCAGAATGGACAAACTGGCCGGGATTCTTGGGTCCCAGCCGTTCTGGATGAATCTCTGGGTCAGCAGGCTGAAGGGTTTGGAAAAAATAAACAAAGGCAGAAACAACAGCCCCACATGCCAGGGGGTATAGCCCTCCACCAACTGGAACCGGATGATGTACTGGACGATGCCCCCCTGCAGGAGCATGAAGGAGAGACAGAACAGAAGGGTGCCTGCGCCAAAGTTGCGGTGTGAAAAAAGGGCGAGGTCGAGCAGGGGTGTTTCGCTGCGGGCATTTCGAATCTGGAATGAGGCAAAACCGATCAGCGTGAGGAACAGCATCCCCCATAATTCCCGAAAACGGCTGGAAAGATCGCTCAGCAGACCGACATCGAAGAACTCCTGCAACATCAGGGCAGAAGCGAAAAACAACCCGAAGGTCAGACTCTGGTCGAAGATGGGGTAGGACCGGTCGACCCTATCTTCCCAATCGGCCAGCAATCCCCAGAGAATTCCGGCGATCAGGAGAGAAATCAGAAAGGAAGCGAAGAACAATAACCGCCAGTCCCCCAGCACATAGGCGAGCCATCCGCCCAGCGCAGGGCCGATGGAAAAGGGAATGAACACGGCCAGTCCCCAAAGGGAGGTCGCGGTGGGCTGATGTTCGGTCTTGTAATATTCCAGGAGCAGAAAAAAAGAGGGAATGACGCTCAAACCGGCGGCAAATCCCTGAACGACCCGGAAGCCGGTGAACAGGATCAGGTCGTGGACGACGAACAGGGCACCCAGGCTGGCAAAGGAAAACAGGAGATAGGCGGTTATGGCGATGACCTTGGGACCGAACCGTTTCATCAGGGGACGCGCGATGAGAAAAGCGCTTCCCAGAGCGGTAAAATAATCGCTCTGTCCCCATACCACATAGGGCAGACCTTCATCCATCGAACCGGTGACATAGGGCAGCATGGGCAGATATGCCCCCGCATTGAGAAGAACCAGGAAATGACCGATGCCCAGAGTGAGGTTGAACAGGACGAACTGGGTGGGGGTGAGGAAACGTGAATAACCGGCAATTTTGAACATGAATGAGGTGCTAGCGTTGTCCTTGCGTCACGGCCCAGACTGCGGCTTCCAGGCGTGAATGAAAGTTGAGTTTCTTGAGGAGGTTGCGGATATGGACTTTGACCGTGCTTTCCATGATGCCCAACTCGCGGGCGATCAACTTGTTGGACAGGCCTTGTGCCAGACAACGAACGATGTTGTCCTCCCGTTCGGTCAGAGCGGAGGGTTGACGTAATGTTTTCATCGAATCATCGCGCAAGGCGATGGCCAGGTGATGAGTCAACGTATCGCTGATGACGGTACGGCCGAACATGGCTTCATTCAAATGTCCGATCATCTGTTCGGGGTCCGTATCCTTCAGCAGGTACCCCTCGGCTCCTGCCCGAATGGCGGCCACCAGGTCCTGGGGGTCGTCAGATACCGTGAGAATGATGATCTTGCTGTCCAGTTCGGTTCCTTGCAGGTGCTGGAGGGTCGCGATACCGTCTAGTCCCCTCTTCATGTTGAGATCCAGCAAGATCAGATCCGGTTTCAGTTCGAGGGCCAGGGTAATGCCTTCATCACCAGTATCGGCTTCCCCCACGGTTTTAAAATGAGGGGTGCTGGCCAGTAACTGGAGGACCCCGCGGCGGAACAGGGGGTGGTCATCGATGACCAGGACGCGAATATCGTGCGGGGGCAGGGGCGGGGGCAAGAGAACCTCAATGAGCGGTATAGGGGGTTAGGGCAATGAACGTCAAGGTGATGCGCGCGCCGCCGGCGGGGCGCGCATCGAAGGTCAACACGCCCTTCAGGAAAGCGGCGCGTTCGCGCATGATCGTCAGGCCGAAATGCCCATCGGGAGAAGCCGTCGCTGGCCACCCCTGCCCGTTGTCTTCGATACAGAGTTCCACCTGGCGCAAACTGTTGGCTTCCAGGGTGACCCGCGCCCAGGTGGCTTTGGCATGCCGCTCGATATTGACGAGGGCTTCGCGGATCAGACGCATCAGATGAATTTCCTCGTTGGCACCCAATTCCAGATTATTCATGCGTTGTTCCAGGAAGATATCGAAACCACACCGCCGTTTGGCTTCCTGTACGACACTGGTCAACTCTTCGGTGAAGGATGTTTGGCCCGGTGCGAGGCGGAAAGTGGTCAGAAGTTCGCGTAATTCCCGGTAGGCACTGTTGAGGCCCGTCTTGAGTTCTTCCACGGTAGCCTGCAGTTCGGGCGCGGCTTTTGGTTCCAGGCGGGTTTGCAGGAGCGAAACCTGAATTTTCAGGTAGGAGAGTGACTGGGCCAGGGAATCGTGCAGTTCACGGGCGATGACGGCCCGTTCCTCGTACACGGCCAAACGATGGCGTTCTTCAGTGCGTCGGGCATTGGCCAGGGCCGTGGCGACATGGCCGGCCAGGGTCTGCAGAATCTGGGCCTGCCAGACTTGCAGGGTATTTCCTGCAAGGACCTGGAACGGCATGACTCCCTGCCATTGTCCCCCGCCCGTCAGAGGAATGCTGACCAAATGCACCGCGCCCACGTGATGTTCGCTGATGGCCGTGGGGGGGTGACCGGAACCAAAACAGATGGAACAGCCCAGGGATTCACACAATGCGGCCCGTTCAATTTCGGGTAAGGTAGTGGCGAGGGGGTAGGCGCGACTGTCCTCTTCGCGGCGCACGCAGACGATGCCCGGCCCCAAATCCAGGGCTCGCTCTACATCGACGAGCATTTCCAGAAGGATTTCCTGGGTCAGGTCCCCCTCGGTCAGACGGGTCGCCGTGCGATAGAGCAGTTGCAGGAGATGGTTGCTGTGTTGCAGTTCGCGGGTTTTTTCTGCAACCCGCTGTTCGAGTCCCTCATACAAGACCGATAGCCTCTCGACCATGGCATTGAATGCATTGCTGACTTCGCCCAGTTCGTTATTGGGCTGGTGGGGCGATATGCGTGCCGAAAACTGTCCGTTCTGGACGGCTTGGGCGGAACGCAGAAGGACTTTGAGGGGGGTGAAGAAGTCCTGTTGAAGATGAAAGACGATGGAGAGAGTTAGCAGCAGTGCGCCCAATAAGGTGGTGCCTTGGACCCAGCGCAGGGTCTGGATGCTGGATTCCAGATCCTGTTCCAGTCCGTGGACCACCTGGTCGAGCAGGCCGGTGAAGGAGGGAAGCGCCTGTGCCAACCAGCGCTGGTTTTCCGGGTCGGGGGCGGCCTCGAGATGGGCGCGCAGTTCTGGCCATGCCTGGAGCAGCAAGGTAGGCCACGGGCTGTCGGTTGGAAGCAACCCGTTCTCCACCAGGAGGGGCAGAGGCTTGAGTCGAACCTCGCATTCCTCCAGTTCCTCTGTCAGAGCCTTGCGGTCGCCCGTGAGATGCGCTACCTCCATGCGCCAGACCAGCATGCGGATTGCGGCGGAGTGATTGAGGAGGCGTGCTTCCCCGCTACTATGGATCGTCATGCGCCAAGCACTGAGGACCCCGAGCAGGACCAGAAAGAAGAGCAGCGCCAGCGAAAGTGCCAGGCGCTGGCGCAACGATCTCTGGCCCAAAACTTGCCCTACCCGACGGCGCAAGCCTGGGAGGATCCAGGAGGAACGCGTGGGCAGAAAGGACAGGGAACGGGAAAATAGGTTCATGGGCAATTTTAACGCATCGTAAAGGGTATTCCAACCAAATGATTCCCTGTATTTTCCGGTGTATTTTCAAGACAGGGAATACCTCTTAGGGAGTAGAGGGTTTCAGTCGACTACCCAATCATTGTCATGCATCATGGCGTCATTTCTGCGAACATGGCCATGTAGTTACGCTTTGTCCTGCGAAGGGCGAGGGTTTTCTTCAACGAACGTCAGAGAGGATCAATCATGAGTTTATACCAGCAACTGGGTGGAGAGGCCGCTGTCAATGCCGCCGTGGATATTTTTTATCGCAAGGTTCTGCAGGATGACCGCATCAACCGTTTTTTCAGCGGTGTGGACATGGAAAAACAGGCGGCCAAACAAAAAGCCTTTCTGACCATGGCGTTTGGGGGTCCCAACAACTACACGGGTGCGGATATGCGCCGGGGGCACGCCCATCTGGTGGCGCAAGGGTTGAACGACAGCCACTTCGATGCCGTGGTGGAGGATTTGGGGGCCACGCTCAAGGAATTGGGGGTGGCCGACGCCTTGATCGCACAAGTGGCGGCGGTGGCTGAAACCACGCGCAGCGACGTGCTGGGAAAGTAAACCCTTCACTTTCCATTCTGGTCGGTGGGTTTCTTGTCCCCGTGGAGAGCCATTCCCACGGGGCTTTTTTATGTGAGGCGAGCATGACGATCATTCGGTTTCAGGGCCGGGATTTTGCATATGAGGCACCCCGGACGGTGCTGGAAAGTTTGTCCGAACAGGGTATGGAGATTCCCTCAGGCTGCCGGGCCGGCGTTTGTCAATCCTGCCTGATGCGTTGTCTGGAAGGAGAGATACCGGTTGGATCTCAGGAAGGTTTGAAACCCGCGCTGGTGGTGCAGGGGTATTTCCTGGCGTGTCGGGCCCGCCCTTCTTCGGACCTGACGGTGGCGCTGGCCGATGCGGAGGGCTTGCGCCAAAAGGCGCTCGTCCTGGCCGTGGAATCCCTGAATCAGGAGATCGTGGCCCTGCGTCTGAAACCGGAGCGTCCTCTGGACTATCGGGCAGGACAATACGTGCGCCTGTATCGCCAGGGCGATCTGTCGCGCTGTTATTCCCTGGCCAGTGTTCCCGCGCTGGATGACTGGCTGGAACTGCATATCCGACGGATTCCGGAGGGACGTGTCAGTGCCTGGGTACATGATCAACTCCAGGTGGGGATGCAGGTCGAAATCGGGGATTCGCTGGGACAGTGTTTTTATACCCCGGGACAGGAAGAGCAGACCTTGTTACTGCTCGGGACGGGTTCCGGTCTGGCGCCCCTCTACGGGATCGTGCGCGATGCCCTGGACCAGGGGCATCGTGGACCGATCTGGCTCTACCATGGCAGTTTCACGGCGGAAGGCCTCTATCATCAGGCCACCTTGCAGCATCTGGCCGTCCGGTTCCCCCATTTTCATTACGTCCCCTGCGTGGATCGTGCCAGCCCCGAAGCCTTGGCATTGAATGCCCGGGTGGGGAGCGTGCTCGAAGCTGCCGTGGGTGATCACCAGGGGTTTGCACACTATCGTGTCTTTTTGTGCGGTCACCCGGAGATGGTCAAGGATGCACGCCTCAAGATTTTTTTGGGCGGGGCCTCGATGGCGGAGATTCATGCGGATCCCTTCCTGCCTTCGGGTACCTGAAAGGCTGAGGCCGCCAACGCCACGACGGTTTCAGGAGAGACCAGGCGGGCACTGGTTTCGAGCCGGCCCTGAATTTCCACACAGCCATTTTTCAGGTTGCGTTCGCCGACCACGATGCGCCAGGGGATCCCCATCAATTCCTGGTCGGCAAGCATCACACCCAGGCGTTCATCGCGGTCGTCAAAAAGCACCTCCATCCCCTGCGCCAGCAAGTCAGCATAGAGGCGTTCTGCCATGTCGCGCACCAGAGGACTCTTGTTCGAGCCCAGGGCAATCAGGCTGATCTGGAAAGGAGCCAGCGCCTGAGGGAAACAAATTCCCCGGGCATCATGGTGTTGTTCGATGGCTGCAGCCACGATACGGCTGACCCCGATGCCATAGCACCCCATTTCAACCACCCGGGAGCGACCGTCTTCGTCCAGATAGTTGACGCCCATGGCTTCGCTGTATCGGGCACCCAACTGAAAAACGTGTCCGACCTCGATGCCACGCGCCAATTCCAGGAAACCCTGGCCATCGGGGGATGGGTCGCCGGCCACCACGTTCCGCAGGTCCACTACCCGCTCCGGTTCGGGCAGGTCCCGGCCAAAATTGACCTGGATGAAGTGGGCATCGGGCTGGTTGGCGCCACAGGCAAAGTCAGCCAGAACGTGTACGGATCGGTCTGCCCATAGGGTGATGCCGGGGGGCAGGCCGACGGGACCGACAAAACCTTTGACGGTCCCCAGCCATTGGGTGATTTCAGGATCTGAAGCCAAACGGAATGGGCCCAGGAGTTTTTCGGTTTTGACTTCGTTGAGGGTATGGTCCCCCCGCAGGAGCAACAGGTGCGGGTGTTGGTCCTCATCCATGACCAGCAGGGATTTCACGATTCGGTCGAGGGGCAGATTCAGGGTCTCCGCCACGGCCGCGCAGGTCGTGATGCCCGGTGTGGACACCGTGGCCAGGAGGGCGGAGGGAGCGGGACGAGGAGTCGTGGGCGCCAGCGCCTCGGCCAATTCTACGTTGGCCGCATAATCGGAATGAGGGCAGAAGGCCAGGGCATCTTCACCGGAATCCGCCAGGACATGGAACTCCTGGGAGGCGTATCCCCCAATGGCTCCGGTGTCGGCAGAGACTGCGCGGAATTCCAGTCCCAGACGAGTGAAGATCCGTTGGTAGGTTTGAACCATGAGGGCATACGTGGATTCGAGACTGGCGCGGTCGGGGTGGAAGGAATAGGCATCCTTCATGATGAACTCGCGGGCGCGCATGACTCCGAAGCGGGGACGAATCTCATCGCGAAACTTGGTCTGAATCTGGTAGAAATTCACGGGAAGTTGGCGATAACTGCGAATCTCCCGGCGTGCAATGTCACTGATGACTTCTTCGTGGGTGGGGCCAAAACAGAAATCCCGTTCGTGCCGATCCTTCATTTTCAGCATTTGGGGGCCAAACTTGTCCCAGCGTCCCGTCTCCTGCCATAACTCGGCGGGGATGATGGCGGGCATCAACACTTCCTGGGCTCCGC
>JAJZDE010000100.1 GCA_021828745.1 Pseudomonadota bacterium
AGGTGCTGGCTTGCGGCAATGGCAACGTGATTCGCGGGCATGGGGGCAGAAGAAAATGGCCTCGATCATGCCGCCCTGCTGGGCCAGGGCATCGATCATCTTCTGGTGAATGGCATTGAGGGCCGCCAGGTCGAACAGTCCCCGTGCGATCCCCGACTGGTTGGTGGCGACCACGACCCGATAACCGGCATGGTTGAGGCGGGCGATGGCCGCCAGACTGCCGGGAATGGGGTGCCATTCTTCGGGGCTTTTGATGAAGCGGTCGCTATCGGCATTGATGACGCCATCGCGGTCGAGAATGACGAGAGACATGAGCGTAGGGTTCCTTGCCAGTGAGGAAACGCTTCAACTGCTCAGGCAGGACAGGTCGCCTACCTGATTCATGAGCGATTCCAGGTTTTGCAACAAAGCCAGGCGTGCCGCCCGCAGTCCGGGATCCTCACACATCACCATGAGGTCGGTAAAAAACCGGTCCACGGGGGCATGCAACTCTGCCAGCGCGCTCAGGGCGGCGGAAAAGTCGGCCTGGCGCACGAAAGAGGCGATACGGGGTTGCAGGGCCTGCAACCTTTCCTGCAAGTCGAGTTCCGCCGGTTCCTGCAGGGGCGCGGGGGGCACGTACTGTGTCGGGCCGGACTTTTTGAGCAGGTTTCGGATGCGTTTATGTGCGGCACTCAGCCCGATGGCTTCAGGGCGGTTGCGGAAAGAGGCGAGCGCCTGGAGGTGTGCGGGCAACTGGTCCAGACGAGCGGGCAAGGGAGAAACGACCGCTTCCACCAGGGCCTGATCGAATCCCTGGTCGCGCAACAGGCCGCGCAGACGATCCTGGATGAAGGCGGGCAGAGACCCCAACGCCACGGTGTCCAGCACCCCCTGAGGAAAAGTGGCCTCGGTCCAGGCGAGGAGCGTTGGCAGTTCCAGCGCCGGTGCCTTGTCCATCAGCAGGCGCAGGATTCCCAGGGTGGCGCGGCGTAACCCGTAAGGATCCCGGTCTCCCGTCGGAATCTGGCCGATGCCATAAATGCCCACCAGCGTTTCCAGTTTGTCGGCCAGGGCCATGACCGTGCCCAGCGGGGTGGTCGGCAGGGAATCTCCGGCGAAACGGGGACGGTAGTGGGCCTCGATGGCCAGCGCCACCTCTTCATCTTCCTGATCGTGGCGGGCATAGTCCCGTCCCATGAACCCCTGTAGTTCGGGGAATTCGCCCACCATGTCCGTACCCAGATCGGCCTTCAGCAACTGCGCGGCCCGTCGGGCCTGCGCGCCGGGCAAATGCAGGGCGCTGGCCATCCTTTCGGCCAATTGGGACAGACGTTCGACGCGTGCGCCCAGACTGCCCAGACGCTGGTGGTAAACCACCTGATCCAGATGGGCGCGCCGTTCGCCGAGGGGGACCTTGCGATCCTGCTGATAGAAGAAGCGGGCATCTGCCAGGCGCGCCCGCAGGACGCGTTCATTGCCCTGGACGATGGCCGCCGGGGTGGCTGTTTCCAGGTTGCTGACCAGCAGAAAGCGGGGCTGCAACTGATTCCGGGCATCGCCCAGCGGGAAATACTTCTGGTGTTGTTGCATGGACAGAATCAGGCATTCCTGGGGGATTTCCAGGAATGCGGGGTCGAACCTTCCTTCCAGGACGGTGGGCCATTCCACCAGGGCCGTCACTTCGTCGAGCAGTTCCGGTCCGGCCAGGACATGGTGGGGCAGGGCCAGGGCGTTCAAGGCCTGCTGGATACGCTGGCGTCGCTCGGCAAAGGAAGCGATCACCTTGCCTTCCCGTTCCAGGAGTGCGGCATAGGATGAGGCATGGTCGAGGGTGAGCAGACCTGCGCCCAGAAAACGGTGCCCCAGGGTCTGGCGACTGCTCGATTGCCCGAGCAGGCTCAGGGGGATCAATCGCTCTCCATGCAGGACCATCAGTCCATGGACCGGGCGGACAAATTCAGAGTTGCCCGAGCCCCAGCGCATCACCTTGGCCACGGGCAGTTGGCGCACGACCTGGTCGAGCAGGACGGGGAGCACTTCCGCCAGAGGGATGCCCCGTTGCAGGGACGGGTGGACATAATATTCCATCCCCTTGTCATCCGTGCGCAGTTCCAGTTCCTCCACGGCAACCCCACAGGATCGGGCAAAACCCTGCAGGGCCGGGGTCGCCGTGCCATCGGCTGCCTGTCCGGCCTTGCGGCTGGGGCCCTTGCGTTCCACCGGACGTTCGGGTTGCATGCCCTCGACGTCCTCGATCAACACCGCCAGACGGCGTGGCGTTGCGAAGATCTGGACGGAAGCATGGGTCGGGGCGAGGTGCTGGTTCACCAGTCCCTGATGCACGCCCTGGGCAAAACTGGTGGACAGTTTCAGCAGGGATCTGGGGGGCAGTTCTTCGGTGCGCAATTCGATCAGCAGAGGCGCAGAGGTCATTTGGGTTCTCCGGAGTGCGCGCCCAG
Source organism: Pseudomonadota bacterium (assembly GCA_021828745.1). The sequence continues at coordinate 2,442 of JAJZDE010000100.1, forward strand.
CAGAGGAAAGCCGAGGGCCGCCCGGGCCTCGTGGTAGGCCAGAGCCACCTGCCGCGACAGGGCGCGGATGCGCCCGATATAACCGGCGCGTTCCGTGACCGAAATGGCGCCACGGGCATCCAGCAGGTTGAAGGTGTGCGAACACTTGAGGGCCATGTCGTAGGCGGGGAGGGGCAGGCCCGCCTCGATCAGACGTTTGGACTCGCGCTCAAAACCCGCAAACTGTTCGAACAGCCAGGCGGGATCGCTGGCCTCGAAGTTGTAACGGGACTGTTCCACCTCGTTTTGATGGTAGATGTCCCCGTACCGCAGGCCTTCCGTCCAGACCAGGTCGTAGACGTTGTCGCAGCCTTGCAGGTACATGGCGAGACGTTCCGTCCCATAGGTGATTTCTCCCAGTACGGGGGCGCAGGTCAGTCCCCCCACTTCCTGAAAATAGGTGAACTGCGTGACTTCCATGCCGTTGAGCCAGACTTCCCAGCCCAGTCCCCAGGCGCCCAACGTCGGGTTTTCCCAATCGTCTTCCACGAAACGGATGTCATTGTTCCGGGGGTCGATGCCCAGAGCGATGAGAGAATCCAGATAGAGAGACTGGATATTGTCCGGAGAGGGCTTCAGGACCACCTGAAACTGGTAATAATGCTGCAAACGGTTGGGGTTCTCGCCATAGCGTCCATCCCTGGGGCGTCGCGAGGGTTGGACAAAGGCGGCCTTCCAGGGTTCGGGGCCGAGGGCGCGCAGGAAGGTGGCCGGGTGGGAGGTGCCCGCGCCCACTTCCATGTCAAAGGGTTGCAGCAGGGCACAGCCCTGATCGTTCCAGTAGTGTTGCAAGCGCAGCAGCATGGCTTGGAAAGTGAGCATGGGTCAGGATCGTTTGTTCAGGGGTTGCAGGGAAATCCACAGTCCGAGGACGATGAACCAGAGCAGGGACCATTCCGAAATGGCCAGACCGGCAAAGGTCCAGCCTACGCTGGCACATTCCCCCGAACCCTTGAGGACGATGGCCAGTGCGTTGAAGAAAGGATGGGCCTTGAGGATGTAATTCAGTCCCGGGCCACAACTGGGGACCTGGTCGGGGGGAAGATGCTGCAGCCAGATCTGGCGAGCCGCGATGGCTGAGCCCAGAAGGGCCAGGGCTCCCCCCAGGCGCGCATAGACGCGCACAAAAAATCCCTGGGCGGGGTCATGAATGGCTGCGATGAGAAAGATGACGCCCAGCCCCATCATCAGGACGCGCTGGAGGATACACAGGGGGCAGGGTTCTTCACCCAGACCGTGCTGCAGATAGAGGGCAAAAAAGATCAGGCCGCTGGCCGCCACAAAACCAAAGCCGTGGCAGAGGCGGCGCGAAAATGGAAAATTCATCGCAAGGGTCGCCAACGTAAGGAAAGAATCAGGGCAAGCACGCAAAGCGCAAGGATACCGTAATTTCCGACCAGCACGAAAGGTGTCACGCCCCCGTAGCCTGAAATATTCCCGCTGAGGTTGAAGATTTCTCCACGGGGCGCGCGTTCCAGGATCTCTCCCCGGGCACCGATCAGGGCGGTGACGCCCGTATTGGTGACACGCAGCATGGGGCGCCCCGTTTCCAGGGCGCGAGTCTGGGCCATTTGAAGGTGCTGTTCGGGACCGATGGAGGACCCGAACCAGGCATCATTGGTGAAGTTTGCCAACAGGGTTGCCTGGGGCAAGGCCCGACGGATCTCATCGCCAAAGGCATCTTCGTAGCAGATGTCCACCCCGACCCACTGCCCGCCCACACGCAGGGGCGGTTGATCGGGATTGCCGCGCTGCTGATCGTCCAGGGGAATATTCAGAACGGCATGGATCAGGGGCGCCAGCAGATCGCCAAACGGGATGAATTCGCCAAAGGGGACGAGGTGGACCTTGTGGTAGGCCTGCATGGGAGAGTGGCCGAAACTGAAGACGCTGTTGTAATACTGACCGCGTTCCGGTTCGGAAAACAGGCCCACCAGAATGTCGCTGTTGTTTTCATAGCCAAACGTCTCGAGCGCTTCGCTATACCCCTCCGGCATCCGCTGGCGCAGGTAGGGCAAGGCACTTTCAGGCAGGAGAATCAGGCGTCCGGTACTGTTGAAGAGCAGGGTGTTGTAGCGTTGCACGATCAGCCCCCGGCTGTCGGCCACGAACTTCATATCCTGGGGAATATTTCCCTGCAGCAGGTTGACGGCGATGGGCTGGCCCACGGGGTGAACCCAGGGCAATCGCCTGAGGGCCTGCCCGCTGGCGAGGAGCATGCCCAGGGCGAGGAGCAGGGTGAGGGCAGAACGGTGGTGCCGTAGTGAAAGAAGGGCGAGCGTCAGCAGTCCTGCGCCAAGG
>JAJZDE010000101.1 GCA_021828745.1 Pseudomonadota bacterium
CTTTTTCGGGCCATTCCACGAAGCATAGGCTGTCGCTCCGAAAGCACTCCCGAAAGCCACTGTCTTCCAAGGATTCCGGGTTGTTGATTCGATAGAAATCAAAGTGATAACAGTATAACCTCGAAAGCTCATAAATTTCAAGCAGGGCATAGGTAGGACTGCGGATGGTTCCCGTCACACCCAGGCCGCGCAGAATGCCCCGAATGAGAGCAGTTTTACCCGCACCCAGGTCGCCGGAGAAGGTCAGAACCAGCCCCGCCTCGAGACAGGGCGCCAAGGCCATCCCCCATTCAGCGGTTGCCTCGGGATCTGTCAGGTACCACTGCGCCACCCCTTCCATCCTGTCCTCTTTCAGTTGATAATTCAGACTGTTCTATCATTGTACCCGGTTCATGCCCCCTTTATCCGTTTCTGCCTTGCGCACGCTCCTCGAGCGCGAAGCGCACAACCTGGGCTTCAGCGCAGTGCGGGTCAGTCGCCCCACCCTGCAGACAGCCCAGAAACACCTCGCCACCTGGCTGGCTGCCGGTTATCAGGGGGCCATGGCCTGGCTGGAGCAGGATCCGGAATTGCGCACCGCCCCCTCTCGTCTCTGGCCGGGCACCACCTGCATTCTCACGGTCTCCCTGCCCTATCTCGGCGAGGACCTGACTTCCTGCACAGAGGCCCTGAACGATCCGACCCGGGGCGTGATCGCTCAATACGCCCTCGGACAGGATTACCACCGGCTGATGCGCCGTCGCCTGCATCTGCTGGCCGAACGTCTGGAGGCGCGGTGGGGACCTTTTTCATGGCGGCCCTTCAGCGACAGCGCGCCTCTGCTCGAAGTGGAGATCGCGGCCCAAGGGGGGCTGGGGTGGCGCGGCAAGCATACCTTGCTGCTGCAACGACGGGGTTCCTATTTCTTTCTGGGCGAGTTACTCTGCAACCTGCCCCTGCCCCCCGATCCTCAGGAAGAGGATCATTGCGGCACCTGCCAGACCTGTCTGACGGTCTGTCCCACCCGAGCCATCGTGGCCCCCTACCAACTGGATGCCCGTCTGTGCATCGCCTACCTGACCATCGAACATCCCGGCCCCATTCCCGAACGCCTGCGCCCTCTCTTTGGCAACCGTATCTACGGCTGCGATGACTGCCAGTTGCACTGTCCCTGGAACCGCTTTGCCGACGTCGCGCGGGGTGCGCGCGAGTTCCTGCGCCGCAAGGAACTGGAAAACCTCAGCCTGCCCGCCCTGTTCGCCTGGAGCGCCGAGGACTTTTTGACTTGCCTGGCGGGTTCACCCATCCGCCGCATCGGCCATGAACGCTGGTTACGCAACGTAGCCGTGGCCCTGGGCAATGGACCTGCCACCCCGGCAGCCCTGGCCGCACTGACCCGGCAGCGCAGCCACCCCGCCGAACTGGTGCGCGAACATGTGGAATGGGCCTGGCAGCGTTTGCAAAACGGGAACTCCCCGTACCGGTCACGGTCGGAGTAGAATCGGTCATCCTGTTGCGAGATACGGACTCATGAGCATTTTTTCACGGCGGAACATCTGGATCCGTACCTTTCTCCTGGTCTACGCCCTGGGTCGACTGTCCCCGGCGTCTGCCCTAGAGGGCATTCCCGAGACGCCGCACCCCCTTCCTGCCGTCTTGGGCGCGCTGCCCGAACCCCACACTTTCCTGATGCCCGACCAGGCCTTCAGGATTTCGGTGGACAACGGCAGCAGCCCGGGCAGCCTGGTTCTCTCTTTCATTCCAGCCCCCGGTTACTACCTCTACCGCGATCGCATTCATCTCCGTTTACCCGGCATCTCCCAGGAGGTTCCCTTGCGCTTCCCGGTTGCGGAAGCCAAACAGGACCCCAGTTTTGGTCAAGTCTGGATATACCGCCATCCCTTTCAGGCCACCGTGACCTTGCCCGGCAGTCAGCCCGTCTCCCGTTTTTCAATCAGTTTCCAGGGCTGTGCCGATCATGGCATCTGCTACCCGCCCACTACCCAGGATTTTCAGCGCGACGGAACCCATTACAGCGCACTTTCCTCGGGGTCAGAAATCTCGTCCACGCCCCCTTCTGCCGACTCCGGACGCCCTGAGGACTTTGCCAGTTACCTGAAAGGGGCTCGTCCTTTCTGGGTACTGGCCAGTTTTTTTGGTTTTGGGCTTCTCCTCGCCCTGACTCCCTGCGTGTTCCCCATGATTCCGATTCTTTCCGGCATCATTGCCGGACAAGGCGCATCGGTCACCAAGACGCGCGCCTTTGCCCTTTCCCTCACCTATGTATTGGGCATGGCCCTGACCTATGCCGGGGTAGGCGTATTGGCTGGCCTGACCGGAACCCTCCTGTCCAATACCTTGCAAACCCCGTCGGTCCAGATCGCCACCGCCCTGCTCTTCGTCGTGCTGGCATTGTCCATGTTTGACGTCTACCAGTTTCAGTTACCCCTCTCCCTGCAAAACCAACTCAATGGTGCCTCGGGACGCCTGCCCGGGGGGCGCTATTGGGGCGTTGGCTTCATGGGTTCCCTCTCTGCGTTGGTGATGGGGCCTTGTGTGGCCGCACCGCTGGCAGGCGGACTGATCTATATCGCCGAGACCCACGATGTAGTGATGGGCGGACTGGCGCTCTTCACCCTGGCTTTGGGCATGGGCACCCCGCTTCTTCTCATCGGCACATCAGCAGGTGCCTTGCTGCCCCGGGCCGGTCACTGGATGAACTGGGTCAAGCGCATCTTCGGTGTCGTCCTGCTAGGGGTCGCCCTGTTCACGATTCTGCCCCTGATCCGAACCGCCCCAGTCACCACGAACCTGAACTTCGTGCCCGTCTCCACGGTGGCCCAACTGAATCAGCAGTTACTTCGGGCATCCAGCCAGCACCGTCCCGTCATGGTGGACTTCTACGCCGACTGGTGTACTTCCTGCGTCGAATGGGACCGTACCGTTCTTTCTCGTCCCAGGGTCCAGGCCGCTCTGCAAACTTTCACATTGGTGCGCGTGGATGTCACCCATAACAGTGCGGAAGATCGGGCCTTGCTGGCACATTTTGGGCTCTTTGGCCCGCCCAGCACGCTCTTTTTCGATCCCAGCGGGCGGGAACTGGGGAACCAGCGTCTGGCCGGCTATGTTCCCGAAGATACGTTCCTGGGGTATCTGGACCGGGTCACCCGTTGAATCCGTCCTGACGTGTCAATCCAGGCGAATGAAATGCGTCCGGTAATGGCGTAACTCGTCAATGGATTCTAGAATGTCCGCCAACGCCTCATGTTTGCCGGATTTTTTGAAGGCACCATAGACCGCTGGTTTCCAGCGTTTAGACAATTCCTTGAGGGTACTCACATCCAGATTACGATAATGAAAATACTGCTCCAGGCGAGGCAGGTAATTGGCCATGAAACGGCGGTCCTGGCACACTGAGTTACCACACATGGGTGATGCTCCGGCAGGTACATGCGCCTTGAGAAACTCGAGTAATTGCTCCTCTGCTGCTGTTTCGGTCAGGGTCGAGGCACGAATACGATCGATGAGCCCGGAACGTTGATGTGTTCCCTTGTTCCAGTCATCCATACCGTCCAGTACCTGATCGGGTTGGTGAATCACCAGGACCGGCCCTTCCGCCACTACTTCCAGTGCATTGTTGGTGACCACCAGTGCCACCTCGATGACGCGGTCGCGCATCGGGTCCAACCCGGTCATTTCCATGTCCACCCAGACCAGATGGTTTTTATCCTGTGCCATAATCGTTCCTTTTGAGTTGATCGATGCCCCACTTGCCTCCCGACCGTGACGCCCGTTGCATGATACACCGGACACTCTTCCTGTGAGTACCCCTTCCCTGTCGGGATGGGTGCGCGGGGTCTTCGGCCACCATTACGAAGTGGTGGATGACCAGGCGTGCATATGGAACTGTGTCCGACGCGGCAAGCAACACGATGTCGCCTGCGCTGACCGGGTTCGCTTCACGCCCACCAGCGTCACCCAGGGGGTAATCGAAGAAATCGAACCGCGCACCACCCTGTTCTGGCGTGCCGATGGCAAACGAGAAAAATTTTTGGCCGCCAACGTCAATCAAGTGCTCATCGTCTCAGCGGGCGAACCCACCCCGTACCCGGATCTGATCTCTCGGTGTCTGGTGGCCGCCGAAGCCAATCGGGTCGACGTCTGCCTGCTCCTCAACAAGACCGATCTGGGGCCGGCCACGGCGGCTTGGCGTACTACACTGTCCTATTTTGAATCCCTCGGCTATCCCCTGCTGGAAATCTCCGCTCTGGCTACGGTGGACCAACTACGCCCCACCGTGGCCGGACGCCACACCTTGCTGGTGGGGCAATCGGGGATGGGCAAATCGACCCTGCTCAACGCCCTCATCCCCGAGGCTCAGGCCACCACTCAGCACATCTCTCTGGCCCTGGATTCAGGCCGGCACACCACCACCGCCATCCGTGCCTATCCCTTACCTGAGGGTGGTTGGTTGATCGACAGCCCCGGCGTCCAATCCTTTGGCCTGACCTATCTCGACCCCGCCGATCTGGTGGCGTTTTTCCCGGAGTTTTCCCCCTTGCAAGGGCATTGTCGTTTTCCCGACTGCCATCATCGCCAGGAGCCGGGCTGTGCCCTGCGAGACTATGTTGCCGGATATCCCATGCGCTCCCTGCGCCTTGCCACCCTGCTGACGCTCCAACAGGAAAACGCCCCCCGTCACTCAATGCCCTCCCAACAACGCCGTCGCCAACCCCGCACCCACCCCCCAGAGGACGACGGCTCGCCAGATTAGCCCCTCGGCACTGGTCAACT
>JAJZDE010000102.1 GCA_021828745.1 Pseudomonadota bacterium
AGAAAACCCACCGACATGGTCTGCAACCCATGCCCCATCAACGGTTTCATGGATTCCCCATCTTCATGGGTTTCCGGGTTTCCCCGGATGCCCAGCATGGTCGGCTGGGACGGGCCGTAAATATCTGCATCCAGCATGCCTACACGGGCGCCCTCGGCCTGCAGGGCCAGGGCCAGATTGACGGCAGTGGTGGACTTGCCCACCCCACCCTTGCCGGAAGCCACGGCGATCACGTTGCGAATCCCCCGGATCGGCGCAAGTCCCGCCTGCACCGCATGGGCCTTGATCCGGCTGACCAGCGTGACCGTGACCGCCGTCACGCCTTCAATGCTGCCCAGTTCCTTGCGTAACCCCCGGATCACGGCTTCCCCGAGAGTCGCCACGGGATAGCCCAAAGCCACTGTCACACTCAGGTGGCCCTGGTCCTGGCTCAGTGCCTGCAAGGCCTTGGGGCCCAACGGCTTACCCGTATTGGGATCGATAAAACCCTGAAGACGTGCTTCTGCAGCGGGATTGGACATGTTTTCTCCTGAATCGGTGATGAGGGGGCGGTTCATCGAATCATTATAGTATGAGTCTCGAAAATCCCGCACCGGATTGATACAATGTCGGATTGCCAATCATCACCGGCGCCGTTCGGGCAACTTTTGCAACCGGGCCAATTTTTTCAGGAACACTCATGTCTCGCACCCTTCTCGTCACCAGCGCACTTCCCTATGCCAATGGCAGCATCCATCTCGGCCATCTGGTGGAACATATCCAGACCGATATCTGGGTCCGTTTTCAGCGTATGCAGGGGCATACCGTCCACTACTTTTGCGCGGACGACACCCATGGAACGCCGGTCATGCTGGCTGCCAAGGCGCGCGGCCTGACCCCGGAGGCCATGGTCGATCTCGCCCATGCCGAGCATCTGGCGGACTTCCAGGGATTTCACGTCGAGCAGGACCTCTATTACAGCACCCACTCCCCCGAAACCCGGCACTATGCCACTGAGTTGTACCTGCGCCTCAAGCAGAAAGGCCTGATCACCGTCCGTGCCATCGAACAATTCTATGATCCGGTGGAAGCCATGTTCCTGCCGGATCGCTTCATCAGGGGGACCTGTCCGCGTTGCAAGGCGCCCGACCAATATGGCGACAACTGCGAGGTCTGCGGCGCCTCCTATGCCCCGACGGACCTGATCGAACCGCGTTCAGCCCTGTCCGGTGCCAGTCCCGAACGCCGCCTGTCCGAACATCATTTCCTGCGTCTGGCGGCGTGCGAGGATTTTCTGCGCGCCTGGACCCGCTCGGGAACCATTCCCGAAGAAGCCGCCAACAAACTGGACGAATGGTTCAAAAGCGGTCTCACGGACTGGGACATTTCGCGCGATGCCCCCTATTTCGGCTTTGAAATCCCGGATGCCCCGGGCAAATTCTTCTATGTATGGCTGGATGCCCCGATCGGTTACATCGGCACCTTCAAAAAACTGGCGGAATTGCAGGGTCTGGATTTCGAGGAAGCCTGGCGGGCAGACAGTTCCTGGGAACTCTACCATTTCATCGGCAAGGATATCCTCTACTTCCATGCCCTGTTCTGGCCAGCCGTACTGCACCAGTGCGGACTACGCCCCCCCACCCGTCTTTTCGTGCATGGGTTCCTCACCGTCAATGGTCAAAAAATGTCCAAAAGCCGGGGTTCCTTCATCACTGCCCGGCACTATCTGGAACGCCTGGACCCCAATTACCTGCGCTATTATCTGGCCGCCAAATTGAATGGCAGCATGGAGGACATCGACCTCAACCTCGAGGATTTCACTGCCCGGGTGAACAGTGATCTGGTCGGAAAATACATCAACCTGGCCAGTCGCAGTGCCGGTTTCATCACCAAACGTTTCGACGGCCACCTGGCCGATACCCTGCCCCCGGCGCAGCTGGCCCTCATCACCCGGTTCCAGAGCCAGGCCACGCTCATTGCCCAGGCCTACGAGGCACGGGACACCAGCCGGGTGCTGCGCGACATCATGCAACTGGCCGACCTCGCCAACCAGTTCGTGGATCAGCACAAACCCTGGGAACTTGCCCGTGACCCGGCCCAATCCCTCGCCCTCCAGCAGGGCTGCAGCACGATATTGGAACTGTTTCGCCTGCTCACCCTGTACCTCAAACCCATCCTCCCGCGCATTGCAGAAGCCGTCGAACGTTTTCTGGACATTCCGCCACTCACCTGGGCCGATGTGACCCGTACCCTGGCGGGGGGACACCGCATTCTGCCCTATACGCACCTGATCACCCGCGCTGATCCTGCCAAGGTGAACGAATTGGTGGGGGCAAATCCCCCGCTGCTCAAGTGATGAGAGACGAGGATGAAACTTTCATGCGCGAAGCGCTGAACCTGGCCCAACAGGCTGCCCAGGCGGGGGAAGTGCCCGTCGGCGCCCTTCTGGTCCAGGAGGGCCGGATTCTCGGGTACGGACATAATTCTCCCCTGAGCGCCTGTGACCCCAGCGCCCATGCGGAAATGCAAGCCATCCGCATGGCGGCGCGCGCCCTGAACAATTACCGCCTGCCGGAATGTACCCTGTACGTCACCCTCGAACCCTGTTGCATGTGTGCCGGAGTCATTCAACACGCCCGCCTCAAACGGGTGGTCTACGGGGCCGCCGACCCCAAGACCGGAGCCTGTGGCAGCGTGGTGGACCTCTTTTCCGACCCTCGCCTCAATCATCACACCCGGATCCTCGGCGGGGTCTGCGCCGAAGACTCGGCTGAATTGCTCCGCTGTTTCTTTCGGGCACGCCGTTCGTGAGCGCACCTCCTTTCGTCCACCTGCGCCTGCACAGCGAGTTCTCCATTTCGGATGGCCTGGTGCGCATCGACGAGGCCGTGGAACTGGCGCGCTCCCGGAACATGGGGGCATTGGCCCTGACCGATCTCAACAATCTCTTCGGCTGGGTTCGTTTCTACCTGCAGGCCCGCAAGGCTGGCATCAAACCCATTGCCGGCGCGGAAGTCTGGATCGCTTCCGACGAAGATCATCCTCATCCTTTCCGGGTCGTTCTGCTGGTGCGCACACTCTCCGGCTATCACGCCCTCTGTCGCCTGCTGTCGGCGGCTTGGCGCGAGCACCAGCAACAGGGCATTGCCTACGTGCCCCTCGCCCTGCTGATCCAGGAAAAAGAAGGACTGCTCGTCCTCTCCGGCGCGGACCAGGGAGATGTGGGTCAGGCCCTGAGCGCGGGACAATGGGACCTGGCCCGGGCCCGGGCTCTGGCCTGGAAAACCCGGTGGGGGGATGACTACTATCTGGAACTCCAGCGGATCGGCGACCCGATGCGCGACCGACTCTGCGAGCCCACGGTCCAGTTGGCAGCAGAACTGGATATTCCCGTGGTCGCCACCCACCCCATCCAGTTTCCCGCACGAGAGGATTTCAAGGCCCATGAAGCCCGCGTATGCATCGCGGAGGGTCGCCTGCTGGCGGATCCAAAACGCCCGCATCTTTTTACCCCGGAGCAGTATTTCAAATCCCCGGACGAAATGGCCGAACTGTTTCAGGACATTCCTGCAGCCCTCGCCAACTCGGTGGAGATCGCGCGTCGCTGTTCCCTCGAATTGACGCTGGGGAAGTCCCGTTTGCCCGATTTCCCCACTCCCGAAGGGATCACCCTCGACGACTTTCTGCGCCAGCAGGCCCAGGCAGGCCTGGAGCGCCGCCTGACCCAACTGTACCCCGATGAAACCCTGCGTCAGAAGGAAACCGCCACCTATCGGGAACGTCTGGATTTTGAGTGTCAGACCATCGTTCAGATGGGATTCTCCGGCTATTTCCTGATCGTGGCAGACTTCATCAACTGGTCCAAACATCATGGCGTGCCGGTGGGCCCCGGGCGGGGTTCGGGCGCAGGATCACTGGTCGCTTTCAGTTTGGGAATCACCGATATCGATCCCTTGCGGTATGACCTGCTCTTCGAGCGCTTCCTCAACCCGGAACGGGTATCCATGCCTGACTTTGATATCGATTTCTGTCAGGACGGACGGGACCGGGTCATCGACTACGTCCGGGAACGCTACGGACGGGATTCCGTCGCCCAGATCGCCACCTTCGGTTCCATGGCGGCCAAGGCCGTGATTCGGGATGTCGGACGGGTCCTGGACCTGCCCTATAACTTTGTGGACCAGCTGGCCAAGTTGATCCCTTTCGAAATCGGCATGACTCTGGCCAAGGCTCGGGAACAGGAACCCCAGATCAACCAGCGCGCTGCTCAGGAAGAAGAGGTGGCGGAACTGCTGGCCCTGGCCGAAGCGCTGGAAGGCCTCACGCGTAATGTCGGCATGCACGCAGGAGGCGTGCTGATCGCCCCCGGCAAACTGACCGATTTCACGCCGCTCTACCAACCCGAAGGTTCGGAAGCCGTGGTCAGTCAATACGACAAGGACGACGTAGAAAAGGTCGGCCTGGTCAAATTCGACTTTCTGGGGTTACGCACACTCACCATCCTCGACTGGACGGTACGTTATATCCGGGAGCGGGCGCGCACCCCCGAAGAACGGCAATTCACGGTAGAACAGATTCCCCTTGACGATCCCCAAACCTATGCGCTCTTCGGCAGTGGCAACACCACCGCCGTCTTCCAGCAGGAATCGCGCACGGCCAAGGATATGGAGAAACGACTCAAACCCGACAACTTCGAGGACATCATCGCCCTGATGGCCCTGAATCGTCCCGGCCCGCTCCAGTCCGGCATGGTGGATGACTTCATCCTGCGCAAACAGGGC
>JAJZDE010000103.1 GCA_021828745.1 Pseudomonadota bacterium
TGTGGATGCAATGTGGGAGCGCGTCAACTCGATGGCCGTGAAAGCCACCTCCCTTTCCGTGCAACGACCTTTTTTCGCGATTCTTTCTATGGCATGCCGATAGCGATCACGAGTGGCAAAATCCATCCTGCCATAGATACCGTCAGGATCCTCACGAAGAATCTGCTCGACTATGCTCATGGTCTCGACAAACTCTCTCCAGTCCATCGCAACCAAAACTCGTAAACTGCCGATGCAATTGCTGATGGAAACCTGATCGCCAGCTTGCTGCTGGTTTTCCGACTGCACCAGTTGATCGATGGTTTGTCCTGATTCGGAGAGTCGCTGGTCAACCCAGGTCAAGGGCAAGGCCAGGGCTGGCCCTCGTCCCCGCAATCGGCGTGCAAGTTCCGAGACAAACGGACTGGTCATGGGCGGGTTTGAGCGCGCCATGTCGGCAATCACCAGAATCAGACTTTTCGGGTCCTTCTCTGCGACCTCCGTCATCGTGTCCGCCCAGGAGTCAGCACGATCCCGTTCATGCCACCTTGCGGCAATCCGTGTGCCGACCCGCCGGAGATTCTCGATAACGGCCAGTCTCAGCATGATCGGAATGGCCCACAATTCACCCAACTTGAGGTCCGTAATTGTCTGGTAGGAAGCCACGAAGTTGCAGAGACTTTCCGTATCCACCCGACCATCGCCATGCCTGATGATCTCTAGAGCAATCGCATACACACGTGGATACCCAGCCGACGGCCCGGACGCCAGGCAGGGAAGTTCCAGACTGTACCCCTTCGGCAGGTGTCGCTTGGCGGTTCTGATCTGTTCTTCGATGAGGTGGAAATTGTCGAGCAACCACTCCCCGGCAGGCGTGATAAGACGCTTCGCGGTCACCACCTCCGTCAATAACTTGCACACACCAACCAGCGCGCTTTCGTTTTCCGTCAACCGGATCAGAAGTTGGTCCGATCCCTGCCCGGAAGCCAGATGGTGTGATGCCGCGATGGTTTTTCCATGCTGCGCCATCTGCTCGGCGCTAAATAATTCCGAGCGCAACGGAAGTTCTTCATCAGATAAAGTTTCTGACCAGCCATTACCGCGAACGGGTGTTTTCCACCGAAAATAATTTTTGATGAATTTACCTCAACCACGCCAACGTAAACTTGTCAATCCAAGCCCCACGAAGCCCAAGCCCCAACAGTGGCAGTGTAGGGCCAATAATATTTTTTGAGTTTTCATCAATACACCCCTAATAAATTGTAATTGGTTGTATATCCGCACAATTAGTACGTTGCTCCTGTTCCAGGGATCGGGGTAGGGTCAAGGCATGGCTGTTAGAGAAGAAATGCGGCGCATGGGACTTGTCGTGCAGTATGCTCCTGATGAATGCCGACTTTACCCTATCTTCAAGATGGGTAAAGTCGGCATTCATCAGAACTGACGGTGCGCCTACCCGAGAACAATGTCTCGTGGGTCCGATATGGTGTAATCCAAGTTTTTTTTCGTAGTATTTTGCGTGACGTGGATTGACTTCTAAAACTCCCATTGAACAATTGCACTTGGTACGAAGGTACAAATAGGCGATATAAAATAACTCGGGCAGTATATGTCGGTTGCAGGCGTCTGAGTTGACTGCAAGGAGTCCGAACTCGCTGAGCCTGTTTCCTTGTTGGCGCAGTTCGTTGAGGTGGTCTTGGTAAGTTTCGTCAGCAAATAAACCATAGATGTTGTCGGGTCTCACGGAAATGGTTCCGATCATTTGCCCCGAGTTTCCAGCGACAAAAAAGGTAATCCATTGGTCATGATCTTTCAGAGTTAGGGTGGTTTTATATCCGCGTTTGGAATATTGCTTATGAATGAGGTCAAGAGAGGCGGATTTCTGTTCTTTGGTGACGGCAAGGGCTAAGTAAATAGTCTTGTGATCCTGTGAAAAGAGTCTGGCTTCTGAGGTGGTCTGACTTGATTGGACAGGTTTTTTTGAAAGACAAGTGGTTGTCATGGGCATGTTCAGCGAGTAGATGCAACCGAGGGCGAGAAAAAACAGAGGGAAGCGAGGTTTCCACGATCTTTCAGAAAATTCTGTACGGATTTTGTGTGATGGGGGCAGCGCAAGTAAAGACGATGGAAACGGCTTAAATGATACGTGGGTCGGGTGATTCGTTCATTATGAATATCTGGCACGGGATTCCCCTGATTGGGTGGCGTTATTGCATCACATGGTTGTGTTCAGGGCATGCATCAGATAAAACAGCGCGCCCAGAGCAAAGAGATACAAGAAAGAAAACCGGCTCAGGATGCTGGTTTTTTTAGAACGAGTTAATGGGAACACACCCCGCGAGGGATTGTGCGTATGGGCGGCTTTGGGGTTTGCGAAACGTTTAAAGTTCACGGAGATCATTGTGGCCTCCCGGGTTCCTGCCGTTAATGGATTCGCATGATACTGGTTCCGTTTTTTTCAGTGGTTCAGGCACTTGCCACCACCACCTGCTCGAAATGCACCGCCACATCCATGCCGCCTTGTAGATCGGTAAATGCTCATATCGTGTCATCAATCACATGCAAAATTTTGCGAGGCGTCGCTTCGCTCCGTCCCTGCGAACTGCTTTTCCGGCAGTCCGCAAAGGGCGGTTGCCCCTGCACCCCAAAAAGGGTCAAATCAACCCGCGCCAACGTAACCTTGTCAATCCAAGCCCCAGGAACCCAAGTCCCAACAGCGGCAATGTGGCGGGTTCAGGAACAGTCCCATTGACAGAGGCGTACGGTAGAAAAGTGGCCGCACTACTGCCAGAAGCATAATTCAGGCCGCCACTCAGACCACTGCTTCCTGCCATCACGCCTGTACAAACGCCGGACAGGCTGTTCTGCTGCAAAGTTACGGCACCAGTGCTCGCCAAGGCTCTACCGCAAAGATCTGTTGCAGTGGTGTTCATGGTGATGCTGGCGCGTGCGAGAATATTCCCCAGGAATGCCGTGTTCGTACCGATGGTTGCGGAACTACCGACATCCCAATACACGCCAGCACCTGAACCGGTATTGATCACATTCATGACCGAGTTGGACGAGGTGATCAGGGTACTCGGCATTTCGAAAACCCAGGCCGCGTTGGCATTACCCCCGCCGTTAAGCGTGAGCGCCCCCGACAAATTGGTCGTTCCCGCAGGAACGGTATAAACGCCCGGCCCAAGCGTGAGTCCTGTCAGATCCGCAGAGAGGGTGGTGCCTGGCCCCAGAGATCCAAGATTCGTGAGGGCCGTGGTGAGTTGAAACTGGGCCGACTGCGCGACTGCCCCTCCCGCCTGTACGGTACCTCCGGTCACTTGCGGATCCGACACTGCAACGCCAGGCGATGAATTGAAGCCCGTAATTGCATTTGCTCCCCCGCTTGACCAGACGCCGACACTCCCGTCAACAGTACTCGTGGGAACATTGGTCACAGCCGAGGCCCCCAGAACCGTAAAACTTGCCAAATCCGAGCCCAGAAATGGTGTCGCCCATGCCGAGGAGCCATAAAGCGCGCTGATCACTGCCAACGGCAGGATCGGTAATGTTATTTGTGTTTTCATCAGCAACTCTCCCCCTTAAATTATAATTGGTTACACTTCACACCCGTGAATTCTCCGTCGCCCCCTATTACGGCGTCTGTACGACAACGCACATATAGGATCAATGAACCGTGAACTGACCCCTGAGGTCATGTTCTCCACGGTCCATACAGCAACATCGTCAAGTTCCATTGCTTATGGAAAATATACCGAAAACGCTGCGAGCGGCGGTGTATAACCGGTATCACAACTCAAACAGGAGGCGTTGTTACCAGGTTCCTGAATTAGGCATGGAAACCCAGGGCTCTTCAGGGGCCAGAGGAGCCCCTGCCTGAAGTAATTCAATGGAGATCTGATCGGGTGAGCGGACAAATGCCATTCGCCCATCACGGGGTGGCCGAAGAATTTGAACACCGTGGTGCATCAACCGGGTACAACTGGCATAGATGTCTGCGACTTCATAGGCGATATGCCCAAAATTGCGGCCGCCCTCATAGCGTTCCGGTTTCCAGTTGTGGGTCAACTCCACCTGTGCCTCGTGGTTCCCTGGCGCTGCCAGAAAAATCAGTGAAAATTGTCCTGAAGGGTAGTCCGATTTGCGGATGACTTCCAACCCCAGGGCATCGCAATAAAAGTGAAGGGACTGTTCCAGGTCGGCAACGCGGACCATGGTATGTAAATATTTCATATAGAATCCTCGAAATCCGGTGCCAAGCCGGAGAAAGCCCATTATAGGGAACTTGATGGCGTTCCTTGCGAAAAACCCGTTTTTACCGAGACCCTGACCATGCACGATGATGACTTTGTCGCAGAACAGAACAGGATGTGGAGTTCCCGCTATGAAAGTGTGGGACAAAGTTTCCTGTTTGGCACCGAACCCAACCGCTTTCTGGTCGACCAGAAGGCGCATTTCACCCCGGGCGAAAGCGTCCTGTCCGTCGCTGATGGGGAAGGTCGTAACAGCGTATGGTTGGCTGCACAGGGGCTACAGGTCAGTGCCGTGGAAATTTCTTCCGTCGCCGTGGATAAGGCACGACAACTGGCAAAAACACGTGGAGTAACCGTGGATTTTTGTTGCGGTGACATGTTGGCGAATGGGTGGCGCACCTCCCGGACCCCTGCCCTGTTCGATTGGGTGGTGGGCATCTTCATCCAGTTTGCTCCACCTGCCCTACGCCAGCGCCAGTTTGAGCAGATTCGCACATTGCTGAAACCGGGGGGGCGAATACTCCTGC
>JAJZDE010000104.1 GCA_021828745.1 Pseudomonadota bacterium
TCCAAGGCTTTATTGGCGAGAATTTCATCCCATGGAAGCGGAACAACTGAATGCCCTGGAAACCCTTCAACAGGACCTGACTCTGCGTCTTCAGGCCCTGCGGAGGTATCTTTGACTTCGATGCCAAGGTCGAGCGCCTGAACGAGGTCATTCGTCTTTCGGAAGATCCGGCGCTCTGGCAGGACAGCAAAAGAAGCCAGGAATTGGGGCGTGAACGCAAGACGCTGGAAGAAGTGGTGGACGAAATGCACGGGTGTACCCAGGCCCTCGAGGAAAGTCACGAACTTTTTGCGTTGGCCCTGGCAGAGGCCGATGAAGAGACCCTGCAGGCGGTTGCGGCGGATCTGGCGACCATAGACAAACGGGTGGGCGTCATGGAGTTTCGACGGATGTTCTCTCATCCCCTGGACTCTGCCAATGGGTTTCTGGATATTCAGGCGGGATCGGGCGGGACGGAGGCCCAGGACTGGGCAGCCATGCTGTTGCGCATGTATGTGCGCTATGCCGAGCGCAAGGGGTTCGGGGTGGAAATCCTGGAAGAGTCGCCGGGCGAAGTAGCCGGCATCAAGAGCGCTTCCCTCAAATTGACGGGGAGCTATGCGTTTGGCCACCTGCGAACCGAGACGGGGGTTCACCGTCTGGTGCGTAAATCCCCTTTCGATTCCGGCAATCGGCGCCATACATCCTTTGCCTCCGTCTTCGTGTATCCCGAGGTGGATGATTCCATCGAAGTGGAAATCAATCCGGCCGATCTGCGCATCGATACCTTCCGTGCCTCGGGCGCGGGCGGTCAGCACATCAACAAGACCGATTCGGCGGTACGCCTCACCCATGCGCCCTCGGGGATCGTGGTCCAATGCCAGAGCGACCGTTCCCAGCACCGCAATCGGGCTGAAGCCATGGCCATGTTGAAATCGAAGTTATACGAAGCCGAATTGCGCAAGCGTACGGCAGAAAAACAGGCCATGGAAGACAGCAAGACGGACATCGGCTGGGGGCACCAGATTCGTTCCTACGTGCTCGACCAGTCACGCATCAAGGATCTGCGCACCGGTGTGGAAGTGGGGAATACCCAGGCCGTACTGGATGGCGACCTGGAGGAATTCATCGAGGCCAGTTTGAAGCAGGGAGTATGACGGGATGCATGAAGAAGATAATTCATTGGTTCAGGAACGGCGTGCCAAGTTGCAGGCGCTACGCTCCCGGGGCGTGGCCTTCCCCAACGATTTCCGGCGCCTCCACGAAGCAGCTGACCTGCACGAACAGTACGGCGCACTGAGCGAGGCCGATTTCGAGGCGCGCGAAGTGCATGGGCAACTGGCGGGGCGTCTGGTGCTCAAGCGCCTCATGGGGAAAGCCAGTTTTGCCACCCTGCAGGACGGCACGGGGCGCCTCCAGATTTTTTTGCAGAAGGATCTGGTGGGGGAGGACGTCTATCAGGACTTCAAGCATTGGGATCTGGGCGACATTCTGGGGGTACGGGGCACCCTGTTCAAAACCCGCATGGGAGAGTTGACTCTCCGGGTCACGGCGGTGCGGTTGCTGGTCAAATCCCTGCGCCCCCTTCCGGAAAAGTTCCACGGACTGACCGACCAGGAGCAGAAGTACCGGCAGCGGTATCTGGATCTGATCACCAACGAACATTCCCGACAGGTCTTCATCCAGCGCAGCAAAATCGTGCAGAAGGTGCGCGAGTTCCTGGTGGCGCGCCGCTTTCTGGAAGTGGAAACCCCCATGATGCACCCCATTCCCGGGGGAGCGGCGGCTCGTCCCTTCGTGACGCACCACAATGCCCTCGACTGTGATCTGTACCTGCGCATTGCCCCCGAGTTATATCTCAAACGCCTGGTGGTGGGGGGCATGGAACGGGTGTTCGAGATCAATCGGAATTTCCGCAACGAAGGGTTGTCGACCCGTCACAATCCCGAATTCACCATGATCGAGTTCTATGCGGCCTATCAGGACTACCGTGCGCTCATGGACCTGACGGAAGCCCTGCTCCGTTTCGTGGCTCAGGAAGTGCTGGGCACGACGGTGCTCAGTTACGGAGGACGGGCGCTCGATCTGGGGCGACCGTTTCAGCGGTTGACTCTGGCTCAGGCTCTGGAAATGTATCATCCCGCTTACACGGCGGACCGTCTGAATGATCCGGTGGAACTGGTGCAGGAGTTGACCCGACTGGGCGCCAAGGTGCCGCCGAGTGCTTCCGTGGGCACCCTGCAACTGGCCCTTTTCGAGGAAACCACCGAGTCCCTTCTCTTTGAACCGACCTTTATCATCGACTACCCGGCGGAAGTCTCGCCCCTTGCCCGGCGCAGTGATGCGAATCCCGAAGTCACCGAACGTTTCGAATTGTTCGTGGTGGGACGGGAACTGGCGAACGGTTTCTCGGAATTGAACGATGCCGAGGATCAGGCGGAACGTTTCCAGGCCCAGGTCCGCCAGAAGGAAGCGGGCGATCAGGAAGCCATGCACTATGACGCCGACTACATCCGCGCCCTGGAATACGGTTTGCCGCCCACGGCGGGCGAAGGGATCGGTATCGACCGACTGGTCATGCTGTTGACCGACAGCCCGTCGATTCGGGATGTCATCCTCTTTCCCCAGATGCGTCAGGAAGTCTCTTGAAGTGGTTTGAACTTACCGTCGGGTTGCGTTATACCCGGGCCAAACGGCGCAACCACTTCATCTCGTTCATTTCCCTCATTTCCATGGCGGGGATTGCTCTGGGGGTGGCGGCGCTGATCGTGGTTCTGTCGGTCATGAACGGTTTCCAGAAGGAAATGCGCGAGCGTATCCTGGGGGTGGCTTCCCATGTGCAGATCTTTGGCAGCGGCCAGTCCCTGGCCAACTGGCCCCAGGTCGCGGCGGAAGCCCGACGGGATCCGGAAGTCATCGGTACGGCGCCCTATGTCAATGGACAGGCCATGCTGGCCAATGACGATCTGGTCCAGGGCACGATGGTGCGGGGAATCTTGCCAGCCCAGGAGCGCCAGGTGGCGGATCTGGACCAGCACATGGTGGCCGGGCACATGAGCGACCTCAAACCCCATGAATTTGGCATCGTGTTGGGGCAGGAACTGGCCCAGGCATTACATTTGTCGGTGGGGGACAAGGTGGTGCTCATCACGCCCCAGGGGCAGGTGACGCCGGCGGGCATGTTGCCCCGTCTCAAGCAGTTCAGGGTGGTGGGGCTGTTTCATGTGGGGATGTACGAATATGACAGCGGGTTGGCCCTGATTCACCTGAACGATGCCCAGGCGCTGTTTCGTCTGGGGGAGAACGTGACGGGTGTCCGCCTCAAGTTGAAGGACCTCATGCTGGCACCGAGCGTGGCCCATCGACTGGCATCGACCCTGACGGTGGATGCCTGGCTGACGGACTGGACCCAGGAGCACGCCAATCTTTTCCATGCCGTGGCCCTGGAAAAGACCATGATGTTCATCATCCTGTTGCTGATCGTGGCCGTGGCGGCTTTCAACATTGTATCCACCCTGGTCATGGTGGTGACGGACAAGCAGGCCGATATTGCGATTTTGCGTACCCTGGGGGCCTCGCCTGCCAGTATCCTGGTGATCTTCATGATCCAGGGAGCCCTGATCGGCGTGATCGGGATGGGCATTGGCGTGGCGCTGGGCGTGGTGACGGCCCTCAACATCCGGGTCATCGTCCCCTTCATCGAAAAAGTGCTGGGCGTGCATTTTCTTTCCCCCCAGATCTATTTCATTTCCGAATTGCCCTCCGACCTGCAGCGGGGCGATGTGCTGAGTATTGCGATCACCGCGCTGATCCTGACCTTGCTGGCGACTCTCTACCCCAGTTGGCGGGCGGCGCGCGTTCAACCTGCCGAGGCTTTGCGTTATGAGTGAGCGGCTTCTGCAGTGTCAGGGCATCACCCGGCGCTTCAGTTTGGCCGCCGATGAAGTCCCGGTTCTGCGCGGTCTCGATCTGGAAGTCCGGGAGGGGGAACAGATCGCCATTCTGGGGGCTTCCGGCAGCGGCAAAAGTACCTTGCTGCATGTGCTGGGCGGGTTGGATCACCCCAATGAGGGGCAGGTCTCCCTGTGCGGGCAAAACCTGACCGGCTTGAGCGATGCCCAGATCGGGCGTTTGCGAAATCGCCACCTGGGTTTCGTGTACCAGTTCCACCACCTGCTGGCCGAGTTTTCTGCGCTGGAAAATGTCATGTTGCCGCTGTCCATTGCGCGCATCGACTCTGCATCGGCCTGCCGGAGGGCGACAGAAATGTTGGAAGCGGTGGGTCTGGGACAGCGCTTGCACCACCGTCCCGGCGAACTCTCCGGCGGAGAGCGGCAACGGGCGGCGGTGGCCCGTGCCCTGGTGACCCGGCCTTCCCTCGTGCTGGCGGACGAGCCCACCGGAAATCTGGACCGTCAGACGGCATGGCATGTCTTTGAACTGATCCTGAGTCTCAACCGTCGCCAGGGGGCCGGGTTGGTCATGGCGACCCATGATCTGGAACTGGCCGATCGCATGGATAAGCGCTATCGTCTGGAAGAGGGAGTCCTGAGGGCCCTTTGACCGCGGTTCAGGTGCGCCAGGCGGACGTGACGTCGGGGATGGCCTGCAGGGTTTTGAGCGTACGGGCCAACTGTTCCAGACTGTCGATCTGAACGGTGAAGCGCATGCGCGCCTGCGTTCCGTGGGTGTGGGTGTTGACGGCAGTGACGTTGACTTTTTCACGGGTGAAGGCTTCGGAGATATCGCGCAGGAGCCCCTGCCGGTCCTGGCC
>JAJZDE010000105.1 GCA_021828745.1 Pseudomonadota bacterium
GGGTCGCGATCCCCTTCAAAACCCTGGAGGACGTTGTAACACCCCGTCCAACCCATGGAAGTGGCCGCTTCTGCCGCCGCGTGGGACCGAGCCCCGGAACGGCACATAAAGAGCACCAATGACTCTCCAGGAACCCGTTCCCGCAAAGTATCCAGAAACGATTCGTTGCGCACGCCCATGGGGTAGGACTGCCATTCCACATGCACCGACCCGGGCACGGATCCAACCCAATCCAACTCCGCTTGCGTACGTACGTCCACCAGCACCGCCTGGGCATTCAAATTCAACAGTTCGAAAGCCTCGGTCGGAAGCAGGGCCCCCGCATAGGACAATCCGATTTCACGCCCGCGTTGTTGGGCGACTTTCAATAATTCGGCTATTCTGGACATGGAATACCTCATCGATGGATCAGGTTGCATTGTAACCAAAACCTGTCGTACTCAGGTAAAACTCAGACCCCCTTTTGCGTATCTGAAGACGCACTCTTATGGTGCGTTTTGCCTGAAAAGCACCATGTTGGTGCGAACCAACCCGCCACCAAAAAATCATGTTCCTTTACGCTTTCCTTATGGCACAATGCTGGAATAGATTGGAAGGGTTTGGCATGTAACCTGCTTATCCTCCGGGGATTGAGTGAGGAGCGCCAAGAGGTCGTACTATCCTTAAATTTTCTGACAGGAGAGAAGAAATGGCAGTTGCCGATGTAATGCAGATGGTCAAGGATCATGAGGTAAAATTCGTCGATTTTCGTTTTACGGACACCCGCGGCAAGGAACAGCACGTCACCGTTCCTGTCAGCCACTTCGGTCCGGACAAATTTACCGAAGGCCATGCCTTTGACGGTTCCTCCATCGCTGGCTGGAAGGGGATTCAGGCCTCTGACATGCTTCTGATGCCCGACCCCAACACGGCCAACCTCGACCCTTTCATGGATGAGTCCACGCTGATCCTGACCTGCGATGTGATCGAACCTTCCGACGGCAAGGGTTATGATCGCGATCCCCGTTCCCTGGCGAAACGTGCGGAAGCCTATCTGAAGTCCAGTGGCATCGGTGATACTGCCTACTTTGGCCCTGAACCAGAATTCTTCGTGTTTGATTCCGTCAGCTGGAATGTGGACATGTCCGGTTGTTCCGTCCGGGTGGAATCCGAAGAAGCCCCCTGGTCCTCCGGAAAATCCTACGAAGGCGGCAACATGGGCCACCGCCCCGCGATCAAGGGCGGCTATTTCCCCGTTCCTCCCGTCGATTCTCTCCAGGACATTCGCTCAGCCATGTGTCTGGCCCTGGAGGACATGGGGGTTCCGGTGGAAGTGCACCACCATGAGGTGGCTGCCCCGGGGCAGTGCGAAATCGGCACCAAATTTGCACCCCTGGTGCAACGTGCCGACTGGCTCCAGATCCTCAAGTATGTCGTCCACAACGTCGCTCATTCCTACGGCAAGACAGCCACTTTCATGCCCAAGCCCATCGTCGGTGACAATGGGTCCGGAATGCACGTTCACCAGTCGGTCTGGAAAGACGGGAAAAATCTGTTTGCAGGCAGCGGCTACGCCGGTCTCTCCGATTTCGCCCTCTATTACATCGGCGGCATCATCAAGCACGCGAAGGCCCTCAACGCCATCACCAATCCCAGCACCAATTCCTACAAGCGTCTGGTGCCCGGTTTTGAAGCCCCGGTCAAGTTGGCCTATTCTGCCCGCAACCGTTCGGCGGCGATTCGCGTCCCCTTCGTACAAAGCGACAAGGCCCGTCGTATCGAAGTGCGCTTTCCCGACCCCACTGCCAACCCGTACCTGGCCTTTTCGGCGCTGATGATGGCTGGCCTGGATGGTGTCCAGAACAAGATTCATCCTGGCGAAGCCTCCGACCGCGACCTGTACCACCTGAGCCCCGAGGAAGATGCCAAGATCCCGGCTCCTGCGGCCTCTCTGGAAGAAGCCCTGGCCGCGCTGGACAAGGACCGCGAGTTCCTGACCCGTGGGGGCGTATTCTCCAATGACATGATCGATGCCTACATCGCACTCAAGATGGAAGAAGTCACCCTGTTCCGGATGACCACCCATCCTCTGGAGTTCCAGATGTACTACAGCCTCTAGATCCTCACTGGGCATGTCCGCCGTCACCAGCCCGTCAGCCCTCTTTGGATGACGGGCTTTTTCATGGATACGTCCCACCCGATCGACCAGGAGGATGCCCGTTTTGTCGGACTGGACCTGCTCCACACGGCCATTCTGGTTCTGGATGGAGATCTGCGCATCCGTTTCGTCAATACCGCCACCGAAAGTTTGCTGGCCATGGGGCGCAAGCACCTCGTCAATTCCCCCTTGTCCCAGATCTCACTTTCCTCCCAAAGTCTGGTGGAACTCACACGCACGGCACTCCAGCAGGAACTGGGATTTCTGGAACATGAGTGGGTCATCCAACCCCTTCAGGGCGAATCACAGGTCATCAGTTGCACGGGCACCCCGCTGGGCACCCCGGTACAGGGCATTCTGCTGGAACTGCGGCCCATCACCCAGCGCATGCGCATCGCCCGGGAAGAAAAGATTCTCGAGGATCAAAAAACCAACCGGGAGTTGTTGCGCAATCTGGCTCATGAGATCCGCAACCCTCTGGGCGGGATCCGTGGCGCAGCCCAACTCCTGGAAGGCGAACTGGATTCGCCCGAATTGAAGGAATACACACAGGTCATTCGAGACGAAACCGACCGCCTGCAAAACCTGATGGATCGCCTGCTCAGTTCGCGCCCTTCCCGGCAGGTGGCTGCCCTCAACATTCATGAAGTGCTGGAGCGGGTCCGTACCATTCTCCTGGCTGAATTTCCCCATGGTCTGAAACTCGAGCGCGACTATGACCCCAGCCTGCCTGACCTCCAGGGGGACCGTGAACAACTCATCCAGGCCGTGCTCAACATCACGCGCAATGCGGCACAGGCTCTGGGGGGAACAGGTACGATCCATCTGCAAAGTCGTCCCCTGCGTCAGGTCACCCTGGCGCGACGCCGTTTTCGCCTGGGTGTGATGATCCGCATCCGGGACAACGGCCCAGGCATTCCGGAAGACCTCCAGAAACGCATTTTTCAGCCCCTGGTCTCCGGTCGGGAAGGAGGAAGTGGTTTGGGATTGATGTTGGCACAAAACTTGATTAGTCAACATCAGGGATTGGTGGAATTTGACAGCAGGCCCGGCGAGACCTGTTTCACCCTTATTCTTCCCTTCCTGGAAACCGAGCAATCCGCTGAACCCTGAAACCCCATCGAGGAAATGATGACCCACCATACCGTCTGGATTGTAGATGATGACCGTTCGATCCGCTGGGTGCTGGAAAAGGTACTGGGACGCGAAGAGATCCCCTACCGCTCTTTCTCCAGCGCCACGGAAGCCTTGCATGCCCTGGAAGCCGGAGAATTGCCGGCGACCATTGTGAGCGATATCCGCATGCAGGGTCTGAGCGGACTGGACTTCCTGGAACGGGTCAAGCAGGATCACCCCGAGATTCCCATTATCATCATGACCGCCTACTCGGATCTGGACAGTGCCGTCTCGGCCTTCCAGGGCGGGGCTTACGAGTATCTTCCCAAACCCTTTGATGTGGAACAGGCGCTGGCTCTGGTACGACGTGCCCTGTCCGAACGTTCTTCACAGGCCGAGGAACCTGTCGCCAACACCATTCCTCCCCTCGATATTCTTGGCCAGGCACCCGCCATGCAGGCGGTGTTTCGAGCCATCGGACGTTTGGCGCACTCCCATGCCTCGGTTCTGATCACAGGCGAATCCGGCAGCGGAAAGGAACTGGTGGCACGGGCACTCCATCGCCACGGGCCACGCGCGGGCATGCCCTTCGTGGCCCTCAACACCGCAGCCATTCCCAAAGACCTGCTGGAATCCGAACTCTTCGGACACGAAAAAGGGGCCTTTACCGGAGCCACCCAGCAACGCCCTGGTCGATTTGAACAGGCCGAAGGAGGAACCCTGTTCCTCGATGAAATCGGGGATATGCCCCTCGAGTTACAAACCCGTCTCCTGCGCGTCCTCTCGGATGGACATTACTACCGCGTGGGCGGACAAACCCCCCTGAGTGCCCGTGCACGCATCATCGCCGCCACCCATCAGAACCTCGAGCGCCAGGTAGAGGAAGGTTCTTTCCGGGAAGACCTCTTTCACCGCCTCAACGTCATTCGCATCCGACTTCCGGCCCTGCGCGAACGCCCCGAGGATATCCCCTTGTTGGCCCAGCATTTTCTGCAACAGAGTGCGCGCTCCCTGGAAGTGGAGCCCAAACGCCTGTCCGAGGCGACCCAACGTCTGATCACCACCTTCCCATGGAAAGGAAATGTGCGCCAACTGGAAAACCTCTGTCACTGGTTGACGGTCATGGCTCCGGGCATCGTGGTGGAACCCGCAGATCTCCCTCCGGAATTGCTTTCCCAACCCGTTGCCCAGACCCATCTGGCGGAACCCTGGCAGGAAAGTGCTGCACGGGAAATTGCCCGGCGCCTGTCCCAGGGAGAAACGGACCTGGCCCTGTCTCTGGTGGACCAACTGGAACGCATCCTCATCACCGAAGCACTGACCCATACCCAGGGAAGGCGCATCGAAGCGGCCCAACGTCTCGGATGGGGTAGAAATACCCTTACCCGTAAAATTCATGCCCTGGGACTGGACAAACTCTGGGGTTCGGCTCCAGATTAATCTTCAAACTCTGCCC
>JAJZDE010000106.1 GCA_021828745.1 Pseudomonadota bacterium
TGAGGGCCAACCCCGTAGCCAAATGGGTCTTGCCCACACCCGGCGGACCAATAAATATCAGGTTCTGCCTGTTCTCCACAAACTGGAAGTCCAGCAACTGGGTCACCTGGCGCTTGGTAATGGTGGTTTGACACTGATAGTCAAACTCATCCAGCCGTTTTTCAACCTGAATGCCAGCCTTTTTGCGATTGGTTTCGCGACGATGTGCCTCGCGTGAACTCAACTCATGTTCCAGCAGGGTACCTGCCCACTGCAAAGGGGATAACTCCTGGTCATTGGCACGGGTCAGCAGGGAATTCAGCCCCTCACTGGCATGCTTGAGATTCAGACTGCGCATCATTCTGCCTACATCATCAGTGGAATACATGAGGAACTCCCACCACGCCAGCATAACGGCTCAGGTCGCCGGTGCGCGTCACCACATCATTACGCGCCCTACGTGCCATCAATTCTGGGCCAACCTCCAGAAATGTCCGAAATTGGGTCGCCGTCAGGCTGGGTCGATCACATATCCATGCCATCAGTTCTGCCGACACAGGGCCGTGTCGATGCAGTATTTGCAGCAAGCCCACCAACTGATCCTTGTAAATTTCCGGGGAGGTCTCTTTGATCAGGCTCAGTAAGGACGCAGTAGGCACCGGTCGTATGACATCGTCAATGTCCTTCTCCAATTTGGTAATGGTTATTTCCTTGTTGCGGTAGTGATCTCCATTCTTGAGGATGGCCCCCTTGCCCGCATATACTTCATGCCGGGTAATTTCTTCCATGGCCCTGTCCAGTACCACCACATACCCACTCGTTTCACGCACCAGTACTGTTTGGCGTTGGTAGGCCATGGGCACAGAATACTGGTTACCCTTCCAGGAGATCAGTCCCGTGCGGTCCACCTGCCGGGTCACACCCCCGTGGCCATCCGACTGGTCAATTGGAACACAATAGGATTGCAGAGCCTTTGCCTCATCCCGATCAAATCGTACGCGAGGGGCTTCCCCGGTTACCCCATGTTGTCTCTGGTTGGCCACTTCATCCAGCCATTTGGCCAAATCGCCATGCAGATCACCTATCGTCAGAAAGTCTTCTCCGTATAACCCGTCATGCTTGACATACTTGACCCCGGCCTCAACCTTTCCCTTGCTCTCCGGGTCATACCCTTCACAAGCACGAATGTTGAAGCGGGCATAGCGGCGTACTCGGCAAACCTCCGGTTCAGTTGCAACTCACGATACTCTTCCCGTATCACCACCAGTTTGGTCTGGTCATACACGCACTCCTTGGGGCAGCCACCAAAGTAGCGGAAGGCCGCATCATGCATCCGGATGAATATCTCTGTATCCACGGGTACCAGAGAGGCCACCACATACATCAGGCGCGAATAGGACAAGACAAACACGGAAAAATACACCGTCGTCTCCACACCCCCAATGCGGACAGTTCGTAACTCGCCCATATCCACCTGGCATTGATGCCCCGGAACCATATCCACGATCGGTTGATAGTAGCGAGGTTGGCGCACACAAACTTGCTCCTTCAGTTCATGCACAAATCGACGCAGCGAACGTTTCGAGCAAACCAAGTCTGGAAATTGAGCCCGCAACTTCCTCTCAACCTTCACCGCGCTCAGATTGGGGTAGGTTTGCAGCAAACTGATGAGGTAGGTCTTGTACCCGTCCAACTTCTTGCATCTCGTTGTCTGGCCTCGAGCCGTGCTGATTTCTTCCACTGGCAGAGCCAGATACTTGCGTACCGTATTTCGGGATACACCCAGTTCACCAGCAATACCCCTGATCGACAGCCCGCGACCTTCATCGTACAGCGCCTTGATTTTATGAATCACAATCCACTCCTTCACAAAAGTACCCCATGTTGTTTGCAATGAGGTAACTCTACAGGGGCTCTATGCCCCTACCAAAGGGTGGGTCATTTTTATTGGCCACAGATGGGTCAGTTTACTTGGCCACTGACACCAGCGCATTACGGTCGTTTTTGTCTTCGCTATTCTCTTCTGGATTCCACTGACCAGATGATATCTTGGCGATCAGTTCTTCTGTCACCAGATAGCCCTCAATTGACAGCGAGTGATATGCGTCTTCGACATGACGGTCGTTGACATCATCAATATAGGATTCGGCGTCATCCGGCAATCCGGGCGCCAGTGGGAATGCCTGGATCACTGTCTCACGCATCGACTCCCATATCAACCGAATTCGACTTGCACAAGATGATCCTGCGCGCACCGGCACCGCCAAAGATGGCGGGACCTGAAAAGGATTGTTCTCGGTGACCGCATAACCGGCACCACGCATGGTTCGCACGATACGGCCGCTCTCTTCGACACGACCAATTGCGCGCATAGCGCCTGCAATTCGCCCAGAGACAACCGAGTGACCGCCTTCGAGCATCTTGACCAGAATCTCGGATGCATCAGATAGCTGCGATAACGCGATCTGCGCATCAATCGGGTTCGTCGTAAAGAAGGTTGGCGAAACGCGTACCAGCGATGCGGGCAGCGAGAGCAAACGAATGCCGTCCTTGACGACAACATCCGCCATTGGGGCAAAGTCCTTTGATCGGTAGTCAAAAATTCCCGTGTCGAATTTAAGTGCGAGATTGTTGTTTGATCCGGTCTTGGTGTGAATCATCAACTGACGCGGAATTGTTGTGTTGCCCGCATGCCTTTGAAGCGATGCTTCGGGCGACAAATACCAATCATTCCCAAATCTAACATTGCAATATGCGGCGACAAACTCGAAGAATGATGCATACCATGCGGTCGATTCTCCCACCTTTTCGAGAGGGCTTGAAACGATATACCAGCCCTTGACAACCTCTTTCAAGAACCCTGCAGCAACCAGCCGATCACGATGAACGCGCCCGAAGTCTCCGCTCTGAAAAACATGCCGACCCCGATCTTGTTCGATTTTCAGAAGTTTTAACGACTCAGCCAACTTTTCATTTGGGGCGGCCATAATTTATCTCGGCAAGTATATTGCGCATCATTATAGCAAGTTTATTATGCTTTTCAATGGCAAGTTTATTGCGCATTGCGGCGTGATGCTCCACGCCAAAATCTTCGACGGCATGTGCGATGACCAAGTGAGCCGCAAGCAGCGTACTTTTGGGCGAAACCGCCAGGGGAAATCGTCTCACCGTGGGCATACTCCCAGCAGAGAGTTCGGACGGTTTCGAGCGACTGGTGTATGACCTTCATCGGATCAACAAACGGAAGTGTTTTTTCGTTTGGATGGTGCCGGCACTAGGAAACGCCCTATAGTTTTCATTCCCTCTGAAAATCCCTATTAGAATCAAACAATCCAAATAAATGCGGGGCATACCGGCCTGTTATGCTATTTGGAGTTAAGTGGAATTAGGTGGAATTAAGTGGAAAAATCGACTATTATTTCTACACCACTACACCAAAACCACACCAAATACACCGACACCGTACACCAAATGGCTACCTTCCTGAAACGCGGTAAAACTTGGCGATGCCAAATCACGAAAAAGGTCGGTTCGGAGATTATACGACGATCCGCAACCTTCCCGACAAAAGCCCAGGCGTCCGCTTGGGCACTCGAAACGGAGTCGGCCCTGGTCGGACTGAAGCGGGTTGGTGTAACTGGCTCGTTGATTGCGGATAATCAGGGTATGACAGTGCAGGAGGTAATCGACAGGTACATGCGGGAAGTGGCACCGCTGCACCGAGGGGCAAAACGGGAGATCACGACTCTCATGAAAATCAGCCGGGAGCACCAGTGGCTGGTGGTCAAGCCTCTGAATGAGGTTACGCACGGCGACCTGGCAAAGTTTCGGGATTTGAGGCTGCAGCATGTGTCTGGGGCGACGGTCGCCCGCGAGATGGTTATGATCAGTTCCATGTTCGGCACGGCGTGCCGGGAATGGGGGGCGGCGGATGACAACCCGGCAAAGGGAGTTAGGCGACCCAAAGAGCCCGGCGCCAGGGAAGTGCGGATACCCCCGGAGGCGGTGCAGGCACTCTCCGGGGCTTTGGGTATGTCACCTCCGGTTCATCCTGACACGAAGAAACGGCAGGTGGGTCTGGCGTTTTTGATCGCTCTGGAAACGGCGATGCGGCAGGGTGAGATCTTGGGGTTGACCTGGGACCGTGTACGTTTTGATAAGAAGTATGTGTTGCTGGACAAGACAAAGAACGGGCAAGCCCGGCACGTTCCTCTTTCTCAGGAGGCTATGCGACTCCTGAAGTTTGCGGAAGGCATCGACTCCGTGAAGGTGTTCACGGTGACGTCCGCTTCGGCTGACACGATCTTCCGAAAGGCCCGTCCGTCCGAGTGGGGGCATATACATTTTCATGACAGTCGGCATGAGGCGGTTTTTAACGTGAAAGAACTCATACTCTGGGCGTGACGAATCTTGGCCATTGAAGGCCATGGAAATTGGAAACACTACGGATCAGGCCGGTTTCGGAATGAAGCCGAAACTAATCAGTTTTTTGATCCAGCGAGCGGCATTGCGTTGAACGGAAAGCGCTTCATAGTCGGTGGCGGA
>JAJZDE010000107.1 GCA_021828745.1 Pseudomonadota bacterium
TCGTGAATTGAAGCGCCGCGCAGCGGTCAAGAAATTCGCAGTAAAACGGGCAGCATTGATGGTCATCATCAATGACGCCAAGGCGGATGATGATGCCCGGATGGCGGCACGTGAAGCCCTCCAGAATTTGCCTCGTAACGCCAGTCCAGTCAGGTTGCGCAATCGTTGCGCCTTGACGGGAAGACCGCGCGGGGTTTACAGCAAGTTCGGATTGGGGCGCAACAAATTTCGTGAAATTGCCATGCGCGGTGAAATCCCGGGCATAACCAAAGCCAGTTGGTAGTCGCAGGAGCCTAATCGATGAGTATGACAGATCCTATCGCGGATATGCTGACACGCATCCGCAACGCACAACGGGCGGAAAAGCCCAGTGTTTCCATGCCTTCTTCCAAGTTGAAGGTTTCGATTGCCAAAGTCCTGCTGGACGAAGGTTATATCGATGGTATGCAGGTTCACCAGAAGGATTCCAAGCCGACTCTTGAAATTGGATTGAAGTATTACGCGGGTCGTCCCGTTATCGAGTTGATCGAGCGAGTCAGTCGTCCTGGGTTGCGTATCTACAAAGCCAGCGATGAAATTCCCAAGGTCATGAACGGGCTGGGAGTGGCGATTGTTTCCACGCCCGCTGGAGTCATTACCGATCGTGCAGCGCGTCGCCAGAATGTGGGCGGTGAAGTGCTGTGCGTGGTGGCATAAAGGAGGCTTGATCACTATGTCGCGTATCGCCAAATATCCCGTCGCACTTCCAGAGAAAGTCGAAGTCACGCAGGCCGACCAGTTGATCACCGTCAAGGGGCCTCTGGGGACATTGACGCAGAAAGTGGGCGAACTAGTTCGAATCAACCATGTGGGTAACGAACTGTTGTTTGAACCGGCCAATGAAACTGCGGCTGCAAACGCCATGTCGGGGACTCTGCGGGCTTTGGTTTCCAATATGGTCACCGGTGTCACGAACGGCTGGGTAAAGAAGTTGACTCTGGTCGGCGTGGGCTATCGTGCTCAAGCTGCAGGAGACAAGTTGAATCTTTCGCTTGGATTTTCTCACCCGGTGGTTCACCAGATGCCCGTTGGAATCAAGGTGGAAACGCCAACGCAGACCGAAATCCTGATCAAGGGGATCGATCGGCAGGTGGTAGGACAGGTGGCCGCTGAAGTTCGTGCGTATCGCAAACCCGAACCCTACAAAGGGAAAGGGGTTCGTTATGCCGACGAGAAAGTGATCATTAAAGAAACCAAGAAGAAATAAGGCAAATTTATCATGATGCATGAAAATGGAAGAGTTCGTCGTGCCAAGCGCACGCGTGCCAAGATTGCCGAATTGGGGGCGATTCGTTTGTCGATTCATCGAACCAATCAGCATGTCTATGCCCAAATCATCGATCCTACAGGTTCCAGGGTATTGGCCAGCGCCTCTACGCTCGAGCCCGAAGTTCGCAATATTCTCAGTAATGGATCAAATATCGCTGCGGCGGTCCTGATTGGCCAGCGTATTGCCGAAAAAGCCAAGGCAGTCGGAGTCGAACAGGTGGCTTTTGATCGTTCCGGATTTCGCTATCATGGTCGCATCAAGGCATTGGCCGATGCGGCACGTGAAGGCGGTCTTCAGTTTTAATCGAATCAGCGACCCATTGGGGAAAGCACATGGCAAAGAATGATAATGAAGAGCGCGGTGACGGACTGCGCGAAAAAATGGTTGCAGTCAACCGCGTGACCAAAGTGGTCAAGGGCGGCCGTATCCTCGGCTTCGCTGCATTGACCGTCGTTGGGGATGGAGATGGCGGTATCGGCATGGGTAAGGGAAAAGCCCGCGAAGTTCCTGTGGCTGTTCAGAAAGCCATGGAGCAAGCACGGCGCAAGATGGTAAAAGTGAATTTGAAGAATGGCACACTCTACCATCAGGTCATGGGAGAGCATGGCGCAGCCAAGGTCTTCATGCAACCCGCTTCCGAAGGAACGGGGATCATCGCTGGTGGCCCAATGCGTGCGGTTTTTGAAGTCATGGGCGTGACCAACGTGTTGGCCAAGTGTATCGGCTCCACCAACCCATACAATGTCATCCGCGCAACCCTCAATGGTCTGGAAGCCACCCGCCGTCCGGCAGAAGTGGCTGCAAAACGCGGAAAGTCCATTGAAGAGATCATGGAGTGATGACGATGACTCAAGCAGAAATCAAGACCTTTCGAGTGACCCTGACCAAAAGTCCGATTGGCTCGATAAAATCTCATCGGGATTGTGTGCGCGGTCTGGGTTTGCGCCGTATGAATCATACCGTCGAGGTATTGGATACCCCGGAAAATCGCGGTATGGCTGCCAGAGTCCATCATCTGGTCCGTAGTGAGTAAGGAGAGAACATGGAACTGAACACAATCAAACCCGCCGGCGGAGCCAAACAGGCACGACGTCGTGTGGGAAGAGGAATCGGCAGTGGCCTGGGAAAGACTGCAGGACGTGGTCATAAGGGACAAAAATCTCGCTCCGGTGGTTTTCATAAAGTGGGTTTTGAAGGCGGCCAGATGCCTATGCAACGGCGTCTCCCCAAGCGTGGCTTTGTCAGTTTGACGCAGGGAGCCATGGAACAGGTGCGCTTGGCTGATCTGATGCGGGTCACCTCTGAAGTCATTGATTTGTTGGCGCTGAAACAAGCTGGCCTGGTTTCAGGTTCGGCTCAAGGTGCCAAGGTATTTCTGAAGGGTGAAATTTCTCGCGCGGTTCAAATTCAAGGCATTGGCGTCACTCAAGGTGCGCGTAAAGCCATCGAAGCAGCGGGTGGTACGATTCTGGATCAGAAGAGCGAGTAGAGATTTTGGCATCACTTCCCAACAATTTATCCGGAAACAAACTGGACGACCTCAAACGTCGGCTCTGGTTTGTCGTGGGCGCGCTGGTGGTTTATCGCCTGGGTGCTCATATTCCCGTGCCGGGAATCAATCCGGATGAGTTGTCGAAACTTTTCAGCAGTCAGAAATCCGGCATCCTCGGCATGGTCAACATGTTTTCTGGTGGTGCCCTTTCTCGCTTCACTGTTTTCGCACTTGGCATCATGCCTTACATTTCGTCGTCCATCATCATGCAGTTATTGACGACGGTGGTGCCATCCCTCGAAGTTCTGAAAAAAGAAGGTGAAGCGGGACGGCGCAAGATTACCCAGTACACCCGTTACGGAACGGTGGTTCTGGCATTCTTTCAGGCCATGGGGATTGCGGTGGCACTGGAGGCGCAACCCGGCCTTGTGCTCGACCCCGGAATTCCCTTCCGCTTGACCACCGCCATTACCTTGGTGACGGGAACCATGTTTTTGATGTGGTTGGGGGAACAAATCACCGAGCGAGGCATTGGCAACGGAATTTCTCTGATCATTTTCAGCGGAATAGTGGCAGGGTTGCCCCGCGCTGTGGGGAGTACACTGGAATTGGTTCGCACGGGTGCGTTCAGTTGGTTCCTGGCCTTGTCTATTTTCGCTGCAGTGGTCGCTGTGACCGCCTTGGTGGTATTCGTCGAACGGGGGCAACGCAAGATCACCGTGAATTATGCAAAACGCCAGGTCGGCAATAAAATCTATGGGGGGCAAAGCAGCCATCTGCCCCTCAAGATCAATATGGCGGGGGTGATTCCTCCCATTTTTGCCAGCAGCATCATCCTTTTTCCCGCCACTCTTGCCGGCTGGTTCGGAAGCCGACAACACTTTGGCTGGCTCAAGGAGATCAGCAGCATGCTGAGTCCCGGACAGCCCATCTATGTCATGCTTTATGCTGGGGCCATTCTGTTTTTCTGTTTTTTCTATACGGCGCTGGTCTTTAACAGCAAGGAAACTGCGGATAACCTGAAAAAGAACGGTGCGTTCATTCCGGGAATTCGTCCGGGTGAACAAACTTCGCGCTACCTGGACAAGATTCTCACCCGATTGACGCTGACGGGGGCCATCTACATCACGTTGGTTTGTTTGTTGCCTGAGTTTCTGATTGTTAAATTCAATGTTCCGTTCTATTTTGGTGGGACCTCATTGTTGATCATCGTCGTCGTTACTATGGATTTTATGGCCCAAGTTCAAACCTATCTCATGTCCCAACAGTACGAAAGCTTGCTCAAGAAGGCAAATTTTAAAGGGCAAGGGGCAAAGTAATCATGGCCAAGGAAGACACCATTGAAATGCAGGGAGAGATTTTGGAAACCCTTCCCAATGCCACGTTTCGGGTCAAACTGGAAAATGATCATGTGGTGTTGGGACATATTTCGGGGAAGATGCGTATGCATTACATTCGCATTCTTCCCGGAGACAAGGTGACCGTCGAACTCACCCCCTATGATCTGAGCCGTTGTCGAATCACCTTCCGTGCCAAGTAGCACGGGTTTTGCTGGAGAACATCATGAAAGTACAAGCATCTGTCAAAAAAGTTTGTCGCAAGTGCAAACTGGTCCGTCGCAA
>JAJZDE010000108.1 GCA_021828745.1 Pseudomonadota bacterium
CACCAGATGCAGCGGAATCTCCAGCGCACACCCTGCATCCACCGTAATCCAGATTCCCTCCGTAACAAGGGCACCGTTGAGCGCGCCAAATGCGGTCAGGGCACGGGCAGGCACCATCTTTTGCGCAAACCGTTCCCGCGCCGGCGCATCCAGTTCGGACCAGAAACGCAGATGAACACCCTCTGGAAGCCCTTCAAGCATGGATAGGGCTGGCTGAAACAGACCATCCACAAAAACCAGACGGGGTGCAGGCACCTCCTCCAGCGTCAGTTCTGGTGGTCCATCCTTCCCCGCTTCCCGGGATTCGGCTGTGGAATGCAGGGACAGTTTCTCCAATCCCGACAAGGCGGTATATTTCCAGTCTTCGAGGCGGGTCGTCGGCCACCCCAGCGCTTCGAATCGGGTCCACTCCGCCTGACGCCGTTCCCGACCGACAGCCCCCTCCAGAGTCGCTTGCGCCTCAAAACTGGCACGGCATTGGGTGAGAAACGGATTCATGGGGTCACTGCTCCCTCGTTTCCTGCATCCCCGACCCAGGCGTAACCTTCCCGTTCCAGTTCCAGGGCCAATTCAGGACCGCCGGAACGCTGGATGCGTCCGTCGGACAGTACGTGCACGAAATCCGGTTTGATGTAATCCAGCAGGCGCTGGTAGTGAGTCACCAGAATCATGGCGCGATCAGGACTGCGCAAACTGTTGACCCCATGGGACACAACTTTCAGGGCATCGATATCCAAACCCGAATCGGTTTCGTCGAGAATGGCCAAACAGGGCTCCAGTACCACCATCTGAAGAATTTCGTTGCGTTTTTTCTCGCCACCGGAAAAACCTTCATTGACGGCGCGATAAAGCATCGACTCGTTCATCTCCATCAACTTCATCTTGTCCTTGACCAGGGCCAGAAAATCCATGGCGTCCAATTCAGGCAACCCGCGATGCTTGCGCTGGGCATTGAGCGCAGCCTTGAGCAGATAGACATTGCCCACCCCGGGAATTTCCACGGGATACTGAAAAGCCAGAAAAACGCCTTCCCGTGCCCGCTCTTCCACCGCCAGTGCCAGCAAATCCTTGCCCTGATAGGTCACACTGCCCCCCGTGACAGTGGCATTTTCCCGTCCCGCCAGCACATTGGACAGGGTGCTTTTCCCTGAACCGTTCGGTCCCATGATGGCATGCACTTCACCCGCCTTCACGTCCAGGTTGATTCCCTTCAAAATTGGCTTGTCGCCGACCGATGCCTGTAGATTCCTGATACTTAACATAGCGTTTCCATCGTTCCAAAATGATTGAATTTGACCCGTGTCCTGGAGCAAGTCTCAGCCCACGCTGCCCTCGAGGCTGACTCCGAGCAATTTCTGTGCCTCCACCGCGAACTCCATGGGCAGTTCCTTGAAGACTTCCTTGCAAAACCCATTGACGATCATGGACACGGAATCCTCTGCCGACAGGCCGCGCTGCCGGCAAAAAAACAGTTGATCCTCACTGATCCGCGAAGTGGAGGCCTCGTGCTCCACCGTTGCCGTATTGTTCCTGACTTCGATATAGGGAAAAGTGTGGGCCTGGCAACGATCTCCCAGAAGCAGGGAATCGCACTGCGTATGGTTACGCGCTCCCGTAGCCGAACGGGCCATGCGAACCAATCCGCGGTAGGCCTGTTGTCCAAATCCTGCGGAAATCCCCTTGGACACGATGGTGCTGCGGGTATTCCTGCCGATATGGATCATTTTGGTCCCCGTATCCGCCTGTTGGCGATGATTGGTCAGGGCCACAGAATAGAACTCGCCCACGGAGTCCTCCCCACGCAAAATCACGCTGGGGTATTTCCAGGTAATGGCCGATCCGGTTTCCACCTGTGTCCAGGAGATGTGGGCGCGCGCACCCCGGCAATCGCCGCGCTTGGTGACAAAGTTGTAGATCCCGCCCCGCCCTTCCTTGTCTCCCGGGTACCAGTTCTGTACCGTGGAGTACTTGATTTTGGCATCTTCCAGCGCCACCAGTTCCACCACGGCGGCATGCAACTGGTTTTCATCGCGCATGGGGGCCGTACAGCCCTCCAGGTAACTCACCGAGGCACCCCGATCTGCAATGATCAGGGTACGTTCGAACTGTCCGGTGTTTTTTGCGTTGATGCGGAAGTAGGTGGACAATTCCATGGGACAGCGCACGCCCGGCGGGATATAGACGAAGGAACCATCGCTGAACACGGCTGAATTCAAGGCCGCATAAAAGTTGTCCTGTACCGGGACCACCGTGCCCAGATACTGCTTCACCAATTCGGGATGGTGCTGCACCGCTTCGGAAAAAGAACAGAAAATGATGCCGACTTCCGCCAACTTGTCCTTGAAGGTAGTCGCCACGGAAACACTGTCGAACACCGCATCCACGGCCACCCCTGCCAATATGGCCCGCTCGTGCAAGGGAATTCCCAGTTTTTCATAGGTCTTGAGCAATTCAGGATCTACTTCGTCCAGGCTTTTGGGTCCGTCCTTCTGTGACTTGGGTGCAGAGTAGTAGATGATGTCCTGATAGTCGATGGGCGGATAATGAACACTGGCCCAGGTCGGCGGTGTCATTTTGAGCCAGCGACGATAGGCCTCGAGGCGCCACTCCAGAAGAAACTCCGGTTCGTTCTTGCGCGCCGAAATCAGGCGTACCGTGTCCTCGGACAACCCCTTGGGAATCTCGTCCGCTTCGATGGCGGTTTCGAACCCGTGTCGGTACTCCTGTGAAATCAGGTCTTCCAAGGTATTGGGAATGGAGTTCATGATCAGACTCGCTGTAGATTGGCTCTGGAAGCCGGTAGATGAATGGGGTGAACGGCGGGCAGACGCATTTCCGCCAGAGTCACCTGCGCCAGTGCGTCATGCACGGCCTGGTTGATGCGCTGCCAGTTGGTCTTGATGGCACAGGAAGTGGAACGCCGACAATCGCCCGGATGCTGGGCGGTTCCACAGTCGGTCAACCCCACCGGCCCTTCCAGGGCGGTCACCACATCCACCATGGAGATCTGGTCGGGACGACGCGCCAACAGATAACCGCCCTTGGTTCCGCGCTGGGAATCAAGCAGATTGCCGTGCACCAGGGTTTTGAGCAATTTGGTGGTGGTGGGCAAGGGCACGCCCACGGCCAGGGAAACCTCCTGAGCCGTAAACAGGCGCGCCTCGTCCTGCGCCATATGGGTCAGAATGAGGATGCCGTAGTCTGTCAGTTTTCCGATGCGAATCATACCGCTGTCCACCCTCCACCGAAGGAATTCCCCCTGGATAGGGTACCATTATAGTACTCTTTATAACCTCGCGCAACCGTGGAACTTTCCCCTTGATTCCCGAGCAATTTTCTCAGTGTTCCCACCCCGGAGGTCCTCCCTTCCCTGCAACCGTTCTGCTGCACCATCTCGGGCGCACTGATAGAATGGGTCGGCTAAACCTTAGGAATGAGCCATGGTGCCCCATCTGACAACTGCCCTCACGGGTCCCCTGCTGACCCTGGAAAAACAGATTCTTGACGCAATGCCCCGCATCGAACATTGGTTCAGGCACCAATGGCAGGAACACTCCGCCCCCTTTTACGCCTCCGTGGACCTGCGCAACGCCGGGTATAAACTGGCACCGGTGGACACCAATCTGTTCCCGGCCGGTTTCAACAACCTGAACAAGGCGTTTGATGCCCTGTGCGTCCAGGCCGCCATGAGCGCAGTGGAGAAAATCTGTCCGGATACCCGACAGTTCCTGCTCATTCCGGAAAATCACACGCGCAATTCCCATTACCTGCAAAATATCTCATCCCTGAAGTCCATCCTTCAGCGCGCTGGGTTCACCGTGCGCATCGGCAGTTTGTTGCCCGATCTCGCCCAACCCACCGAGGTGCCTCTACCCCAGGGCGGGACCCTGCTGCTGGAACCTGTCCAACGCCAGGGCAACCGCCTGGTTCTGGAGAACTTTGACCCCTGCGCCATCCTGCTCAACAATGATCTGTCCGGCGGTGTTCCCGATCTGCTGAAAAACCTTTCGCAAACCATCGTCCCCCCTCCCTGGGCCGGCTGGAGCACGCGCCGCAAATCCCTTCACTTTACGGCCTATCGCCAGGTCGCTGAAGAATTCTGTCGCCTGATTCAAATCGATCCGTGGTTCATCGACCCTTATTTCGACCATCGTTCCGGCGTGGATTTCTCGCAAGGCACCGGCCTGGAGGAAGTCCAGTCCCGGGTTGCCGACCTGCTCCAGAAAATTCGTCAGAAATACCGGGAATATGACATCGAGGAAAACCCTTTTGTGATTCTCAAGGCCGATGCGGGAACCTACGGGATGGGCATCATGACCATCAAGGACCCCAGGGAACTGGATCAACTCAATCGTCGCCAACGCAATAAAATGGCCGTTATCAAGGAAGGGCAGGAGGTCCAT
>JAJZDE010000011.1 GCA_021828745.1 Pseudomonadota bacterium
CACCGGATAGGTCCAATAGAGGTCCTCCCGTTGCAGCAACGCCCAAACCTGCCGGGTGATCAAACCCGGATCCCCCGGGCCCAGGGAGGCGCCATACAGCCGTCCGTAAGTCCGCGCGCTCATGGACTGCCCACCGCAGGCACCGACTTTTCGGCGCACAGGATCCAGACCGGATTTTCGGCCTGCAAACGATGCATCTCCAGAATGGGGCGACTCCGCGCCGCCTGCAGTTGAGTGACGTCCCACACGGTGGCAGAAGCCGCCAGACAGTCCAGAGCCGTGCCCAAATTTTCCAGGGTGGCGAAGTTCATCACCAGATGCCCACCCGGACGCAGTCTTTCCAGGCAGAGCAGGATCAACTCGCGCAGTTCGCCCCCCGAACCACCGATGAATATGGCATCAGGATCGGGCCATTCCGCCAGGCCCTCCGGAGCTTTTCCCTGCCTCAGGGTGTAATTGGTCACCCGTAAACTGGCCCGATTTCTGAGGATGATGGCCGCATCCTCCGTGTTTTTCTCGATGGCATAAACGTGACCCTGCACACACAACCGGGCCGCCTCCAGCCCCACCGATCCCGAACCGGCACCGATGTCCCAGACCACACTGTCCCGCTGCAAGGCCATCCGTGCCAGGGAAACCACACGAACTTCGCGCTTGGTGATCAGCCCCTTGTCGGGTTTGCGTTGATCGAAACGCGCATCCTCCAAACCAAACAAGGGATCCTCCGGAACGGCGCAACGCCGCACCAACAGGACATTGGGCTCAGCAAAAACACGTTGGGACACGGCCGTGACGTCCATCCAGTCGTAAATGCACTCCCTGTCCTGCAAAAGACATTCCGCCACCGCCATCTCAAAATCTTCGGCCACTCCCTCCGCCAGCAACATGCGCGCGATCCGTCCGGGCGTGTTTTCCGGACTGGTGAGAATCCCCACCAGTTTTTCTCGAACGAGCACTTGCAACACCCCATGGAGCCCATGCTCGGGACCTGCCCCCACACGCCATTCGCCTGCATCACGACTGTGCACGGAGGCCATTCGCAACGTCTGCCAGGGTTGTTTCAAACGGGCGCAGGCGATCTGGATCAAGGAAAGGTTGGGTTCGATGAGGACCGCCGAGCGCCCCAATTTCTCCACCAGATATCCCCCGATACCGTGGCAAAGGGGATCTCCACTGGCCAGAATCACCACCCGCCGATGGCCTTGCCGAGCCTCGACGACCCACTGGGGAACCTGGGGCAAACGCCCCGTCAGATCCCGACACTCGGCATCGGCCCGGATCAGCGCCCGGAGCAATTCCAGGGTCCGCCCTCCCCCAATGACCAGATCCGCCTCCTGAACGCCCTTGAGGGCGGCGGGGGTCAATCCCTCCACGCCGTTGTCCAGTACGCCGATCACCAGACAGGGTTCATCCATGCCAATCCTCCCCGGAGACCCGTGCCAGTTCATGACCATCAAAATCGCACATCAGTACCTGCAGGGCAAATTTCCCCGGATAACGGCCATACAAGGTCTGTATCACCCGTTGACCCAAGGCTTCGTAAAATTCTGCGGTCAACCCCAATTCCTCCATCCGTTCACTGGCATAACGCGCCATCTCCGATTGCCGAATGGCGCGGCACACGTCTGCCGGCGCTCCCACCGTGGCCGCAATCTCTGCCAGCAGATCCGTGTCCACCGGGTTGCGGTTCGCGTGGGTAATGGTTTCTCCCTGGGCGATCTTGGTCAGTTTTCCCACCATCCCGCCAATGATGACCCGTGCAATCCTGCACTTCACCACGGTATCGAGCGCATATTTCAAAAAATCCCCCATCTGCACGAAGCAGGCGGGAGCCAGATGGGGCAAGGCCCCCATGACAAACTTCTCGGTTCTCCCTCCGGTGGTCAGCACCACCGTGTCCTGTCCCTGATTGGCAGCCACTTCGATACCCTGGATGACGCTGGCCCGAAATGCAGCCGTCGAGTAAGGATGCACGATGCCCGTCGTCCCCAGAATGGAAATCCCCCCCACAATGCCCAGACGGGAATTCAATGTCCGCTTGGCCAGAGTCTCGCCCCCCGGCACGGAGATACAGACCTCCAGGCCCTGCTGCACCAGGACCGCCTGCGCCACCTGACGCACATTGGCCTCGATGTTGCGGCGCGGCACTGGATTGATGGCAGGCCCCCCCACCTCCAGTCCGAGTCCGGGCATGGTCACCGTACCCACCCCCTCGCCGCCCTTCAGGCGTACGGCCCCGGGCGCATCCGGCAACCACCGGACATCCGCGGTCAGTGCGGCCTTGTCCGTCACGTCCGGATCATCGCCGGCATCCTTGATCACGACCGCATGGGCCGAAAAACCATCCGACTGCCCTTCGGATACGGCAAACCGGACCCTCTCCCCATTGGGCAAGTCACATTCCACTTCTCCCGGCACCGAACCCTGAATCAGCCCAAGTACCGCTGCCCG
The DNA here is from genome assembly GCA_021828745.1 of Pseudomonadota bacterium. The sequence continues at coordinate 2,452 of JAJZDE010000011.1, forward strand.
GGCGGCGGCAGCGGAGCAGGCGCCGGTGGTAAATCCCTTGCGCGTGCCCTTTGGTTTTTTGTCCATGGACGCGGTTCAAAAAAGATCGGCGTGGACTTCAGCCAGAGCCAACAAGGCATGGAGGACGGCCACCACCAGAGTGGATCCCCCCTTTCGGCCCTCGATGAGTATCCAGGGGCATTCCGTACTCTGACTCAACAGGCTTTTTGATTCGGCCGCAGAGACGAAACCCACGGGCATCCCGATGATCAGAGCCGGCCGGACCTGATCTTCCCGCACCATTCGCAAAATCTCGAGGAGTGCGGTGGGCGCATTTCCGATGGCCACGATACTCCCATCCAGCAACTGTCGTGCCCGAGCTTTGCGCATGGCCTGAACCGCGCGCGTCGTGTGCTGGATTTGGGCCTGAACGATCACATCCTCATCAGAAATGAACTGGTGGGACTGCATCCCGTAATGTTCCAGACGCGGTTTGGACAGACCCACACAGATCATTTCCACATCGGCAACGATGGGCGCCCCGCTTCGAATGGCCTGAAGCCCCGCCTCGATGGCTAGAGGATGAAAACGGGTCAACCCGTTGAAGTCAAAATCCGCCGATGCATGGATCATGCGTCGAACCACCTGCCATTGAGCATCGGAGTAAGCATGGGGGCCTGCTTCACGATCCACGATGGCAAAGGAATCATGTTCGATGCGCCGTCCCGCATCGGTGAGTTGTTCGGTGATGATCGGAGTTTTCATGGCCCGGACCTACTGGACGGAAGCAACCACGGGAGGATGGTCGTGCACATGGCCACCCTGTCCATGATCCGCAGAAAATTCACGGTATTTGCAGCCATCGCATTCCATCATGTGCTGGGCGGCGGGATCCGTCGCCTCCCGGATTCGTTGCTCCAGCAGCGCATAGATCTCCTCCTCAAACCCGAAATAACTGGACAAGGCAAAACGCACCTGCGGATATTGTACTTCGAGCGCGCCGACCTGACGGCGAATGCGCTCGATCAGCGTACCGGTGAACAGATAGAAAGGCAATACGACGATTTGCCGCGCCTCCAGTTTGACCTGCCGTTGGACCACCGATTCCAGACGGGGATAGGTAATTCCCGTAAAAGCGATATCCACCCAGGGGTGAACGCCTTCCTCGTAGAGCCAGCGTGCCATTTTTGCCACTTCGCCATTGGCCACACGGTCCGAAGAGCCACGCCCCAGAAGAACGATCCCCGTGTTGTGAGGATCCGGCATATCCAATTGGGCCAGGGCATGGGCCAGATTGCGTTTGAGAATCGCCAGGATTTTGGTGTTCGCCCCCAGATGCGGGCAATAGATGAATTCCACCGCCGGATAACGCAGACGCGCCTGCTCGATATGCTCCGGAATCTCCATTTTGACGTGACCTGCCGCATTCAGAATAAGCGGGACGACCACGACCCGCCCACCGCGCTGGGCTGCCCTACTCAATCCCTCTTCGACCAGAATCTCCGCAAATTCGATGAAACAGACCTCGATGTTCCACTGAGGTTGGCGGCAGCGCCATTGTTCCGCAAAGAATTCGATTTCCTGGTTGCCGCTCCGTTCCCGGGAACCATGCCCCACCAGCAAAATGGTTTCATTCTTCATGAGAGATCTCCGGATTCCTTGCTTGCCTTGCGATAACGATGGGAAAACGCGCCATCGTAAAGTTTCGAACGTTTGATTTCGGCCCATCCCCGGGCCCCCAAGGCAGGACTGACGATGATCATGGCCTGACTGCCAATTTTTTCCCGTCGGCACCGCTCACGGATATCGGCCAACGTCCCCCGCACGATCTTTTCTTCCCCAGGCCAACTGGCTTTTTGTACCACCAGCACCGGGCTGTCCTCCGCCCATCCTGCCGCGCGCAGAGCACGCTGGATCTCGGGAAAGAGGGTGATGGACAGAAAGAGGCATAAGGTACAATGATGTGCGGCCAGGGACTCCAGATCTTCCCCGGCAGGCATCGGCGTACGTCCTGCCACCCGGGTCAAGATCACGGTCTGGGTCACCTCCGGCAGGGTCAGTGTCTCTCCTGCCGCGGCAGCAGCGGCCAATGCAGAAGAGACGCCGGGCACCACCGACCACTCGACCCGAGCCTCGTCCAACGCCCGCACCATTTCCACCAATGCGCCATAGAGCCCGGGATCTCCCGTCTGGAGGCGAATCACGGTGACGTGGCGAGCCGTCTGTTCGATCAGCCACGCGGTAATCTCTTCCAAAGTCATGCCCTTGGAATCCCGGATTTCGCAGTGGCTGGGCGCGTAACGGGTGGCCGCTTCATTCACCAGAGACCCTGCATACAGGATGGCATCTGCCTGCTGCAGCAACTTCACCCCCTTGAAGGTCAGAAGTTCGGGATCCCCGGGGCCCGCCCCAACGAACCATACCTTACCTGCCATGGGATTCCCAACCTTGCCTGAAAGAATCCGATGCCCCGGACAACGTCCAATGCTCAGCGCACGAGAGCTTCAACACGATACTCGAGACAGTGGCGGGCAATGGGGGAGTCCCGATGGCCTTTGAAAGCAACCAGCAGGGTCCAGGTCACTACCGGTTCGATCAGGACCAAGACCAGGTACGAGGCCGCAAAGGTGGCCCAGGCCGAAAGTGGTGTGGGAATCTCGCTGAGCGACAGCCAGAACCCCACCATCAAGGTCACGCCACTGTAATAAAGCGCATCGAGTTTGAGAATGGTTTTGAGATCGGCCGTTTTCAAACGGTGTCCCACCGTGCCATGCAGCAGCACCAGAGGTATGGCCAGCGACAGGGTATTCACCCCCAAATGCACGAGGTCCGTGGGAACGAACAGGAGCCCCTGCAGGAGCAGGCCCAGGCCAAAACCCAACAGGGTCGGCACGAAGCCGAAGATGAGGTAGATGGGCATGGCCCCGACGAAATGCAATTCCGAGGGGCCGACCGGGAGGTGGTACATCTGCATGAACAGAGTGAAAAAAACCGCCGCAATGGCGGTACGAATCACCATCGTGGGCTGGCGGAGCAGAGCAAGACTCTGACTGCCCAAAACCCCAAGTGCCGTCACGTTCGCCACGGCGATTTTGGCGGAAGAAATATAACCTGGTTCGATATGCATGACGATTCCCTTATATGATCAAGACAGTAAGGGAGTGAGGCAGGAATACCGAGTGATCGGCAGACATCCCTGATCTTCAAGCCATTGCAAAGAACCCAGCCTTCGCCTGACCCGTTACCGCCCACACCCCGTGGCTACAACACTTCAATGAATACAGGCCGGTCTTCTGGCTTACCTTCGACGAAGCACCCACCTTCCCACACCCTCAACGGCGCAGTGGCTCTCAGGTACTCCTCAGGATTACAGCAGCGGGGGCTACGCCGGAATCATGCAGGGTCTTCCCGCATTCACCGAACTTCCCGTTTCACCTCTGGACGCGATAACGCGCACAGTGGCACCTGTATCAAGGGATGCAGTATAAACCATTCGCCAGAAGCCCGTCGGACTTCGTGCTGTGTCCCGAAAAGGATTTGATACAACTGGCACACCCCCCTTCTGAGATCATGGCGGGTAGTCATTTTTCGGCAGGTGGCCTGTTAAACTCCACGGAAGCCAAGGGAGGAATCGATGAAGAAATGGATCATTCCATGGACAGGCGCGCTGTTGCTTTGCCCTTCCTGGTTATGGGCGTGTACCGGGAACTGCGGAGATCAATGGGCGGTGCTGACCCCGCGCGGCACGATTGCCGGCCACGAAAAAACCCTGATTCTGACGGCCCTGGGCCTGATGCTGCTGGTGGTAGTTCCCGTCATTCTCATGACCTTTCTGTTCGCCTGGAAATACCGCGCCTCCAACCCGCGGGCAGACTACGATCCGGACTGGGATCATTCCATCCTCATCGAAGGGGTGGTCTGGACCATCCCGACCCTGATCGTAGCCGTGCTGGGCTACCTCGTCTGGACATCCTCCCATGCCCTGAGCCCCTATCGACCCATCGCTTCGCGGCAACCCACGCTCGAAGTACAAGTGGTGGCCATGGACTGGAAATGGCTGTTCATTTACCCGGAGTGGCACATTGCCACCGTCAATCAACTGGTCATTCCCACAGGTGTCCCCGTTCACTTCAGCCTGACGTCCGATGCGGTGATGAGTTCTTTTTTCATCCCGCAATTGGGTGGACAAATCTACGCCATGGCCGGCATGAAAACCCACCTGCATCTGATCGCCGACCAGCCCGGCATCTTTCAGGGCTATAACACCCAGTTCAGCGGGCAGGGTTTTTCCGGCATGATGTTTGAAACCGTGGCGACTTCCGGTGAAGCATTTCAACAATGGGTTCATCAGGTTGAAACCGGCGGTCAGGTACTCGATCGCGCCACCTTTGCCGCCCTGGAAAAACCTTCCATCAATGAGGCACCCCGTCTCTTCGCTCTGGCGCTACCGGACCTTTTCGACCGCATCCTATCCCAGGACAGCACGCTCCGGCCGATGACGATGACGTCTCATTCCCCCGCCCCCATGACTGCCATCGAGGATTGACCCCGTGGAAGAACTCATTTTCGGTCGTCTGACCTTGCGCGAAATCCCCTATGACAACCCCATCATCATGGCAACTCTGGGCGGTTCCACCATGCTCCTGCTGTGTATTACATTCCTGATCTGGTACCACGGCAAATGGTCCTATTTGTGGAAAGAATGGTTCACCAGCGTCGACCATAAGCGGATTGGCATCATGTATGTCGTACTGGCCCTGGTCATGCTCCTGCGCGGTTTTGCCGATGCGCTGCTGATGCGTACCCAGCAGGCCCTGGCCGAAGGCAGTGCGCAGGGCTACCTGCCCCCGGACCATTACAACCAGATCTTCAGCGCCCATGGAACGATCATGATCATTTTCGTCGCCATGCCTTTTTTCATCGGCCTGATGAATATCATCGTGCCACTGCAGATCGGGGCTCGGGACGTGGCCTATCCGTTTCTCAACTCGGTGAGTTTCTGGTTGACGGCCTCCAGCGCCGCACTGGTCATGCTCTCTCTGGGATTGGGCAATTTCTCCCATGCAGGGTGGTCGGGATACCCCCCCCTCTCGGAAAAATATTACAGTCCGGGCCCGGGGGTGGACTACTGGATCTGGGGCCTGCAACTGGGGGGAGTGGGGACCCTCATGACCGGCATCAACTTCTTTGTGACGATCCTGCGCCTGCGCGCACCCGGCATGACCCTCATGAAAATGCCGATCTTTTCCTGGACCATTCTGGTCACCAATGTACTCATCATGCTGGCCTTCCCTGCCCTCACGGTGGTTCTTGCCCTGCTGGCCCTGGACCGCTATACGGGAATGCATTTCTTCACCAATCACGGGGGAGGGAACCTGATGCTGTTCACCAATCTGTTCTGGATCTGGGGGCATCCTGAGGTGTATATCGTGATCCTCCCGGCCTTTGGCATCTATTCGGAAGTGGCAGCCACCTTTTCCAGAAAACGGCTCTTTGGTTACACCTCCATGGTCTATGCCTCCGTCGCCATTGCCATGCTTTCCTTCATGGTCTGGCTGCACCATTTCTTCACCATGGGGGCCGGTGCCAACGTCAACGCCTTCTTTGGGATTGCCACCATGATCATCGCCATCCCCACGGGGGTCAAGGTATTCAACTGGCTCTTCACCTTTTATCGGGGGCGAATCGAATTCACCACGCCCGTGCTGTGGACCCTGGGTTTCATCGTCACCTTTTGTATCGGCGGCATGACTGGTGTCCTGCTGGCGGTGCCTGGCGCCGATTTTGAACTGCACAATTCCGAATTTCTCATTGCCCACTTCCATAACATGCTGATCCCGGGTGCCCTGTTCGGCTATTTTGCCGGCTATGCCTACTGGTTTCCCAAGGTATTCGGGTTCAAACTGGACGAAACCTGGGGCAAACGGGCCTTCTGGCTCTGGATCGTCGGCTTCTACCTTGCCTTCATGCCCCTGTATGCCCTGGGTTTCATGGGTATGCCCCGGCGCCTTCTCCACTATGACAATGCGCATTGGCAACCCTATCTGGTGGTGGCCTTGAGCGGGACCCTGATCATCTTCGGGGGCATCCTGTGCCAGATCCTGCAACTCACCTTCAGCATTCGTAACCGCGCCCAGTTGCGCGACGAAACCGGAGATCCCTGGGATGGACGTACGCTGGAATGGTCCGTTCCCTCTCCCCCACCTGCCTATAATTTTGCCCGGATTCCCCGAATCCACACACGGGATGCCTTCCTCGCCATGAAAAATCAGGCACGAGACACGGAAGAGGTGGATTATGAGGCCATCCTCCTGCCCCGCTCTTCCAGCCTGGGCCCCCTCATGGGGGGATTGACCTTCGTTCTGGGCTTCTCTCTGGTCTGGTACCTGTGGTGGTCGGCCATCCTTGCCCTGGCAGGCCTGCTCGGCTGCGTCATCGCCCGCTCCTGGGACGAACACACCGAGGAGGAACTCCCTGCGTCGGCAGTTCGCGCCATCGAAACGGCATTGCGCCATTCTGGCACTTCCGCCGCCGGTACGGAAGAACACCCGTCCCTCCAAAAATTCGCCTTTGAGAGGAATCCCCTGCCATGACCCCTGCCCAGCCCCTCCTGGACCTCGGAAATCCCGTTCGGGAACACCCGGACCACGATTCGGTGGATCTCACAACCTTCGGCTTCTGGCTTTACCTGATGACGGACTGCGTCCTTTTTTCTGCGCTCTTTGCCACCTATGCCGTGCTTCACAAGAATTTCGCCGGCGGGCCGACCGGCAAGGATCTTTTCGATATCCCCTATGTCTTCGTCGAAACCCTATGCCTGCTTCTATCCAGCACCACCACCGGCTTTGCCCTGTTGTCCATGCAACGCCAGGACCGCACTCGTCTGCTCTACTGGTTGGGATTGACCGCCTTGCTGGGCCTGGGTTTCATCGGAATGGAGATCCATGAATTCATCCGCCTCGTGAGCGCAGGAAATGGCCCCCAGCGCAGTGGCTTTCTGTCTGCCTTTTTCACGCTGGTGGGAACCCATGGATTGCACGTCACCATCGGTCTGCTCTGGATGATCAACCTGATCCTGCAAATCGGGCGCCGCGGGATCACCGTTCCCATTCAGTCGCGCCTGATCCGACTCAGCCTGTTCTGGCATTTTCTTGACCTGATCTGGATCGGCGTCTTTACCCTCGTTTACCTCATGGGAGTCCGCTCATGAAGACATCCGTCGCCCGTCATGGCTCCCTGCGCGCCTATCTGGGCGGATTTGCCGCCTCCCTGTTCCTGACCCTGGCCTCCTTCGGACTGGTTCTCTATGGCCCCCCCCTGGAGTCTTCACTCCTGTTCGGAACACTCGCCCTGCTGGCCATTCTCCAGATCATCCTCCAGATTTATTTTTTCCTGCACGTGGATACCTCTTCCGAACAACTCTGGCACCTGCTCCCCCTCCTCTATACCCTCCTCATCGTCACTCTGCTGGTGGGCGGCACGCTATGGATCATGCACAACGCCAACCTGCACATGATGTCGGGGATGGACCCCTAGAAAATGAACACCCTCGCCTTCAAGGCCGCCCCTTCCCGGCGGGACCTCCTGTCCCTGATCAAGCCGGGCATCGTGCTGGCCAATCTGGTTTCCGTGGTCGGGGGATTTGGCCTGGCCGCCCGAGGACAGGTCACCTGGTCCCTGCTCGATGCCACCCTCTGGGGCGCCGCCCTGATCCTCAGCGCGGGCTGCGTCTTCAACAACCTCATCGACCGGGACATCGACTCCTTCATGCAACGTACCCGACAGCGTCCCCTGACTCAGGGGCGAATCACCCCCACGCAAGCCCTGGCCTGGGGCACCCTGTTGTTGGGCAGCGGCGCCTGGGTGCTGGGACACTACACCAATCTCCTGACCCTGGCGGTTTCCCTGACCGGCTTTTTCGTCTATGTTGGCTTGTACAGCCTGTACTTCAAACGTCACTCCTGGCTGGGTGTCTGGGTCGGCAGCATCGCCGGAGCCATCCCTCCCCTGATGGGCTACACGGCCGTCACCCACCATCTTGGGCCGGGCGCCTGGTTCCTGTTTCTGATCTTCTGCCTGTGGCAAATCCCCCATGCCCATGCCATCGCACTCCTGCACCTCGAGGATTACCGCCGGGCCGGACTCCGTCTCCTGCCCATCACGCACGGCGAAGAGGTGGTGCGCCAGCGTATGCCCTACTACATTGGGGCCTTTCTGCTGGCCACCCTGCTGCCTTTCTTCCAGGGGCTGACCGGGCCAGCCTACCTGCTTGTGATGCTGACGGTGGGCGGGGGCTGGCTGGGAACCACCTGGAAAACCCGTCATCATCCCCACCTGAAATCCTGGGCCCGGGGCCATTTTCTCTTCTCGATTCTGGCCATCATGATCCTCAACTTCATGCTGGTGCTCGACCCCACCGTCCTGTTTCGAGGTCCCTGAGCCGCCCGTGACCCGGACCAGGGAAGGTACTTGCCGAAGGGTGAAACTTCCATCAAACCCGTCACAGAATGAAACACTTCTGCAGAAATGCTAGGATTACCATGGGGGCCGCTTCCCCCTATCCACAAGAGGTGTTCCATGGCAAAACGTGCTTCAACCCCGCCCCTTCCCCACGATCGCCCCGGACTGGACAAAGTGTCGCTCCAGCGTAGCATTTCCAATCATCTGCTCTTTACTGTCGGCAAGACCCGGGACAAGGCCTCTCACCATGATTGGTTCATGGCCGTTGCCCATGCCGTGCGCGACTGCATGACGGAAAACTGGATTCAGACCCAGGAGCAGCTTCACCGGCACGAAGGCAAACGGGTCTATTACCTCTCCCTCGAGTTTCTCCTCGGCCGAATGTTGGTCAATAGCCTCTACAATCTTGAATTGCTCGACACCTGCCGGGAATGTCTGGCCGATCTGGGGGTGGACTTCGAATCGATCCGCGCCGTGGAAGAGGATGCGGGCCTGGGCAACGGGGGATTGGGACGCCTGGCCGCCTGTTTCATGGATTCCCTGGCCACCCTGGACTACCCGGCCTGTGGCTATGGCATTCGCTATGAATACGGCATGTTCCATCAGGACATCGAAAATGGCGAGCAAATCGAACGTCCGGATAACTGGTTGCGTTTTGGCAACCCTTGGGAATTCCGCCGTCCCGAAATCAGTTACGAGATTCACTTTGGCGGAAAAGTCACCCACTACCGCGAAGAAGACGGCGTAGCCCGCTATCACTGGGTGGATACTGAAGTCGTCCTCGCTCTGGCCTACGATCTTCCCGTCCCCGGACATGCCACCCCAACCACCAACAGTTTGCGCCTATGGTCAGCCAAAGGCACCCATGAATTCGATCTGCGCTACTTCAATGAAGGCGATTACATGGAGGCCGTCGCCAACAAGAACGACTCCGAAAATCTTTCCATGGTCTTGTACCCCGATGATTCCAGCATGGAAGGCCGGGTGTTGCGCCTCAAACAACAATACTTTTTTGTCAGCGCCTCCCTGCAGGACATCATACAGCGCCATTTGAATCATCATCCCGACCTGAGCAGGCTGGCCGACAAGGTAGCCATCCAGCTCAACGACACCCACCCCAGCCTGTGCATCCCGGAACTGATGCGCCTGTTGCTGGACGTGTATCACTGGGATTGGGATTCGGCCTGGAACCTCACGACCCGCCTGTTTTCCTATACCAACCACACCATCATGCCCGAAGCGCTGGAAACATGGAGCGTCGACTTGATGGAGAAACTGTTGCCCCGCCATCTGCAACTGATTTATGAAATCAACCACCGCCTGCTTGAAGAAGTACGCCACCATCATCCCGGCGACCCCAGCATACTGCAGCGCCTTTCACTCATCGACGAAACAGGCGGGCGGCGTGTCCGCATGGCTCATCTGTCCATCGTCGGAAGCCATCATGTCAACGGGGTCGCCCAGTTACATACCCAGTTGCTCAAGACCACGACCTTTGCCGAATTCGATGCCCTCTATCCGGGCAAGATCCTCAATGTCACCAATGGGATCACGCCACGACGCTGGCTCAATGAAGCCAATTTCCGTCTTTCGGCCCTGCTTTCGGAGACCCTGGGCGAAGCCTGGAAAAATGATCTGTCCCAACTCTCGGCACTGGCCCATCGGGCCGACGATGAAACATTCCAGCATCGTTTCAAAGCGGTGAAACAGGCTAATAAAGAGGCCCTGGCCACATATCTGCTCCACCGCCACGGCATGACGCTCGATCCCGAGACCCTGTTTGACGTACAGGTCAAACGAATTCACGAATACAAGCGTCAACTGCTCAATGTACTGGGGGTCATCACCCGCTACAATCGCTTGCGTTCGGGACAAGGTGATCACATGGTCCCTCGTACCGTCATCTTCAGCGGCAAGGCGGCCCCCGGCTACGTCGCAGCCAAGCGCATCATTGCCCTGATCCACGCCGTGGCCGAAGTCGTCAACAACGACCCCCTGGTTAACGACCGGCTCAAGGTCGTCTTCATTCCCAATTACAATGTCACCATTGCCCTGCGTCTCATTCCTGCCGCCGAACTGTCGGAACAAATCTCCACTGCCGGTACCGAGGCCTCAGGAACGGGCAACATGAAACTGGCGCTCAACGGCGCCCTCACCCTGGGGACCCTGGACGGAGCCAACATCGAAATTGGGCAAGCCGTGGGATGGGATAACTTCTTCGTGTTCGGAGAGACTGCCGAGCAGATCGCACAACTTCAAAAAAGCGGTTACCACCCACAGGAATTGGTCCATACCCACGATGAGTTACGCCAAGTCCTGGACATGGTGGCCCAGGGGTATTTTTCCCCCGACCAGCCCCATCGCTTCGCGCCCATCGTGGAAGAACTCACCACCCGCGACCGATTTTTCCTGCTGGCGGATTACGAAGCCTACATCGCCGCCCAGGAACGGGTGGACGATGTCTACCGCAACCCCACGGAATGGACCCGGCGCTCCATCCTCAATGTTGCACACATGGGGGTTTTCTCCAGCGACCGGTGCATTCAGGAATACGCCCGAAACATCTGGCATCTGAACCACTGAACCGCCGGATTCCCGTCGAATCAGGCGGGGTCATGAAAGCGCTTTTTACGGGGGAGAGGCAGATGGGCAATGATATCAGCCATCAACTCTCCCGAGTGACCTGAACCGTAGATCTGGCTCCCGGCATAACTCTGTTGCAACTGGTAGGCCAGGGCCTGTGCCATGGCCTGGGGTTTCCAGGGGCTGTCGCGCACGTTGCTGGCACGTTCCCGCCCATTCTGACGCTCGCCCAGATTCACCACCGGCGTACCCAGAAAAGCGCATTCGCGGATCCCCACACTGGAATTACCGATCAAGCAGCGCGCCTGACGCAATAAACGCAAGAACAGGCGCCCTTCCAGATTGGTGATCATTCCCATGGGCGCATGAGGATGATCGCGCCGGAAATCGGTCACTGCCCGGGAGGTGGCTTCCGATCCTGCATCGCTGTTGGGGTTGAAGACCACGAAAGGCAAACCACTGGCGCTGACCACCTGCAGGGTCATCATCATGTGGCGATAACTGGACTCATGCTCCGTGGTATCCGCATGCTGCAATACCATGATGAATTCGCCCTCGAGGTCGAAATGATCCAATCCCTCCTGCCCAACCAGCGCCAGTGCCAGGTCATCCAGAGAGATCTGGCAGGCTTCCCGCGCCAGATCGATGGAGGGACATCCGGTCACATAGATACTGTCCGGGTGTTCCCCCATGCGCATGAGACGCGCTGCCGCCTGGGCATTGGCCACCAGATGAATGTCGGATAACTTGGTCACGGCATGACGTACCCGCTCATCGATATTTCCGGTGATTTCCCCACCTTGCACATGAATCAGGGGAATCCCCAAATAGGACGTAGCCACTGCCGTCCCGAGCGTCTCATAGCGATCGGCGATGGTGATGACCCAATCGGGACGATGGGTCTCCAGGTGGCGCGTCGTAAATAAAATGGTCTGCGCCGTCGTTTCCGCCATCCGCCCAGGGTCATTTCCCGGAACCAGCGTCTCCCCTTCCGCTGCCACATGAAATCCGTCTTCGCGGATCAGGTCAGCCACCCGGCCATGTCGGTCAGAAAGTGCAGAACCGGAACAAAGGCAATGTAAATCAACCCGTTCCAGTCGATTCAAGGCTTGCAGGGTGCTTCGGATTCGGGAATAACTGGGACGGGCGGTGATGGCAACAAGGATTTTACGGGCAACGGACATCATTGAGTTCCATGAAATGATCTTTGGGAAGCGCGTGGGCCAGTACCTGGCCGAGAAGGCGAGGCAACGCTTCGTAACCCAACCCCCCTCCCGGTTTCTTGAAAGCCAGATCGGAACGTGTCAGGGAATGTCCGGCCGGCAGATCCTGGGTGGTCACCCAGGATCGCCCGAAAATGGCAGGATCAAAACCCAATCGTTCGAGTTGTACGGACTTCAGGACGGGCGAGGTACGCATACTCCAGGCGAAGAGCGCACCATCCACCAGCGCTTTTAGCCCGGGGGGGGTAAGGGAGGCCGGAACATCCGGTCCGAACATGCGTTCATGCAACGTCAGATGAACTTCCAGGAGTGAGGCGCCCAGATAAGTCGCCACGATCCCTGGAACAGGCGAGGCCGAATGATCGGACAACCCGACCGGAAAGGCAGGCTCCGCCTCGAGCAAGGTTTCCAGCAGATTGAGGCCCACCTCCTGCGGGGGGGTGGGATAACGGCTGGTACAGTGCATCAGCGCCACGGATGAACCGCGACGCTGGAATTCTTGTGCCAGGGTCAGTAAATCTTCGGAGGCCATCAGGCCACTGGAGAGCAGGACGGGTTTTCCGGTGCGTCCCACCCATTCCAGCAATTCCGGGTTATGAACCTCACCGGAGGCGATTTTCCAGGCCACCATACCCAGGGCGTCGAGCCATTCACAGGCACGAACGGAAAAAGGACTGCTCAAAAACACCAGGCCATGACGCTCTGCGTGATGTTTGAGTATCTTCCACTGTTCAAACGTAAATTCCATACGCTGCCAGTAGTCATAACGGGAACGATCCTGCAGGCTGAAAGGAACGCGCCAGGGTTCGTGCACCGTACTTTCTTCTGCGGCCAGATGAGTTTGAAATTTGACGGCCTGCACCCCGCACTCGGCAGCCACTTCGATAAAAGCCATGGCCTGCCCCAGACTGCCCTCATGGCTTTGAGCGACCTCGGCGATAACGAAAGGAGGGTGATCCGGACCGATGTCATAGTCAGAAATTCTCATGAACGGGTCCTGTATGAGTGGTAATTTGTACCAGTCAATTATATCAACGGGCACTTTTGCGATTGTAACAAATGGTTCTTCCCGGCTGCGTCTCCTTCGGAAAAACGAACATCATGAACCATCGATCTTAAGTCACAATTAGACTCGCCGGAGTCAGGGTGGTTACAGTACGCAAGAAAATCTCGGCTTATAATGCCCCCTCCTCCCCCTCTGGACCGATCTCCCTGTGACCACGACGATTCCCGAGCACCGCCCCACCCTTTCGGGCTCCCTCTGGATGCTGGTGGCGGGTCTGAACTTTGCTCTGATGGGAGTCTTTGTCAAGTGGGGCGCGCAGGATTTCAGTGCCTCTGAACTGGTATTTTACCGTTCACTGTTTGGCATGCTCTTCCTCCTGATCGTCGCCCGTCAGCCCCTCGGGGCCTACGCCACGGTACATTGGTTCCGCCACCTGGGACGCAGTTTATCCGGGCTGATTTCTCTCTGGCTATACTTCCTGGCCCTGGCCCATTTGCCCCTGGCCACCGCCGTCACCCTCAACTACACCTCTCCCCTCTTTCTGGCGGCCATCCTGCATTTCACCCATCCCCATGACTCCCGCCCCGGGTTACTGGGGCTTCTGGGACTGGGGTTCGGGGGCGTGATCCTGTTATTGCAACCCCATCTGACTCCACAACAGTGGGCCTATGCATTGATTGGGCTTCTATCGGGCATGGGCGCCGGACTTTCCTACGCCCAGATTCGCAGCATGGCCCGTCTGGGCGAACCGGACTGGCGGGTCGTGTTTTATTTCACCACCCTTTCCACCGTGGTGACCGGCCTGACCCTGCCTTTTCAACCCACCCATGCCTGGTCCCTGCATTCCCTGTCCATCCTGGCCGGACTGGGGTTGTTTGCCACGCTCGGGCAACTCACCATGACGCGCGCCTACCGCACCGGTGTGACCCTGGTGGTTGCCAACCTGGCCTATGGCACCATCGTCTTTTCCACCCTGCTGGGAATGGTATTTTTTACCGAACGTCCCTCCCTGACAACCTGGCTCGGCATCGGAGTGGTCATTCTGGCTGGCGTGGGGTCGAGTCTCTGGCGCTCGTCACTGCCCGCCAGATCCCTTCCAGCAGTTGCAGCGGGGTCGGGGGGCACCCCACCACCACCACGTCCACCGGAATGACCCGACGAACCCCACCCAGACAGGCATAGGATTCCCCAAAACACCCCCCATCGTGCCCGCAGTCCCCGACCGCCACCACCCAGCGAGGTTCCGGCAATGCCGCGTAGGTACGGCGCAGAGCCTCCTCCATGTGACGGGAAACGGGGCCCGTCACCAACAACAGATCGGCATGGCGCGGACTGGCAGAAAAACGCAGACCCAACCCGGTCAGGTTGTACTGGGGGGCATTGAGCGCATGGATTTCCAGTTCGCAGCCGTTGCACGACCCCGCGTCCACATGCCGAATCACCAGGGCCCGCCCGAAGCGCTGCCACAAGGCCTGTTGCCAGGTATCCAGATCAGCCTGCGGCCAGGAAAAAGATTCACTGCGCAGCCCATGGCGTAAAATCTCGCTCAAAATATTGGCCATCATCCATCCTGTCCGCTGTAACTCAAGTTGAAGGATTTGTTGATCAAGGGAAAATCCGGCACGATATTGCCCTGCACCGCATGTTCCAGAACGGGCCAGTTGCTCATCGACACGTCTTCCGGATGCCAGCGCCGCACCTGCCCTCGAGCCCCCATTTCCAGAGCGACGAATACCTCGCCTCGCCACCCCTCCACCCAACCCACCCCAATCCCCGCACACAGCGGGGGCGAATCGTCCCAATGGCTCGGTCCGGACGGCAAATGTTCGACAAAATGATGGATCAGGCGCAAGGATTCAAAGATTTCATCGAAGCGCACAGCCACCCTTGCCGCCACATCCCCCTGGGTGCGCGTCGCCATGCGCACTTCAGCCTGCGCATAAGGCGGCGTGGGACAGGATACACGCAGATCCCAGGCCTGGGCCGAGGCTCGTCCCGCCAACCCCACCAGACCAAGACGGGCGGCCAACTCCGGAGGCACCCGTCCCGTGCCCAAATAGCGGTCCTGCACCCCCGCGTGTTCCTGTAACAGGTCCCGCAACCGGTACACTTCCTTCTCCAAAGTCACGCATTCCTCCCGCAGGGATTGGCAGTCGCTGGCCGTCAACGCCCGGACCACTCCCCCCAGTTGGATCTGGTCGCGCAGATAACGATGTCCCACCAGACTTTCGTGGGTGCGCAAGGCAGTTTCCTTGAGCGCCCAGAACAGGGAAAACCCGGCACTCAATCCCACGTCGTTGCACAGGTACCCCAAATCTCCCAGATGGTTGACCAGACGCTCCCGTTCCAGCCAAAGGGCACGCAGCCATTCGGCCCGTTCCGGAATCTGCCGTCCCAGAATGGATTCCAGCGCCTGAGCCGTCGCCCAGGCACCGGCCACCGTACTGTCGCCGGATACCCTGCCAGCCAGATGGATCAACTCTGCCGGCGCAAGGGATTCGGCCCGTTTCTCGATCCCCTTGTGGGTATACCCCAATTGGGTGTCGAGACGCAGTACCCGTTCTCCCACCACGGAAAAGCGAAAATGTCCCGGTTCGATGACGCCGGCATGCACGGGCCCCACAGGGATTTCATGCACCCCTTGCCCGCTCACCGTGACAAAAGGATAGGGTTCCCGGACCCGTGGGGGGTAAGCCTCTCCGCCTTCTCCTTTCCGCAACGGGAAACGGTCGGGGGGCCAGGCGTCGTGGCGCAGCCACGGGCGCCCATCCGCAGCCCCCTGGGCAAGCAGGCCCAGCAGATCATGGGTGGCGCGTTGCAGACGATTGGCATTGGCGAACACGTCATCCAGGGCCGGGTAGGTGGGATCCCGGGCCGGAAGGGGCACACGCACCCAGCAGAGTCCCTCCTGCACCGCCAGGGCCAGATGCAGGACAAAGGTTTCTTCCCCTTCGTCACTGCCCCATAGAGAAACCAGACGCGCCCCGCGTTCCTTTTGCCCCAGACAGAGATTCCGCAGATCCTCCCGGGATACTGTCTCCTGCCAGGCTGGCACAGTGCCCGGCAAGGTCCGCACGATGGGCATCGAGGTCGTCACGGCTAACCCAGCAACGCGGCAGCCTGACGGTACCAGATCGCCAGGGCCGGCGGCAGATAGAGGCCGAGGATCAGGACCAGGGTCAGGTGCAGGAACACCGGCAGGATGGCCGGAGGGTGGGGCAGGCGCTGTCCGGTGGCCGGGCCGAAGACCATGGGCTGGACTTTGCCCAGAATCGCCGCAAAAGCCACGCCCAGAGCACCCAGCAAAATGGGGGTAGCCCAGGGCTGTTCATGCATGGCCGTGGTCAGGATGAGGAACTCGCTGGCAAAGACGCCAAAAGGAGGCATGCCGAGGATGGCCAGTGCGCCCAGCAATAGCCCCCAACCGATGGTAGGGCTGGTGCGGATCAAGCCGCGAATCTGCTCCATGAGTTGTGTCCCGCTCTTCTGGCTGGCGTGTCCCACGGCAAAAAAAATGGCTGATTTGGTGAGGGAGTGCATCGTCATGTGCAGTAGTCCGGCAAAATTGGCCACCGCTCCCCCCATCCCGAAGGCAAACGTCATCAACCCCATGTGCTCGATGGAGGAATAGGCAAAAAGACGCTTGATATCCTTCTGACGCATCAGAAAAAGCGTTGCCACGACCACGCTGAAAACGCCAAACCCCATCATCAGATGCCCGGCAAAAGGTTGGTGCAAGGCACCATCCACCAGTACCTTGGTACGTAATATTGCATACAGGGCCACATTGAGCAACAGGCCGGACAGCACGGCGGAAATGGGCGTCGGACCTTCAGCATGAGCATCGGGCAGCCAGTTATGGAGCGGGGCAAGTCCTACTTTGGTGCCATACCCCACCAGCAGAAACACGAAGGCCAAAGAAACGATGGTGGGCTCCAGTTGCCCCTTGACCTGGGCCAGATGGGTCCAGAGCAGGGCATTCCCCCCTTCGCCCAGAACTTTTTCCGCAGCAAAATAGAGCAACAGGGTACCGAAGAGGGCCTGGGCGATGCCGACCCCGCACAGAATGAAATATTTCCAGGCCGCTTCCAGACTGGCCGGAGTTCGATACAGGGACACCAGCAATACCGTGGTCAGGGTCGCCGCCTCCATGGCCACCCACAGCAGTCCCAGGTTATTGGTGGTCAAAGCCACCAGCAACGTGAACAGGAAGGCCTGGTACATGCCGTGATAAAGGCGCAACCGGTTTTCCGAAAGCCGCCCGTGCTGCACTTCATTTCGCACGTAGGGACGGGAGAACCACGCCGTGGTCGTGCCCACGAAAGCCGTCAACCCCACCAGAAAGACGTTGAAGGGATCCACCACGAACTGTTCATCCCAGGCGCTCACCCGCCCCTCCCGCAGCACCCGCATCGCCAGAAACGCTGCAGCCCCCAGGGTGGCGAGGCTGAAAAGAAGATTAGCCTGCGGTGCCCGCGCCCGTTGCCCCGTGACGCCCAGCCAAAGCCCGCCCAGCAATGGAAAACTCAACAGTACCAAAATCTCCATGTCATTCTTCCTTGAGTTTTTCCATGTGGCGGATATCCAGACTGTCGAAGGTTTCGCGGATCTGAAAAAAGAAGATCCCAAAAATGAACATGCCCACCAGCACGTCGAGGGCCACCCCCAGTTCTACCACCATGGGCATGCCATAAGTGGCCGAGGTAGCCGCCAGGAACAGGCCATTTTCCAGAGCCAGAAAACCAATGACCTGGGGCACGGCTTTACGGCGCGTGATCATCATCATGAAGGACAGCAACACGCTGGCCAGGGCAATGCCCAGGGTATTGCGCAAGATGGTGCTGGAAAAATGCGAGATGGGCAAAGCCAGGTTGAAGGAGAAAATCACCAGGCCAATCCCGACCAGCATCGTGGTGGGAATGTTGATCAGGGTTTCCACGTCCCATACCACGTCCAGACGGCGAATCAGGCGATGCAACAGCAGGGGAAGGATCAGGACCTTGGTGAGCAGGGTCAAGCCCGCCGAATAGTACAAATGGGGCTGATGCGTCAGCCAGGCACTGTCCACAATGGACAAGGTCAGGATCAGTCCTTGCCAGGCGAAGAGGTGAATCAGGGTCAGGATGCGGCGCTGGGAAAGCATGGCAAAGGCGATCAGAAGCAGCAACGAGGCAAACAGATCGAGCAGTTGCTGTGCAAAGGGGGCCGGGTTCCAGTGACTCATGCTCACGAACCCAGCAGGTAATGCAACAGAATGGCCAAGACCGCCAGCAGAAAAGCCGTCCCCAGATATTCTGGAACGCGAAACAAACGCTGTTTGGCCGAAACGGTTTCCAGCACAGCCAGGCCTGCGCCCATTACCGTCAATTTCAGCAGAAACAGGATCAAGGCCCCCAGGATCCCCCATCCCTGCTGACTGTCGGTCAGGCCAAAGGGCAGGAAAAGCGCAAAGCCAAGACTAAAATAGATCAGCAATTTCAGGGCGCTGGCCCATTCGATGAGGGCCAGATGACGTCCTGAATATTCCAGGATCATGGCTTCGTGGATCATCGTCAGTTCCAGATGGGTCTCCGGGTTGTCTACCGGGATCCGTCCATTCTCCGCCAGCAGCACCATCAGGAAAGCAACCCCGGCAAAGGCCAGACTGGGATAGAGATAAAATCCACGCGCCGCGAATCCGGTCACCATGAAACGCAGAGAAGTACTGGCATTGAGGGACGCGATGGTAAAAAACACCATGAGGAGTGCGGGCTCCGCCAGAAAGGACACCAGCATTTCACGGCGTGCCCCCAGCGAGCCGAAAGCCGTCCCCACATCCATGGCCGCCAGTGCCAAAAACACCCGGGCCAGGGACAACAATCCCACCAGAGCAATCACGTCCACTGCACCGGCCAGGGGAAGATCGGTGATGACCATGGGAATCAGACTGGCGGTCAATCCCATGCACCCGAACAGGAGATACGGGGTCACCCGCAACAGGGGAGAGGCTGTTTCCGCCAAGACCACTTCCTTGTGAAACAGTTTGAATAACTGCCGATAGGGCTGCATCAGGGAGGGGGCCCGCCTGTTTTGCAACCAGGCCCGCCAGATTCCCACCCAGCCCATCAACAGCGGTGCCAGCAGAATGCCCAGAATCTCTTGCCCGCCCTGGAGCAACCAGTTTACCGGCGTCATGGCCGGGTCCCCGTCACAAGCGCCAGCAAGGCCAGCAGGGTGGTAAAACTGAACAGCAGATAGGTGGAGATGCGCCCTTGCTGCAACCCCCCCACCACCTTCACCAGGCGGGCCACGCCCCGCACCAGCGGCAGGTAGCAGAGGGCCCAAAGGGGGTCGCGCACCTCGCTGTGGTAATGCGGATGAGGATCGAAGGGACTGGGAATCTCCCGTGACAAGCCGAAGAATGATTCAAAAATCTGCTTGATCGGCTGACCAAACCCATCAGCACTGTCCTGCATGCGCGCAGTCTGGAAGGGGTAGCCGCAGTCCCAGGCCGGAGCCCGCCGCCAACGGCCATGAAAAAATCGTCGTACCCCCAGAAAAGTCAAACCCACACTCACCAGGATGACGGCAAACAGGATCAGCGGGCTGTAACTCGCCCGGCTGGCCGCGACCGGGGTGACCCATAACCAGCCGTGTCGGGCAGCACTGGCCCCCAATCCCTGCCCCACCAGCGCATGGGTCACCGTATCCAGTTGCAGGATGACCGAACTGGGAAACAGGCCCAACAACACACAACCCAGGGCCATCCACCCCATCCCGAAACGCTCCCAGAAACCGATGTCGTGTACCTCACCAGGCACCAGACCCCGTGCCTGCCCCAAAAAAATGATGCCGTAAAACTTGACCATGGCAAATCCTGCCAGAGCCCCGACCAATGCCAGCACGGCGGCACCCAAAGGCAGGACCATATTGAGCCAGGGCTGCGGCAGGTCCGGGCGCAGCAGATAGGCCTGCAACAACAGCCATTCCGAGACAAACCCGTTGAAAGGCGGCAATCCGGCCAAGGACAGGATGCCCACCAAACTCAGTCCCGCCGCCCAGGGCATGACCCGGATCAGCCCCCCCAATTTGGCCATGTTCCGCTCTGCCGTGGCGTGCAGCACCGATCCTGCGCCCAGAAACAACAGGCCCTTGAAAAAAGCATGGTTGAGGGCGTGATACAACACTGCCGCCAGGGCCAGGGCAGCAACCGTTTCTTGCCCAGCTCCATGGAACAGCAAGGTCAGACCCAGCCCACTCAGAATCAACCCCATGTTTTCCACGGAAGACCAGGCCAGCAACCGCTTGATATCGGATTGAACGGCGGCGAAGAGCACGCCGTAGAGTGCCGTCAGGGAACCCAATCCCACCAGAAGCGCGCCCCACCACCACAAGGGCTGTCCAAGCAGATCGAAAAGTACCCGCAACAGGCCATACAGGGCCATTTTAAGCATGATCCCGCTCATCAGCGCCGATACCGGAGAAGGTGCTGCCGGGTGGGCTTCGGGCAACCAGGAGTGGAGTGGCAGCAGACCTGCCTTGGCGCCAAACCCGATCAATGCCAGAAAGAACGTCACGCTCGACCAGAAACTGCTCAAGGAATGATGCCGGAGCGTGGCAAAGGCATAATCGCCGCCTGCGCCGCTTTGTAACAAGCCAAAACACAGCAGCAGGGCGATGGCACCCAGGTGCGCCATCAGGAGATACAGAAAACCCGCCTCACGAATCGCCGGAATCTCATGATCGGTGGTCACCAGAAAGTAGGAGGAAAGTGCCATGCCTTCCCAGGCCACCATGAAGAAGTAGGCATCATCCGCCACCAGCACCATCCCCATGCTGGCGAGAAAAAACGCATAAAGCAGGGTCAGGCGCTGAAAATCGCCCGCTTGAGTTTCTGCCATGCGCCGGAAATACCCCGTCGCATAAGCACTGATCCCACTTCCTGCCAAACCCAGCAGAGTCAGAAAAAACGCCGACAGAACGTCGAGACGCAAATGAAACGGCATACCCGGCAAGCCGATGGGCAGGACCAAAGTCTGTGCCCCCCCCTGCAGAGCCCAAAGCCCTGCCCCGGCCATGAGGACGGATAACCCCGTGATCAGGGGAAACAACAGGGACCGCCCCAACCGGGCGGGCAGTACCAGCCCCAGCAAACCCAGCCCGCCCCACCCTGTCAGGATCAGTCCTACGAGATCGAGGGGCAGCAAGGTCATGGGTTCAGTCCTGCGACAAGCGGCTGCGCGGCATGCGTGCCAATTGCTCGGAAGAACCCCGGGCGTGAATGAATTCCCGGATCATCTGGCGCACCACCTGGGAAGGCGTCAGATCATGCAAGCGACAGATCTCCTCAAAAATTTCCTTCTTGATGGGATCGATGAGAATGCTCAAACGAGCCGTGCGATTTTCCATGGCCTCTGAAATGCAAATTGAATTCGTTTTTAATAATATTTGATTATAACAAAAATCTCTTCCCGCATCCCGATGACTGAGATCATCTTACTCCTGCTTCCGGCTGACCGGGTCAAATGCGGCAAAGGCCCTCGCCTGGATTACAATGACAGACGCAGGAAACATTGGAGGCTTCAACCATGAAATTGAATGATCGGGTCATTCTGGTCACCGGCGCCAGTTCCGGACTGGGACGCCATGCTGCACGAGCCCTGGCGGCGGCGGGAGCCACCACAGTCCTGCTCGGCCGCAACGAATCCCGTCTCGATGGGGTATACGACGATATCGTCGCCGCCGGGCACCCCCAGCCGGTGATTCTCCCCTTCGATCTGGCCAAGGCCGACGATTCCCGTTTCGATGCCCTGGCGGACACCCTGGGCCAGGCTTTGGGCAGACTCGATGGGATCCTGCATAGTGCCTGTCAATTCATAAGGTTAAGCAAACTTTCCCAGCAAAGACTGGATCATTGGAAAAAAGCTTTTACCACCAACCTGTTCGCACCCTTCGCACTCACGCGCGCCTGTCTGCCCCTGCTGGAAGCGGCGCCGGACGGAGCGGTTCTGTTTACCGCCGAACAACACGGTTTGTCCCCGGATGTCTACTGGGGAGGATTCGGGCTGAGCCAGGCCAGCCTGATTGCCCTGGCACGACTCTTTGCCCAGGAGCATCAGGACACCCCCAACCTGCGCTTCAATGTTCTGATTCCAGGCCCCGTCGCCTCTCCGATGCGCCATCGCACCCATCCGGGCGAAATACCGGAATCCCTGCCGAACATTTCATCCCTCATGCCCCATTACCGGTACTGGCTGGGACCAGACAGTCGCGGACGAAGCGGGGAAATCATCCAGTGCGAGAGTGGCTACGACCCATCCCGGAAAGCCTGAACCGCTTCTTCGACCCGTTCCACCACAATGAGACGAATCCCGTCCGGGGCCTGCCGGGGAGCATTGGCGCGGGGCAGCAGGGCCACCGCAAACCCCAGTTTTGCAGCCTCGCGCAAGCGTTCCAGACCTCGCTGGACAGGACGCACCTCCCCTGCCAGCCCGACTTCACCAAACACCACCCAACCGGCCGGCAAAGGTCGATTGCGCAAACTGGAGACGATGGCCAGCAAGATGGCCAGATCCGCAGCGGGTTCGCCAATGCGTACCCCGGCTACGGCATTGACAAAAACGTCCTGGTCCCCGCAGGAGACCCCGGCGTGGCGATGCAGCACCGCCAGGAGCAGGGCCAGGCGATTTTGCTCCAGACCCACCGTAAGCCGGCGCGGGATACCCAATCGACTCTCGTCCAGCAATGCCTGAATCTCCACCACCAGAGGGCGGGTGCCCTCCAGGGTCACTGTGGCGCAGGAGCCGGGCACAGGCTGGGCATGACGGGACATGAACAGGGCAGAGGGATTGCTGACTTCACGCAAACCCGTCTCGGTCATCCCGAAGACTCCCAATTCATTCACGGCCCCGAAACGGTTCTTGATCGCGCGAATCAAACGGTAACTGGAACTGCCGTCTCCCTCGAAATACAGTACCGTGTCCACCATATGCTCGAGGATACGCGGGCCAGCCAGGGTACCCTCCTTGGTGACATGTCCCACCAGGATCACGACCGGACCACCGCTCTTGGCCAGGCGGGTCAGTTGGGCCGCACAGTCACGCACCTGGGATACCGAGCCTGGCGCAGCTTCCAGCGCATCACTGTACAGGGTTTGTATGGAGTCGATGACCACCAGTTGCGGTTGGTGCTGCCGAATGACCGCCTCCACTGCCTGCAGGCGCGTTTCGGCCAACAGGTCCACTGCAGCCCCTGACAGTTGCAGACGATGCGCCCGCTCAGCCACCTGCTCCGCCGATTCTTCCCCGGTCACATACAGGACTCCGTGCTGTTTTCCTACCTGAGCCAGGGATTGCAGCAAAAGGGTGGATTTGCCGATCCCCGGGTCCCCGCCCAGCAACACCACCCCGC
>JAJZDE010000012.1 GCA_021828745.1 Pseudomonadota bacterium
TCCAACCCATGGCCAGTTCCAGTCCTTCGCCGGCGCGCCATCCCATTCGCTGTCTGGTTCTGACGCCAACGCGCGAGTTGGCGGCCCAGGTGCAGGAAAGCGTCAAAACCTATGGGCGCTACCTGGCCTTACGCAGTACGGTGATCTATGGAGGGGTGGCCATGCCTCCCCAGGTCAAGGCATTGCAGGCGGGCGTGGAGATCGTGGTGGCGACTCCGGGACGTTTGCTGGATCATGTCCAGCAAAAAACCATCAATCTGTCTCAGGTGGAGATTCTGGTGCTGGATGAAGCGGACCGGATGCTGGATATGGGCTTCATCCCTGATATCCGACGGATCATTGCCCTGTTGCCGGCACGTCGGCAAAACTTGCTGTTTTCTGCGACGTTTTCTGAAGATATCAGGAAGTTGTCCAAGGGGATCCTGAATGACCCGGCAACCGTGGAAGTGGCGCGCTCCAATACCACGGCGGAGGGCATTACCCAACTCATCTATCCGGTGGAAGCGGAGCGTAAACGGGCGCTGTTGACCCATTTGATTCGAACGCTGCCCATCCCTCAGGCCATCGTGTTCACGCGTACCAAGCATGGGGCCAATCGGTTGTGCGCCCAACTGGAAAAAGAGCGGATTCCTGCGGCAGCCATTCATAGCGACAAAACCCAGTCCCATCGTACGCGCAGCCTGGAACAGTTCAAGGCGGGAGAAGTCTCCATTCTTGTGGCCACGGACATTGCGGCGCGGGGATTGGACATAGATCAATTGCCCTTTGTCGTCAATTTTGAACTGCCTCATGTGCCGGAGGATTATGTGCACCGCATTGGTCGGACCGGCCGGGCGGGCAGTCAAGGCTGTGCCATTTCCCTGGTCAGTCCGGAGGAAAGTCGTGAACGGCAGGCTATCGAGACGTTGATCAAGCAGGCCATTCGCGAAGAAGTCCCCGTGAATTTTGAGGTTATCGAACAACCCGTGCAGCGCGCTGTGGAACGGCGCCCTCCCCGGGAAACCGATGGTCGTTCGCGGGCGGATCGTCGTCATGTCATGCACCAGCCGGAAGCGGCAACTATGCCGGAGAAAGTCATCGGTGAACCCAAGGTCCCCCGTCCGGTTCCAGAGTCTCCACGGTCCGTATATTCGCATCATCACTTCAGTCGTCCACCCCTGGGCCCGCCTGGCATCAAGAAGCATCGTGAAATTCCGGCTTTGTTGGGAGGTTTGCTGAAGAAATCGCCGTGAGTATGGAATTCTGTCGACGTGAATCAAAAACCGGGGCATGGGTATTGACCCTGCACATTCAACCGGGTGCCAGTCGGACCGAAGTGGTCGGAAAGCATGGGGACGCCCTCAAGATTCGTTTGGCTGCCCCGCCCGTGGACGGACGGGCCAACCAGGTTCTTCGTCGCTTTCTGGCAGAGCAGTTTCAACTTTCCCTGGATGCCGTGGAGTTGCGCAGCGGCTTGACCGGAAGGCATAAACGGGTGGCCCTGTATGGCTTGGGCATGGTTGATCCAATGAAAATATTATCTACTGATTCATAGTATTACGTTATGAGTTTCATGTCTTTTCGATATTCGGATACCCATCGATCCCTCCGGGAGAACTGATTCATTCCATGGACAAGTCAGAAATTCCCAGTGAGTTGGAGATCGGTCAGGCTCTGCGTCAATGGTTGCCGGAATCGGCCATCCTGACGACACCCGAGTCCAAACGTCCCTATGAAACCGATGGGTTATCGGCCTACCGACAGATGCCCCATGTGGTCGTGTTGCCAGCCACGGAAAAGGAAGTACAGGCCGTTCTGCGCTATTGTCACGCCCAACGTATTCCAGTGGTTGCACGAGGGGCGGGGACAGGGCTTTCGGGAGGGGCTTTGCCCCACGAACGTGGGGTTCTGCTTTCGTTGGCACGGCTCAGGAACATCGTGCAGGTCGACCCTCTGGCACGAACGGTACGGGTTCAGCCCGGCGTACGCAACTTGGCCATCACTCAAGCGGTAGACGCTCATGGACTTTATTATGCGCCTGATCCTTCCTCCCAGATTGCCTGTAGTATCGGGGGGAATGTCGCCGAAAATTCGGGCGGGGTACATTGCCTGAAATACGGTTTGACGCTGCATAATATTCTGCGTCTCCGGGTTCTGACCCTGACGGGGGAGGTGGTGGAAATCGGTTCGGAAGCCCCCGATAGCGCGGGGTTCGACTTCATGGCCCTGCTGACGGGGAGTGAGGGATTGCTGGCGATCGTTACGGAAGTGACTGTGAAAGTCATTCCCAAGCCAATGGTTTCAAAGGTGATCATGGCATCGTTCGACACGGTGGAGCAGGCCGGCGATGCCGTGGCACGCATGATTGCGGCGGGGATCATTCCGGCCGGACTGGAAATGATGGATTCATTGGCCACTCGTGCGGCAGAGGATTTCGTTCATGCGGGCTATCCGGTGGAAGCGGCCGCCGTGCTGCTTTGCGAATCCGATGGGATGCCGGAAGTGGTCGAGGACGAACTGGCGCGCATGAAAACCATTCTCGAGGAAAATGGGGCCACGGAACTCAGAGTTGCCCGGGACGAAGCAGAACGATTGCGCTTCTGGGCAGGGCGCAAGGCCGCGTTTCCGGCAGTGGGGCGTTTGGCTCCGGATTACTACTGTATCGACGGGACCATTCCGCGTCGTCGCCTGGGGGAAGTATTGCGCCTGATCGCCGATTGGTCCCTGAAATATGGGCTTGAAGTGGCGAATGTGTTTCATGCAGGGGACGGCAACCTGCATCCTCTCATCCTGTATGATGCAGGGGTTCCCGGCCAGTTTCATAAAACGGAAGAGTTGGCGGGACGGATTCTGGAACTCTGCGTGGAAGTCGGAGGAACCATCACGGGAGAGCATGGCGTGGGCGTGGAAAAAATCAATCAGATGTGTGTTCAGTTTGGAGAGGATGAAATAGCGGTGTTTCATGGGATCAAGGCGGCTTTCGATCCTGAGGGATTATTGAATCCCGGTAAAGCGATTCCGACCTTGCAGCGGTGTGCCGAAGGGGGGCGGATGCATGTCCACCACAACCAGTTGCCCCATCCTGAACTCCCCCGGTTTTGATCATGCACGGCGAGTTGGAACCCCTTTGTATCCAGGTTCGGCAGGCCTATGAAGCCAAACGGCCCCTGCGCATCCGCGGGGGCGGTAGCAAATCCTTCCTGGTATGCTCCGCTGCTCCTGAGGTGCTGGATCTGCGTCTGTATACTGGGATCGTGGAGTATGAACCGAGTGAACTGGTCGTCACGGTACGAGCCGGAACGCTCCTGATTACGCTGGAACGCCTGCTCGAGGAAAACGGCCAGATGCTGGCCTTCGAGCCTCCTCATCTCGGACTGCAGGCCACGGTGGGCGGGATGGTGGCTGCCGGATTGTCGGGCCCACGCCGCATGGCCCAGGGTGCCGTCAGGGATTTTGTGCTGGGCGTTCGCATGATCGATGGTCAGGGGCGAGATTTGTCCTTTGGGGGACGCGTCATCAAGAATGTGGCGGGTTTTGATGTTTCTCGTCTGATGGTGGGGGCCTGGGGTGCCTTGGGCGTATTGACAGAGGTGACCTTGAAGGTCATTCCCCGCGCTCCCTCTCAACTGACTTTGGAGTGGAGTCTCTCGGAGGCCCAGGCCTTGCAACGGATGAATGAATGGGCGGGGCAGCCCTGGCCGATCACGGCATCCAGTTACTTTCAGGGGCGCCTGCGCGTGCGTCTGGAAGGTCCACGCAAGGCTCTGGAATCCGCCGCAGTCCATTTGGGGGGGAAAGAAGTCCTGGAAGGGAAAGGGTGGTGGATGGGCTTGCGCGAACAACAACTGGATTTTTTCATGACCCCCAAGCCGATCTGGCGGATGGCCGTGCGACCGACCACAGGTCCGCTGGGTCTGTCGGGTCAAACGTTGGTGGAATGGGGAGGGGGACTGCGCTGGGTCGCCTGCGATCATGGTCACGCCCAGGTTCATGCCATGGCGCGGGAGGCCGGCGGACATGCCCAACAATGGCACGGCGGTGATCCGGCTCGTCCTTTCCCCGAGCCTCCCGCAGGCGCACTTCTTGCCCTTCACCGCAACCTCAAGAAAGTTTTCGATCCGGCGGGAATCCTGAATCCCGGGTTACCCGGTTTTCTGGAAGGATAAGGCCATGGAAACGCATCTCGACGAAAAAACCCGTGCCTTACCTGCGGCAACTTCCATTGAAGGTATCCTTCGTTCCTGCGTGCATTGCGGATTTTGCCTGGCCACCTGTCCGACCTATCAGTTACTGGGGGATGAACGAGATAGTCCGCGGGGTCGGATCTACCTGATCAAGGCCCTCATGGAAGGCAAGGCTGACGGAAAGGAAACGCGCCTTCATCTCGACCGCTGCCTGACCTGTCGTTCCTGCGAGACCACCTGCCCGTCCGGAGTGGAATACGCCCATTTGCTGGAAGAAGGACGCCAGTGGGTGGAAAAATCCGTACCTCGTCCATTGGGACAACGGGTGGTCCGTACCTTGCTCAAGACCGTACTGCCCAAACCGGTACTGTTTCAAACCGTGCTGAATATGGGCCGCATGGCGCGTCCTCTACTTCCCGAGCGCTGGCGTTCCGCCATTCCCGAGCGTCAGGAAGCTGGTTGGATTCCCCCCGTCCGCCATGCCAGGCACGTGATATTTTTGGCGGGTTGTGTTCAACCGGCTTTGACCCCGGCGACTCAGGGCGCGGCACAACGCCTGCTGGATCGATTAGGTATTTCGGGCATGGTGGCGCCCAATGCGGGGTGCTGTGGGGCCCTGGCTCACCACCTGGGAGATGAAGAAAAAGCGCTGGAGGCCATGCGTCGTAATATCGATGCCTGGTGGCCTCTCGTGGAACAAGGGGCTGAAGCCATCGTCAGCACGGCTTCGGGCTGTGGGGTCGAATTGCGCGAATATGGGCATGCCCTGCGCCATGATCCTGCGTATCGGGAACGGGCCGACCGGGTGGCCGAGTTGACTCAGGATATCTCTGAAGTACTGACCAGGGAAATCGGCGTGACCCCGGATGAACAACGATTGACCTTGAAAAGCCTCGGCATCGATCCTGACCAGTCCAAAGGGCGCATTGCTTTTCATGCACCCTGTTCGCTCCAGCATGGATTGAGCCTGCGTGGGGGCGTGGAACAGTTGTTGCGATCAGCGGGGGCAGAACTTACCTCTGTGGAGGATGCGCATCTTTGTTGTGGTTCGGCCGGAACCTATTCCATACTCCAACCCGAATTATCCGAGCAACTCAAGAAGAACAAACTGGCGGCCCTCAAAGTCGGCAAACCGGAGGTCATCCTGAGCGCCAATATTGGTTGTCAGATTCATCTGGCCAAGGATGAGACGACTCCCGTCCGGCATTGGGTGGAATGGCTGGATGACCTGATTCCCCGGCGTGAAGGCGGGGCTTGATTCCGGCTTTTATTGCCCCCATCTTCTGCCCATGGGATCGGTGCAACAGATTCCGTTTCAAGGAGATGACTCATGTTGGCATTGCGTCGTTCCAAAGACAGAGGGTATGCCCACCAAGGTTGGCTGGAATCCTGGCATTCGTTTTCCTTCGCGGATTACCATGACCCAGCGCACATGCACTACAGCGTTCTGCGGGTCCTGAATGATGACCGGATTGCACCGAACAGTGGTTTCGGTACGCACCCTCATCAGGATATGGAGATCATTACCTACCTTCTCGAGGGCAGTCTGGAACACCGGGACAGCATGGGGAACGGATCGGTGATCAAGGCCGGAGAGGTGCAGAGAATGACCGCAGGCAGCGGTATCACCCACAGCGAATTCAACCCGTCGGACTCCGCTCCTGTTCATCTGTTGCAGATATGGATCTTGCCTGACCGGCGCGGACGCACCCCTGAATATGAACAGAAAATTTTTTCGCCTGAAGAACGACACGGGCGGTTCTGTCTCATTGCTTCCCCGGACGGGCGCGATGGGTCCCTGACGGTCCATCAGGATGTCCGGATGTACGCCTCGATATTGGGGGCGGATGATACTCTGGTGTACGATTTTGCTCCAGGGCGCAGGGGCTACTTGCAGGTGGCCACTGGCGAGTTGATCGTGGATGGGCACCCTTTGCGGGAAGGCGATGGATTACGCATTGCCCGGCAGAATCAGATTGCCATGGGAACTCCGGGACAAACGGAATTCCTTTTATTCGATTTGCCCTGATTCGTGGATTACGCCGAATCCCTGAGAGAGGGGCGCCTGTTGCGGCGCTACCAGCGTTTTCTGGCGGATATCGAACTCGGTGCCGGAGAAATCATTACCGCCCATGTACCCAATACCGGCAGTTTGCTGGGGTGTCTGGAAGTGGGGCAGGGCGCTCGCCTGAGTCGCTCGAGCGATACCACCCGTCGTTGTCCTTATACCCTCGAACAGATTCAGGTCGGCACGGTTTGGGTCGGGGTGAATACGCACCGGGCCAATGCATTGGTGGGGGAGGCATTGAAACAGGGAGCGATCAGGGAAGTATCCGGCTATGCTCGCCATCGTCCGGAGGTACCCTATGGGCAACAGCGCAGTCGGATCGATTGGTTACTTGAGGATCAGGGAAAATCGATCTGTTATCTCGAAGTCAAAAGTGTGACTACCAGTCTTGAACCGGGCATCGGATTATTTCCTGATGCGGTCAGTCAACGGGCTTTGAAACATTTGGAGGAATTGCGAGACTGTGTGGTGCACGAGGGCGCGCGCGCGGTGCTGCTGTTCTGTGTCCAACGCTCGGATATTCGCGTGGTGCGCCCTGCGGATGCGATCGATCCGGCCTATGGTCGGTTACTGCGCGCGGTGATGCGTGACGGCGTGGAAGTGTTGGCTTACGGGGTTGAACCTACCCGGACCGGCATCCTTTGGGGGCCGAGGATAGACGTTCATTGCCCCTGATTTTACGAGGGGATGATCCTTATTATTGAGTGCTTGGCGGTATCCTCATCCATGAAACTGAACTTCCATCATTTGAGAGCGTTTGCAGAAGTTGCCCGCACCGGCAGTTTCACGGGGGCAGCAGAGTACCTGCACCTCACTCAGCCCGCCATTTCCAAGGCGGTCAGCAGCCTCGAGGAAGTTCTGGGCGTTGCACTGCTGGAACGAACTTCGCGACAGGTCAAACTGACCCAGGCGGGCGTGTCCTTGTTCTCTCATGCCCGTTCCATCTTTGCACTGGAGCAGGCGGCATTGCAGGATATTGAGGAGCGGCGCGGATTACGCAAGGGCTGTTTGCATATCGGCGCCAGCACGACCATTGCCGCCTATTGGCTGGGACGGGATCTGGCCATTTTTCTGGAGCGCCATCCGCAAATGGATATTCGGGTGAGTAGCGGGAATACGGAAGCCATGGTACATCAGGTACTGGAAGGCTGGGTAGAACTGGCGTTGGTGGAGGGGCCGGTGGATGAGGAACGCTTGAATTGTGAATTGTGGCATAACGAACCTCTGCTTCTGGTGACGAAGCCGGGAGTGGAACGGGAACATCTCGAGCATTG
This sequence comes from Pseudomonadota bacterium, assembly GCA_021828745.1. The sequence continues at coordinate 7,506 of JAJZDE010000012.1, forward strand.
CCGTTGGATTCTGCGTGAAGAAGGATCCGGTACGGCACGGGTGGTAGCGGAAACTCTGGCGCATCTGGGGATCGTTCCTGCCCGACAGATCATCGTGCAAAGCAACCAGGCGGCCGTTCAGATGGTCGTTGCGGGAGTCGGTGTTGCTATCGTCCCTGCAATCATGGCGGCCCATCATCTCGAGCAGGGAGAGTTGACCTGCATCCCCTGGTTGCAAGGAGACCTGCAACGTCCTCTCAGCAAGATCTCCCTGAAAGGACGACCGGTCAGTCCGGCGCGTGCAGCCTTCGAATCCTTTCTCGGCGAAACTCAGGGTCAAACGAATCGATCCTCCTGAGGTAACCGGGTAGCGTATCATTCGATGCGGGTCAAAAAATGGAGAAATCGCCATGCAAGCGGATAAAGAACTGGATGTCAGGGGAATGAGTTGTCCCCTGCCTATCTTGAAAACAAAAAAATCCTTGGCGGATATGGGGTCCGGCCAGGTACTCAGGATCATTTCCACCGATGGCGGTTCGGTGGGGGACATGCGGGCTTTTTCGAAACAGACCGGTCACGAGTTGATATCCGTCGCACAAGAGGGGGGAGAGTACACATTTTTCCTCAGAAAGAAGTGAGGCTGGGGCTCCTCGAAGAACACGCGTGGGCTTGAATTTTTGGTACCATGAGCCATGGAACATCCCTTTTCGAAGTTTATCCAGGCGCTGGGCAAAGGACAGCGCGCCGCCCGGGGTTTGACCGAAGCAGAAGCCGAGGAGGCTCTCGGGCTCATTCTGGCGGGCGCAGTGCGTCCGGAACAGATCGGTGCTTTTCTATCCTTGGTGCGCCTCAAGGAGGAGACTGCAGAGGAAGTGGCCGGCATGGTCCGGGCATTGCGGCATTCTCTCCCCTCGGGGTCCAGGGCATCGGCGGATCTGGACTGGGCAAGTTATGCCGGCAAACGACGTCAGTTACCCTGGTATGTCCTGTCGGCGCTGCTCCTGGCCGAGCACGGCATCCGAGTCCTGATGCACGGTCTCGAGCAGTGTGATTCAGGACGCCGCTCTGTCGCTGATGCTTTGAAGGCCCTGGGGGTCCCCTTGACACACTCGCTGGACGAGGCGACGGACTCCCTGGCGGAGACGGGTTTCGCTTTTCTCCCCGTGGCAAGTTTTTCTCCCCAGATCACGAAGTTGCTCGCACTGAAGCAGGTGCTGGGATTGCGTTCGCCCATTCACACGGTGGCACGGATGAGCAATCCGTTGAACGCTCCCGTCTCCCTGGCCGGAATCTTTCATCCCGGCTACGACAAAATCCACCAGCAGGCAGCCCGATTGCTGGGAGATCCCTGTTTCTTCGTCTTCAAGGGGGAGGGGGGGGAGGCTGAAATCAATCCGGATGGCACGACCCAACTTTATTGGTCCAAACAGGGTATGGCGTACCAGGAGATCTGGCCCGCCCGTTTCGAGAAACGACATCTGCGCGATGAACCAATGGATTGCGCACGTTTGTACCGTGTGTGGGTGGGTAGCGAGGAGAGCGACTATGGGGCGGCTGCCGTGGTGGAGACGGCGGCGGTCGCCCTGTTCGCCATGGAACGAGCGGCCTCTGCTGAAGAAGCACGAGCACTGGCCGGGAAATGGTGGGAACAACGAGACCGTCAGCGTTTTACCGGGCCGCGTGAGGATCCTGTCCTCCCAGGAAAGGTATTTTTGGTGGGGGCGGGTCCAGGGGACCCCGACTTGCTCACCGTCAAGGCGTTGCGTCTCATGAATCAAGCGGATGTCGTGGTGTATGACAATCTGGTGTCTCCGGGAGTTCTAGCTCTGCTGCCTCCCGGGGTGACGTGCCTCTATGTGGGAAAGCAACGCGGCCATCATGCCGTACCTCAGGAAGGCATTAATGAACTTCTGGTGCGTTTGGCGCTGGAAGGGAAAAGGGTACTGAGGCTCAAGGGGGGAGATCCTTTTATCTTTGGGCGGGGGGGAGAGGAAATCGAGACCCTTGCAGCGCACGGGATTTCCTTCGAGGTGGTTCCCGGCATCACGGCGGCTTCCGGCATCGCAGCCTACGCGGGCATCCCCCTGACGCATCGGGACCATGCCCAGTCCTGTGTCTTTGTGACGGGACATCTCAAGGATGGAACCATGGATCTGGACTGGGAAAACCTGGCGCATCCCCAGCAAACTCTGGTGGTATACATGGGGTTGCACGGTCTGGAGATTTTATGCCGGGAACTGATCGGTCATGGTCTTTCCCCGACCACTCCGGCTGCGATCATTCAGCAAGGGACCACGCAGCGTCAGCGGGTCATGACGGGCACGCTGGAAACCTTGCCGGCACAGGTGCGGACCGAACCCCTGCAAGCCCCTACCTTGATCATTGTGGGAGGAGTGGTAGGGTTGCATCGCACCCTGCACTGGTTCAAGCGGGAGTTGAATCAGTCCGGGGTGTGAATCCCGGCAGGTTTTTGAAGAGGGTTCGGTTCGGGCGGACGCGGTTTGCAGAATTGGGTTTGTAATGCCTTGAGGATGGCAATCGACTCCAGGCTGATCACCCGGTAGAAAATATGCTTCCCTTCTCGTCGGGTGGTCACCAACCCCTCTTCCCGCAAAATTCCCAGTTGCTGTGACAAGGTGGGTTGATGAATGTCCAGGGCAGACTCCAGTTCGCTGACGCAACACTCGCCTTCTGCCAAACGGCAGAGCAGGACAAGACGATCCGGGTTGGCCAACACCTTAAGAAAACTGCATGCTCGATCAGCCGATGCATACATCTGCTTGAAATCATGCAGCATTGTGCCATCGCATGGGTGCATTCCGAAGATCTCCGAATGATAGTTTCAGAAAAGTGTTGACAGTTTACCATAAAACGATATATAAAGTTACATAATATAAATTAATAAATAATTATGAAGAGACGAGAACTGTAAAGCGAGGAAAGTGCACCATGGCAAGAACCGTAATGAAAAAGGATGACCGGTCCAAGCGAACGCTGATTTGGATCTATGGGGTCATGCTGTTGGGGATTTCTCTTCATATGGTCTCTTTGCAGGCCCAGGAAACAGGGGGGGCAGAGGAACCTCGCGGTATGATGGGTTATGACGGCGTGATTGAAGCCGAGCGTCAGGCGGTGATCGCTGCCGAAGTTTCCGGTCGGGTAGTGGCGGTGGCAGTACATCCCGGTGATCGGGTCAGGAAGAGCCAGATCATGATTCGTCTGGATGCGCGGGCGGCGGATCAGGATGTTGCGGCCAAGTTGGCCCAGGAGCAGGCGATCAGGGCTGAACTGGAAGTGGCAACCCGTGAGTATGCGCGCCAGGACCAGTTGTTTTCCAAAGGGTATATCAGTCAGGCAGCACTGGATCGGGCAGAAGCCCGTTTCAAAAGTACAAAAGCCCAGGCCGAGGCACGATTGGCCGAGTCGTCGGCAGTGCGTGCCCAGGCCGGCTACTACGTCTTGCGCGCACCCTTTGACGGAATTGTGGCAGAAGTCCCTGTGAACCTCGGAGATATGGCCCAACCGGGGCGCGCCCTGGTGTCTTTTTATGACCCTTCCCATCTGCGTGTCACGACTCAGGTTCCGGAAAGTGCGCTCCTTTCTTCATCCACCCCTGTGCAGAGCCGGTTGGAGTTGAAGAGTGCGGACATGAAGACGCAATGGGTCATACCGACCTACGTCACTGTATTGCCTACTGCGGATCCGGCCAGTCATACCGTCCAGGTTCGTCTGGGTTTGCCAGAAGATGCCGTTCATCCCCCGGGGCGGCCCGGGACCTTTGTTCGGGTCTGGCTACCGGGCGGCGATTCAACGCATGAAGCACTCTGGGTTCCCCTCGGGGCGGTGGTGCATCGTGCTGAGATGACAGGCGTTTATGTGCAAGACCAAGAGGGGAACGCCCTGCTGAGGCAGGTTCGTTTGGGACGAATCCTGGATCAGCAAGTGGAAATCCTGAGCGGAGTTTCCCTCGGTGAGAAAGTCGTTCCCGATGCGCAACGGGCTCTGACGCAGGGACGGTGAAGAGACGATGAAACCCAACCTCGGTATCTCCGGACGCATCGCCCGATTTTTTCAGACTGCGCAGATTACGCCCCTGCTGGCACTGGTTGGTTTTTTGTTGGGGGTTTTCGCCATTCTGGTGACTCCACGGGAAGAAGAGCCTCAAATCAATGTCACCATGGCCAATGTTCTGATTCCTTTTCCGGGGGCTTCTGCCCGGGATGTGGAACAAATGGTGGCGGCACCGGCCGAACAGGTCCTGAGCCAGATTCAAGGTCTGGATCATGTGTTTTCCGTATCTCGCCCCGGATTGGCGGTCATGACCGTCCAGTTCAAAGTGGGGGTGCCGCGCACCAAGGCGCTGGTGCGACTGTATGAGGCCGTGAATGCCCATGCGGACTGGCTCCCAAAAAATCTGGGCGTTTTATCGCCCATCATCAAACCCAAGGGGATCGATGATGTGCCCATCCTTGCCTTGACGCTCTACAGTAAAAATCCGCAGATCGGTGCTTACGCACTGGAACAGGTCGCTCAGAGCATGGAAGGCGATCTCGAGCGGGTAGCCGGGACGCGGGCCGTGTTTACGGTGGGTGGACCTGGGCGTGCCCTGCGCATCAATCTGGACCCTGCGCGATTGATGAGCAGCCACATCACCCTGGAACAGGTTCGGGCTACCGTACAGTCGGCCAATCAGGGGTTACCGGCAGGAGACTTGCTGGTCGGAAACCATGCCATCGCGGTGGAAAGCGGGGATTACCTGAGCGATGCACGGGATGTGGGGAATCTGATCGTGGGGGTGACCGACCATCATCCAGTTTATCTGAAAGAAGTGGCTCGGGTCGAAGACGGGCCCCAAACCCCCAATCGCTATGTGTGGTTCGGTCAAGCGGGAAAACAGGGTCCGGTGGACTATCCGGCGGTCACCCTGGCGGTGACCAAGAAACCGGGTGAAAATGCGATCAGTGTGGCCCACGCGCTCATGAATCGGGTGGAACGCCTCAAAAATACGGTCATTCCTGCCGATGTGATGGTCGCCGAGACGCGCGACTATGGCGAAACTGCCAACGATAAGGCAGAGAAACTGATCCATAAACTGCTTTTCGCCACGGCCTCCGTCGTCGCGCTGGTTTTTCTGGCACTGGGGCGACGCGAAGCCGCCATCGTGGGATGCGCGGTGATCCTGACATTGACCGTCACCCTCTTCGCCTCCTGGGCCTGGGGTTTTACCCTGAATCGGGTTTCCCTCTTTGCTCTGATCTTCTCCATTGGAATTCTGGTGGATGACGCCATCGTGGTCGTGGAGAACATTCATCGCCATCAACACCTGTTTCCAGGTAAAACGCTACGCGAACTGATCCCCGGTGCGGTGGACGAAGTGGGCGGGCCTACCATTCTGGCCACGCTGACCGTGATTGCAGCGCTCCTGCCCATGGCATTCGTGACCGGGTTGATGGGGCCCTACATGTCCCCCATTCCCATCAATGCCAGCATGGGCATGATCTTATCCCTGTCCATTGCCTTCATGATCACGCCCTGGTTGGCGCGAATCTGGATGAAGGAAGGACAGACTCACGGCGGACCCTCTGATGAACCTGTTCAAGGCACCCAGGCCGTGCAGGATCTCCACCCTCAAGGATTGGCCAAGCTCCTGACCCCCCTGTTCTGGCGGATATTCATTCCGTTGCTGGACGAAGTTCGAGGGAAGCGTAACCGTCGCCGGGTGGCGCTGGGAATCGCGACGCTGATCGCCCTGTCCCTGGCGCTGCCGGCGACTGGACTGGTACGGCTCAAAATGCTCCCTTTTGATAACAAGTCGGAGTTTCAAGTGATCGTGGATATGCCGGCGGGAACGCCCCTCGAGGAAACTGCCGCAGTGATTCACGAATTGGGGGCCTATTTGACCACGGTCCCCGAGGTGACGAACTACCAGGCCTATGTGGGGACGGCAGCGCCCATCAATTTCAATGGGTTGGTGCGTCAGTATTATCTGCGGGCGTCCAGCGAATTGGGCGATCTTCAGGTCAATCTGGTGGACAAGTCCCGGCGCAAGGAGCAAAGTCATGCCATCGCAACCCGCCTTCGTCCTGCATTGCAGGCCATTGGTCGGCGCTTTGGGGCCAACGTCAAGATTGTCGAGGTACCACCTGGACCTCCCGTTCTTTCACCCGTTGTGGCTGAAATCTACGGTCCGACGGCAGAGGGACGTTTGACCGTAGTCAAAGCCGTGCGTCAGGTATTTTCCACGACGCCGGGTATCGTCGACGTAGGGGACAGCAGCATCGTGTCCGCACCCAAGATCCTGCTACAGGTTGATCGTCACAAGGCGGCACTTCTGGGGGTTTCCCAACAGACCATTGCTACTACGCTGCAGACGGCCCTTTCGGGCGAGGCCGTGACATGGTTGCATGACCAGAGCAAGTACCCTGCGGCCGTGTGGCTGCAACTTTCGCCGGATCAACAGGGTAGCCTGGATACCCTGCTTTCCCTGGGGGTACAAGGTTCCGGGGGGCCCATCATTCCTCTGCGTGAATTGGTCAGCCGGGTGGATACGGTGCGCGAACAGCCGATTTACCATAAGGACCTGTTGCCGGTCGATTATGTAGTCGGGGATATGGCCGGGAAGGTGGACAGCCCGTTGTATGGCATGTTTGGCATGCGTTCACGCATCATGCAGATACAGACGCCAGACGGCAGGAAACTGGAGGATAGTTTTATTCGTCCTCCCGAAGACGGCTATCGAAATTATGTCCTGAAGTGGGATGGCGAATGGCAGGTGACCTATGAAACATTCCGTGACATGGGTCTGGCCTATGCGGTGGGGCTCATACTGATCTATCTGCTGGTGGTGGCCCAGTTTGGTTCATACCTGACCCCCTTCATCATCATGGCGCCGATTCCCCTGACCATCATCGGCGTCATGCCGGGGCATGCCTTGCTGGGTGCCCAGTTTACCGCCACCAGCATGATCGGAATGATTGCCTTGGCCGGGATCATCGTGCGCAATTCCATCTTGCTGGTGGACTTTATCAACGTTCAGGTGGCTCAGGGCATTCTCTTCAGGGAGGCTGTCGTGCGTTCTGCCATCACCCGCGCCCAACCGATCGTTCTGACCGGCCTGGCTGCCATGATGGGGGCTTTTTTCATTCTGGATGATCCCATTTTCAATGGGCTGGCCATTTCCCTGATTTTCGGCATTCTGGTATCCACCGTCCTGACTTTGGTGGTGATCCCCATGCTGTATTACACCGCTTATCATTCTCAACACTCAAACCCACCCAAGGAGGGACTCGAATCATGACCAGTTGGCGTATCGTTCGTATCATTGCAGGCACATTCATTCTTCTTTCACTGGTGCTGGGCAGTCCTGCCAGTCCCTTTTACCAGAGTTCCTGGTGGTTGGCCTTCACCGCTTTTGTGGGCGTCAACTTGTTGCAAAGCGGGATTACCCGGTGGTGCCTGATGGAAACCCTGCTCCGTAAACTGGGTGTTCGGACCGGGTGCTGATCCCATGAATCCTACGATCCGGCAGAGATTCCTGGGACAGTCATGGCTCGTTCTGTGGGGAGTGGTATTGTCCCCCTGGAGCGAGGCCAGCGATCTTCTCAATGTCTGGCAGGCGGCTCAGCAACATGACCTGACGTACCAGGCGGCGGCGGCGGGACATCAGGCGGGGGCGACCCAAAAAGACCAGGCCAGTGCACTCTGGCATCCCACTGTGCAAGCCAGTGGGACAGAGGGACGCATGTCAAGTCAAAGCCAGATCCAGGGAGCCCAATTCAGCGCCCCCGGATTTTTTCCGGCCACCAACAATGCCAACTTCAATACTTCCATCAATGGGGGGCTATTGCAGCGCTGGTCTGTACAGGGCCGTCAGCCGCTGATCAGCGGGGACCGTCTGGCGCAAGGACGGGAACTGGATCTCAAAAGCCAGGTTGCGGAACTGGAATGGGCCAATGCACGTCAGGATCTGATCCTGAGAACCGTGCAGCGGTATTTCGAGGTGGTGTTGGCCCAGGAGGCTCTGCGTGTCGCGCGTCAGCAAACATTGGCCGTGGAGCGGGCCTTGGCCGAAGTTCAGCGCAAATTCGAGCTGGGTGATGTACCGGTGACGGATACCCATGAAGCACTGGCGCGTCGGGAAGCCATGAGAGCACAGGTGTTGGCGGCCGAGGCGGAGGTTCAGATGAAGCAGCAGGCCCTCGGCGACATGACCGGCATGAATCCGGAAGAATTGACCCTGGCTGCTCCCTACGACGGGGTATTGCCCACGGTGGGCGCCTCGTTGAATGACTGGCTCACGGACGCTTCCAGCCATAATCTGCAATGGCAGGAAAAATCGCTTCAGGTCGAGATTGCCCGCCAGGAGGCCAAACGATATGGCGCGCTGGCCTCTTCCTCGGTGGATCTGGTGGGAGAGGTGGACAGCGATCATTTGACCGGAAGCGGTAACTACGGGTCTGCCAGTAATACCCTGCGCACCTCCCTGGTGGGCGTGCAGGTGACCATTCCGTTGTACAGCGGCGGGATGCGCAGCGCCCATCAGGACGAAAAAACCTTTTTGGCCCGTCAGGTAGAGGCCGAATCGGAGCAGGTTCATCAACTGGTTCTTCTCAGTACCCGGGAAGCCTGGTTGGGGGTTACCACCGGGACGCAAAGGGCGGAAGCCCTGGCCCACGCCATGACTGCCAGTGATGACCGGGTCAACTCCACTCATTTGGGGCAACAGGTGGGGGATCGGAGCACTCTGGACCTGCTCAATGCCCAGAGCGAGGCGGCTTCCACCCGTCTGGCCTGGTTACAGGCCAGGATAGACGTGCTCATCAACCGCCTGCGCCTGTCTGCTTTGGGCGGGCATCTGACCGATGCTGATTTGCTCGCCATCAATCAATGGTTGTCGTTACCCCCTGCCGATCTGGCTGGAAGCAATTCTTCCGGTTTATTACCCACTGTTGTTACACCACACCCCTGAGGAGGATAGAATCATGGCACATATCGTTGTATTGGGCGCAGGCACAGGCGGCATGCCCGCGGCCTATGAATTGCGCGCCGAACTGGGTACTGAACATCGCATCACAGTCGTCAATGCGGTGGACTATTTTCAATTTGTTCCTTCAAATCCCTGGGTGGCCGTAGGCTGGCGTGATCGCCAATCGATCACTTTTCCGATTCGTCCGTATCTGGCCAAGAAGGGCATCGACTTTGTGGCCCAACCGGTTAATCGAGTGGATGCCGACAACAATGCGCTGGATTTTTCGGATGGCAGTCGTCTGGCGTACGATTACCTGGTCATTGCCACAGGGCCCAGGCTGGCATTCGAAGAAGTAGCGGGAGCGGGTCCGGAGAATGGCTTTACTCAATCCATTTGCACCATCAACCACGCTGAACATGCCTACAGTGCCTATAAGGAGTTACTGGAAGAACCCGGACCGGTCATTATTGGGGCTTTACCGGCGGCATCCTGTTTTGGGCCGGCTTACGAATTTGCCTTTGTCGTGAACCGTGATCTGCGTAACCGCAAACTTCGTCACAAGGTTCCCATGACCTATGTCACCAGCGAACCGTATATCGGTCATCTGGGCCTGGGTGGGGTGGGGGACTCGAAGTCGATGCTGGAAAGCGAAATGCGCAACAACGACATCAAGTGGATCACCAATGCCAAAGTCACCAAGATTGAAGACGGCAAGATGTTCGTGACGGAACTGGACGACCTGGGCAACCTCAAAAGGGAACATGAATTGCCCTATAAATACAGCATGATGCTGCCTGCTTTCAAAGGGGTGGATGCAGTATCGTCGGTGGAGGGATTATGCAATCCCCGCGGTTTTGTGATCGTGGATGAATTTCAACGCAGCAAGAAATACCGCAATATTTTTTCAGCGGGAGTCTGTGTGGCAATTCCTCCAGTGGAAGTTACGCCGGTCCCCACCGGAACGCCTAAGACCGGTTACATGATCGAGTCCATGGTAACGGCCATCGTTCACAACATCGCCGCCGATCTCAAGGGTCAGCCCGCCGATAGCAAGGGGACCTGGAATGCCTTCTGTCTGGCCGACATGGGCGATACCGGTGCCGCCTTTATCGCACTTCCACAAATCCAGCCCCGGAACGTCAACTGGTTTGTCAAGGCCAAATGGGTGCACTGGGCCAAGATAGCATTTGAAAAGTACTTCATTTACAAAATGAAACAAGGAAGTTCCGAACCAATTTATGAAAAATACATGCTGAAGTTGATCGGGATTGAACGGTTGCAAAGCAAGAAAACATCCTAAAGACGGGAGAACGACATCATGGGATTTTTTTCACACTTTATGGCCTCCGTGAATGGCGGCAAGGATGCAGGAGATCTTCCCGCCGGAGCCAGTCTCCTCGATGTGAGAACCCACTCGGAATTCATATCCGGTCATATCGAAGGGGCGATCAACATTCCGTTGGATCGTTTCAACCATGATATCCCTCGTTTGGTGGCAGACAAAGACTGCCCGGTCATCCTGTACTGTCGTTCCGGTGCCCGCTCCGCTCACGCCCTGTCGGTTATGCACCAGTTGGGCTACAGCCAGGCATTCAATGGCGGCAGTGTGGGTAGTCTGGCTTTACGGTTGCAAAAAAACATAAAAAGAGGCGCTTGACACCATGAGTCGGCCACGCATGAAAATCTCCCGATTGGTGCTTGAAATTACGTTGGTGCTCGTTGCCAAAACAGTGGCACTGACGCTGATCTGGGTGTTTTTTGTGCGAGGTCACGACTCGCAGGTGACCGATCGCTCCATGGAGGACGAATTCAGATTCGATCATTTTCAATCCTACACGCATGGAGAGCAACATCATGACTGATTCGTTGGTAGATTTATCACGATTGCAGTTTGCAGTGACCGCGCTGTATCACTTTTTGTTTGTCCCACTGACGCTGGGCATGGTCTGGATCCTGGTTGTTATGGAAAGCGTCTACGTCATGACGGGCAAGCAAGTCTATCAGGACATGACACGATTCTGGGGCAAATTGTTCGGTATCAACTTTGCTCTGGGGGTGACAACAGGCATCACCATGGAATTTCAGTTTGGCACCAACTGGGCTTACTACTCTCACTATGTAGGTGATATTTTTGGTGCCCCGCTGGCAATCGAAGGATTGATGGCCTTCTTTCTGGAATCAACCTTTATTGGGCTGTTTTTCTTTGGCTGGGATCGCCTTTCGCGCCCCAAGCATCTGATGGTAACGCTGTTGATGGCGTTGGGCACCAATTTGTCGGCGCTGTGGATCCTGATTGCCAATGGCTGGATGCAGAACCCTGTCGGAGCCGCGTTCAATCCCACCACCATGCGCATGGAATTGGTCGACTTCGGAGCGTTGCTGTTCAACCCGGATGCCCAGGCCAAGTTCGTGCATACCGTCTCGGCTGGTTATGTGACGGCTTCGACTTTTGTCCTGGCCATCTCGTCGTGGTACCTGCTAAAGGGAAAAGATGTGGAGTTTGCCAAGCGCAGTTTTCGCGTGGCTTCCGCGTTTGGTCTGGCATCCGCTCTGTCAGTGATCGTATTGGGCGACGAGTCTGGTTATACGGTCGGCGAAGCACAGCAGACCAAATTGGCGGCCATGGAAGCCATGTGGGATACCGAGCCGGCTCCCGCTTCTTTCAATTTGATTGCGGCGCCAAATGAAAAAACCGAAAAAAACGATTGGGCCGTCAGGATTCCCTATGTCATGGGGCTGATCGGGACCCGCTCCACCACAACGCTCATTCCGGGTATCCATCAGATCAAGGATAAAAACCGTCAACGGATTCTTTCGGGGGTCGAAGCGGTCCGAGCCCTGGAACAGGTGCGTCATGACCCCGCTGACCAGGAAGCCCGGCGCATGCTGGAACTTCACAAGGCAGACCTCGGATTTGGTTTGTTGCTCAAACCCTATGTCAGAAATTTTGATCAGATAACGCCGGAACTCCTTCAAAAAGCGGTAGATTCCACGATTCCCCGCGTGTTTCCCATGTTCTGGAGTTTTCGGATCATGGTGGCGCTGGGTTTCCTGATTCTGACGCTGTTTGTCGCTTCATTCATCAGCACCCTGCAAGGGCGCTGCGAGAACAAGCGGTGGTTACTCAAGTGGGCGCTACTGATGTTGCCTGCCCCATGGCTGGCCTGTGAATTCGGCTGGTTTGTTGCCGAGTATGGTCGGCAGCCGTGGACCATCTATGGGGTTTTGCCGACCCATCTGTCAGTTTCGACTTTGACGTCGGACAGTTTGATGGGATCGCTGGCAGGGTTTGTGGGATTTTATACCGTCCTGCTGGTGGTGGAAATGGTGTTGATGGTGAAGTTTGCCCGTCAGGGACCCGGAAGCCTGGGGACCGGACGTTATGACAACGAACTGGCTCATGCCCATTGATATTGGACGATCGAGGAGAAATTTCATGGATTATCCAACACTCAAAGTAATCTGGTGGGTTCTGGTCGGTTTTCTCCTGATCTGTTTTGCCATCATGGATGGGCATGACATGGGAGTCGGCACCCTATTGCCATTCGTCGGACGCAACGATGTGGAGAGGCGTGTGGTCATCAATACGGTGGGTCCCCACTGGGACGGAAATCAGGTTTGGTTTGTTACCAGCGGAGGAGCGATTTTTGCGGCCTGGCCTCTGGTCTATGCCACGGCGTTCTCGGGATTTTACTGGGCTATGCTGGCGGTTTTATGGGCATTGTTTTTTCGGCCGGTCGGCTTCGATTACCGCAGCAAGATTGACAATGCGGTATGGCGTAGCACCTGGGACTGGGGATTGTTCATCGGTGGAGCTGTCCCACCGATGATTTTCGGGGTGGCTTTTGGCAATCTCTTGCAAGGTGTACCATTTGTCTTCGACGATAACCTGGTGTCTACCTACAGCGGCAGTTTCTGGCAATTGCTCAATCCGTTTGCTCTGCTGGCCGGGGTGGTGAGTTCGGCGATGATTACTTTTCACGGAGGGGTTTATCTGGCCCACCGGACCGAGGGGGCAATTCAGCAACGCGCTATGGGCAGTGCGCGCTGGTCTGGCCTGATCCTGCTGGCATCTTTTACTCTGGCAGGAATCTGGCTGGCCAGCGGCATCGAGGGGTATCGCATTACTTCCGTAGTCGATCCCGCTGCCATGGCCAATCCGCTGGGGAAAACCGTGGTGCGACATGCCGGGGCCTGGCTCGACAATTATCGGCACTGGCCATTGACTCTTCTGGTTCCGGCCTTGGTCTATCTGGCCACGCCAATGACCTTTGTCGTGCTGAAAGCCCGACGTACCGGTCTCGCTTTCATCCTGTCGTCGCTGGCCCTGACGGGGGTGATTGGTACAGCCGGGGTTTCGATGTTCCCCTTCATTATGCCGTCCTCGTCTTCGCCTGTTTCCAGCCTTACCGTGTGGGATGCGGTGTCAAGCCAAAAAACCCTGTTCATCATGCTGGTGGCGGCGCTGATTTTCGTGCCGATCATCATCGCCTACACCCGTTGGTGTTACCGCGTCATGGCCGGCAAGGTGACGGTCGCATTCATCGAAAAAAACAAACATTCGACCTATTGAGGCAAGGAGATCATTATGTGGTATTTTTCGTGGATACTGGGTGTCGGCTTTGCCGTATTACTGGCCGTCATGAACGCCATGTGGGGTGAAAATCAGGAAGGGCGCAGTCAGACGACGGCTTCTAAGGATTGAGGATCCAGATAGCGGGCAAGAAAAGCCCCCGTCAGGCCACCCGGAAGAGGTAATCGCATGATATGGCCGCTTCCGGGGGCAACTTCCCGCTCTTCGTGTTCTGAGGATTGCATCTGTTCCACAGAAAAGTTGCGATTGCCGGACGGATGAATGATTTCCAGACGGTCGCCACGGGCAAAGCGGTTTTTCACCGTGACGCGAGCCCAGCCGTCGTCGTCATAGCCGATGATGTCGCCGACATACAAACTGCGTTCGGATTCGGAATGGCCGCGTAAATAGTTTTGATAGTCTTGGTCTGGATGCCGCTCGTAAAATCCGCTGGTGTAGCCGCGGTTGGCCAGGCCGTCGAGTTGGCGCAGCAAGGTGGGGTCAAGGGAACGACCGGCTAGGGCATCGTCGATGGCTTGCCGGTAAGTCTGACAGGTGCGTGCCACATAGTAGGGAGATTTGGTTCGCCCTTCGATCTTGAGAGAATCAACACCGATTTCGGTCAGTCGGGCAATGTGTTCCAGGGCGCGCAAATCCCGGGAATTGAGGATATAGGTGCCGTGTTCATCTTCTTCGATGGGCATGTACTGACCGGGTCGTGCAGATTCTTCAATGAAGTATTCGTGTGTTTCTCTAGCGCCTTCCGTGCTGATTGAATAGTTCCAGCGGCAGGCGTTGGTGCATGTGCCTTGATTGGGATCGCGGTGGTTGAAATATCCCGACAGCAGGCAACGCCCAGAGTAGGCGATGCATAAGGCCCCGTGAACGAACACCTCAAGTTCCGTATCGGGGCATGCCTGACGAATCTCGGCGACTTCATCCAGTGACAGTTCCCGCGACAGGATCACGCGTGTAACACCGGTGGAAGCCCAGAAACGGATGCTGGCATGATTGACAGTATTGGCCTGAACTGAAAGGTGAATCGGCATGGTGGGCCAGTTTTCTCGCACCATCAGCATCAGACCCGGGTCTGACATGATCAGTGCATCGGGACGCAGCGCCATGACAGGGGCCATGTCGGCGATAAAGGTGCGCAATTTGGCATTGTGAGGAATCAGATTGCTGACCAGGTAAAAGGATTTTCCTGCCTGATGGGCGATATCGATACCCTGGGCCAGATTCTCGAGTTTACCGAAATCATTGTTGCGCACCCGCAAACTGTAGCGGGGCTGGCCTGCGTAGACAGCATCGGCACCAAAATCCAGCGCGCAGCGCAACATGGTCAAAGAACCGCAAGGGGCTAGCAATTCGGGTTTCTGGTGGGTCATCGAGGAAGATTCAGCAAAGGTAGCAGGGTTGAAAGAAGATCAGCAGGGGTGCTGACGTGAGCCAGTGCCGGCCACTCTTCAACTGGCCGGAGACTGGGCGAAAGGTAGCCCCAACGGGCGACGATGCCGCCCATGCCAGCTGCTTCGGCGGCCACCATGTCGCGTTCGTCATCGCCGACATAAACCAGTTGGTCTGCAGGCAGGTGCAGAGCAGTTGCAGCGGCCAGCAGCGGGTCAGGGTAGGGTTTGGGGCGCGCGCAGGAATCGCCGCTGATGACGCAGCGCGCTCGCCCGCTTAAGCCGAGTTGTTCCAGTACCGGATGGGTGAAGCGGGCGATCTTGTTAGTGACGATGCCCCAGGGTATCAAGCGGCTATCCAGTTCGTCCAGCACGGGAATAATGCCGTCGAACAAGCGACTCTGTCGTGATTGACGAGTTTCGTAAAGCGTCATAAATTCCTGACGCAATTCTTCGTAGTAGGGAGCTCCAGGTTCGATTTCGAAGCCGAGACGAATCAAGCCCCGGGCACCCTGGGAGACAAAGGGGCGGAGTCGTTCCAAGGGTTGGCAAGGGCGCCGGTAGCGCAGGCACAAGTCATTGAGTGCCCCCCCCAAATCGGGAGCGGTGTCGGCCAGCGTTCCGTCGAGGTCGAAAAGAAGCGCATTTACCACGACGTTACGCGGCAAGCCATGAGGTAATTGACACTGGGTTCTGGCCCCAGACGATATTGACGGGTCAGAGGATGATAATGTACGCCCTCGATCTCTTCCACCGTCAGGTGGGCATGCCGCGCCCAACGCGACAACTCGGATGGTTTGATGAAACGGCCATGGTCGTGAGTTCCGCGTGGGAGCAGGCGCAACAGATATTCCGCGCCCAGAATGGCAAACAGATAGGACTTTAGATTGCGGTTGAGGGTGGAAAAAAAGACGAATCCTTCGGGTTTGATCAAGCGGGCGCACGCCTGTACCACGCTGGCCGGGTCGGGTACGTGTTCGAGCATTTCCATGCAGGTGACGACATCGTAC
This sequence comes from Pseudomonadota bacterium, assembly GCA_021828745.1. The sequence continues at coordinate 23,442 of JAJZDE010000012.1, forward strand.
TGATGAGGTTGCGCCAGAGCCAGATCTTCGACAGAAATACATTGGTAAGTGACGGGAACTCCACTGTCCAGTGCGTGGAGTCGGGCCACGCCCAGGGGCTTCTCGGCCAAATCGATGCCGTGAACCCGCGCACCCAGACGGGCCATGGATTCACTCAGAATCCCTCCGCCACATCCTACGTCCAACACCTGCTTATCCGAGAGGGAGCCCCACTTCCCGATCCATGACAGACGATGAGGGTTGAGATCGTGGAGCGGCTTGAATTCGCTTTCCGGGTCCCACCAGCGGTGGGCCAGTTGACTGAATTTGGCGAGTTCTGCCGGATCGTGGTTGACGTGCGTCGAAAGGGTCATCATGGGGGTAGTATAAGGCAATCCTGAATCTGGCGGGTTATGATACCATTGAGAGAATTCGTTGCTGTCCTTTCATTTTTCTAGCCTGAAGCCTCCCCATGACTGCCTTTGCCAAAGAAACCCTGCCTGTCACCCTTGAAGATGAAATGCGTCGTTCCTACCTGGAATACGCCATGAGCGTGATTGTCGGGCGGGCTCTCCCGGATGTGCGAGACGGCCTGAAACCCGTACATCGGCGCGTGCTCTTCGCCATGCACGAATTGTCCAACGATTACAACAAGCCCTACAAAAAGTCGGCTCGTATCGTCGGGGATGTGATCGGTAAGTACCATCCCCATGGAGACACCGCAGTCTATGACGCTATCGTGCGCATGGCCCAGGAATTTTCCCTGCGTTATCCGCTCATCGATGGACAGGGAAACTTCGGATCCGTGGATGGAGACAATCCGGCAGCCATGCGTTACACGGAAATCCGCATGGCACGGATGACCCATGAACTGCTGGCGGACATCGATCGTGAAACCGTAGATTTCGGCCCAAACTATGACGGGTCGGAACATGAACCCCTGATTCTGCCCGCCCGTTTCCCCAACCTTCTGGTTAATGGTTCATCGGGCATTGCGGTGGGCATGGCGACCAATATCCCGCCTCATAACCTCAGGGAAGTGATTCAAGCCTGTCTGGTATTGTTGGCCAATCCCGCCGTCGATATCGAGGATCTGATTGAATTGATCCCCGCTCCGGATTTTCCGACGCGAGCGATCATTTACGGTACGGCCTCGATCCGGCAAGGTTACTTGACCGGACGTGGACGTGTGTTGATGCGTGCGCGCACCCACGTGGAAGATCTGGAGAAGGGAGGGCGCCAGGCCCTGATCGTGGATGAGTTGCCCTATCAGGTCAACAAGGCCAACCTGATCGTAAAAATTGCCGAGTTGGTACGGGAAAAACGCATCGAGGGGATTTCTGACCTGCGCGACGAATCGGACAAGTCCGGGATGCGGGTGGTCATCGAACTCAAGCGCGGTGAAGTGCCGGAAGTGGTCCTGAACAATCTGTACAAGATGACGCCGATCCAGGAATCTTTCGGGATGAACATGGTGGCCCTGGTGGACAACCAGCCGCGCCTGCTCAATCTCAAACAGTTTCTGGAGGCCTTCCTGCGCCATCGGCGCGAGGTGGTCACGCGCCGCACTTTCTTCGACCTGGGCAAGGCTCGCGACCGGGCGCATATTTTGGAGGGTTTGGCCGTGGCTTTGTCCAATGTGGACGAGATCGTGGCCCTGATTCGTGCCGCTGCCTCGCGGGTTGAGGCCAAGGCGGCCTTGATGGCCCGCCTTTGGCTTTCGGAACTGGTCCAGGAGATGTTGGCTCGTTCTCCGGAAAATGCGTCCCGTCCGGTTGCCATTGGAGAAGAATTTGGTTGGGGGGAGGCAGGTTATCGTTTGTCCGAACTACAAGCAGTGGCCATTCTCGAGATGCAATTACAGCGCCTGACCGGTCTGGAACAGGACAAGATTCGTGAAGAATATCGCGAGATCATGGAACGGATCGTGGACCTGCTTGACATTCTGGCGAATCCCGAACGCATCACGCGCATCATTGCACAGGAACTGGAGGTCATCCGGACGACTTTCGGGGATGAAAGACGCAGTGAGATCGTGGTCAATGCCGAGGATATCGACATCGAGGATTTGATTACGCCTGAAGAGCGGGTCGTGACCCTGACCCATGGGGGATATATCAAATCCCAGCCGGTTGCGGACTATCGTGCGCAACGGCGAGGCGGACGAGGGAAGCAGGCCACGACCACCAAGGAAGACGATTTCATCGAACGACTTTTCGTGGCCAATACCCATGACCACATCCTCTGCTTCTCGACGCGCGGACGTGTCTACTGGCTGCGGGTCTACCAGGTTCCCGTGGGCAATCGGACGAGTCGTGGCAAGCCCATCGTGAACTTGCTGCCGCTGGAGGCGGGAGAAAAGATCACGGCAGTCCTGCCCGTCAAAACTTTTGATGCAGAACATTATGTCTTCATGGCCACTTCCTTCGGGACCGTCAAGAAAACCTCGCTCAGCGATTTCTCCCGCCCCCGGACGGCGGGGATCATCGCCCTCGACCTGGACGCCGAGGATTATCTGGTGGGAGTGGCCATTACGGATGGTCAGCATGATGTGATGCTGTTTTCCGACGAAGGGAAAGCCATCCGTTTT
>JAJZDE010000109.1 GCA_021828745.1 Pseudomonadota bacterium
TGGACCTGACCGTGGATTCGGAAGTTTCGGGCAACGCCATCGATCTCTGTCCCGTGGGTGCGCTGACCAGCAAGCCTTTTCGTTTTGCGGCCCGCTCCTGGGAATTGACCCGATTCCCATCCGTGAGTCCACATGACGGACTGGGGACCCAGATCGAAGTACAGGTCAAGAGACCCGACGACGTGGTGCGTGTGCTCCCGCGTAAAAACGACGATATCAATGAATGCTGGTTGTCTGACCGCGATCGGTTCTCTTATCAGGCATTGCGTAGCGCTGATCGGTTGCTCCATCCCCAGGTCAAGCGGGATGGACAATGGACACAGGTCACTTGGGCCGAAGCCTTGCAGTGCGTGGTGGATGGTCTGGAAAAGGTGCGCCATGACAGCGGTGGTGAAGGGATCGGAGCATTGTTGAGTCCCCATCAAACTCTCGAGGAACTCTATTTGGCGCAAAAGGTTCTGCGTGAACTGGGCTGCCATAATATCGATCACCGTACCCGTCAGGTGGATTTTTCTCTCGACGCCCTGCAACAGGGAACCCCCTGGCTTGGCATGCCGATTGCACATTGGTCGGATCTACGCGCAGTCCTGGTGATCGGGTCGGTATTGCGCCAGGAGCAACCCCTCCTGGCGGTGCGCTTGCGTCGCGCAGCCCGGTCTGGTGCGCAGGTGCATCGGGTGGCAGCGCGCCGTGAGGATTGGGCCATGCCAGTGGCGGAAACCCTGGTGGGAAAACCCAGCGAATGGCCGGCATTGCTCGGGGAAATACTGAGTGCTGCGGCCCAACAGACGGGTACTCCACTGCCTGAAGATTTGTTGCCTTTGACTACGGCGATGCCTTCGTCTGCGGCTCTGCTCATCGCGTCCGATCTGGTGGCGGCACAGGGCAAATCGGCAGTGGTATTGGGACAACTGGCTCAGCAACATCCCGATTACGCGACACTCTATCGTTTGGCACAGGTGTTGGGTGACGTGACCGGTGCGCCCTTCGGACAATTGGCGCTGGCCGCCAATACGGTGGGAGCGGCGCTGGCAGGAGCTTTGCCCCGGCGTGGCGCCTTTCATACCCATGCCCAGACGGGATTGGATGCCCAGGCGCAATGGCGCCAGCCCCGCCAAGCCTATGTGATGATGGGGTTGGAACCCTCCCTGGATTGCGCAGACCCTTCCCTGGCCTTGAAAGCGTTGCGTCAGGCCGAGACCGTGGTGGCCTTGAGTGCCTTCAAGGGGGAAGCGGAACAATGGGCAACGATCATGCTGCCCATTGCGCCTTTTGCTGAAACTGCCGGAACCTTTGTTAGCATGGAAGGACGGGTTCAATCCTTCAATGGAGTGGTCCCGCCCCGTGGCGAAGCGCGCCCGGCCTGGAAAATCTGGCGCGTGCTGGGTAACCTGTTTGATTGTCCGGGTTTTGCCCAGGAAAATCTCGAAGAAGTGCGTACGGAAATTTCACCCGATCTGCCGCTGGTCTGCCGAGAGGCGCTCAACAACCAACTGACCCGGGCACCCGCTTTGAAAGTTCGCGCCTCTCTGGGAACCGTGGAGCGGGTGGGCGAGTTGCCGGGTTACCATGCTGACCCGCTGGTGCGGCGTGCGCCAGCCTTACAGGGAACCGCACTGGCCGGGGATATTCGGGTCGTTCTTCATCCTGCGCAGGCATCCAGTTTGGGGCTGAGTGCCGGACAGTGGGTGCGTGTTTCTCAGGGGGGGGGCAGTGTGGTTCTGCCCGTGACTCTGGATGAAACATTGGCCGAAGGATGCGCGGTGGTGCCCATCGCCCATCCGCTCTGCGCATCATTGGGCGAGTCCATGGGCATGGTCGTACTGGAGGGGGCATGATGGACACGCTTCAAGCATTCTTCGGTCCACTCTGGCCGCTGGTCTGGACACTGCTCAAGATCCTGGCCATCGTGGCCCCCATGATGGGGGCGGTGGCCTACCTGACTCTGGCGGAACGCAAGGTCATCGGCTATATGCAGATCCGCATCGGTCCCAATCGGGTCGGACCATTGGGTTTGCTTCAGCCCATTGCGGACGGGATCAAATTGTTGATGAAGGAAATCATCGTCCCCAGCGGCTCCAACAAGTTTCTCTTCATTCTGGCCCCCGTACTGGCCATCATGCCCGCCTTGGCGGCTTGGGCCGTGGTGCCCTTTACGCCCGATCTGGTATTGGCCAATGTCGATGCCGGACTACTGTATATCATGGCCATCACCTCCATGGGGGTTTATGGCGTGGTGCTGGCCGGTTGGGCATCCAACTCCAAATATGCCTTCCTCGGGGCCTTGCGTTCTGCTGCTCAGATCGTGAGTTATGAAATCGCCATGGGTTTTGCCCTGGTGACGGTATTGATGATGTCCCACAGTCTCAATCTGGTGGATATCGTCAAGGCTCAGCACGGGAGTCTGGGGCTCTTGCAATGGAACTGGATCCCGCTTTTCCCCATGTTCGTCATTTACGTCATTGCCGGGACGGCTGAAACCAATCGAGCGCCTTTTGACGTGGCCGAAGGTGAATCGGAAATCGTGGCGGGGTTCCATGTGGAGTACTCCGGGATGGCCTTCGCCATATTTTTTCTGGCCGAATACGCCAACATGATTCTTATTGCGGCACTGGCTTCCCTCATGTTCCTGGGCGGCTGGCTGTCGCCGGTCTCCTTCCTGCCGGACGGAATCCTGTGGCTGTTTGCCAAGATGAGTTTCATTCTGTTCCTGTTTCTGTGGTTCCGGGCAACCTTCCCGCGCTACCGCTATGATCAGATCATGCGCCTGGGCTGGAAGGTCTTCATTCCCGTGACCCTGATCTGGTTGGTGATCGTGGGCTTGCTCATGCAGGAGCCCTTGCGCGGTCTTCCCATTCTCAATCTCTGGTTTCATTGAGGAGTACCCGTGACCGACCTCAAATCCTTCGTCAAGAACTGGACACTCTCTGAATTGCTCAAGGGCATGAGCATTACAGGGCGTCATTTTTTTGCGCCCAAGATCACCGTCCAGTATCCCGAAGAGAAAACGCCCATGTCGCCCCGTTTTCGTGGATTGCATGCCTTGCGTCGCTATCCCAACGGAGAAGAGCGCTGTATCGCCTGCAAATTGTGCGAAGCGGTGTGTCCTGCCATGGCCATTACCATTGAATCGGAACAACGAGAGGATGGAAGCCGACGGACCACGCGCTATGATATCGACCTGACCAAATGCATTTTTTGCGGTTTCTGCGAAGAATCATGCCCCGTGGATTCCATCGTCGAAACGCGCATTTTTGAATACCACGGTGAGCAGCGCGGAGACTTGCTCATGACCAAGGAAAAACTCCTGGCCGTGGGAGATCGTCACGAAGCCCAGATTGCAGCAGACCGGGCAGAAGACGCCCCTTACCGATGAGGATGACGCACCGTGCTTGATTCTTCCTTCCTGTTGTTCATGGTCTTTGCGCTGGTCCTGGTGGGGGCCGGTGTGGGCGTGATTACTGCCCGCAGTCCTGTTCATGCTGCATTGTTCCTGGTTCTGGCCTTTTTTACGGGTTCGGGGCTGTGGATGATGCTCGAGGCCGAATTCCTCGCCATCGTCCTGGTTCTGGTCTATGTGGGCGCAGTGATGGTCCTTTTCCTGTTTGTGGTCATGATGCTCAATATCGACAGCGAACGACTGCGTCAAGGCTTCTGGAAGCATTTGCCCCTCGGCGGGGGGGTCGCGCTGCTGATGGTGCTGGAAATGTGGCTGGTGGTGAGCAGCCGCCAGTTTTCCTCCATGGTTCCGGATTCCCGGGGATCTGTCAGCAATACCAAAGAGTTGGGGCGTATCCTCTATACTGATTACGTTTTGTCTTTTGAACTGGCAGCCGTCATTTTGCTGGTAGCCATCGTCGCCGCCATTGCCTTGACGTTGCGTCGCCGCAAGGATTCCAAGCACCTCGATCCGGCCCAACAGGTGAAAGCCAAAGCAGCCGACCGCTTGCGGATCGTGTCCATGCCGGCCGAGAGGGAGTTGTGATGCTTAACCTGACAGACTATCTCATGCTTGGATCGCTACTGTTTGCCATCAGTATCGTGGGGATTTTTCTCAATCGAAAAAATCTCATCATTTTGCTCATGTGCATCGAGTTGATGTTGTTGGCCGTGAACATGAACTTCGTGGCCTTTTCCCATTACCTGCATGATACGGCGGGTCAGATTTTCGTTTTCTTCATCCTCACCGTAGCAGCAGCGGAATCGGCCATCGGCCTGGCCATTCTGGTGGTGCTGTTTCGTAACCTGCGCTCCATTCATGTGGACGACCTCAGCCACCTCAAGGAATGATCGACATGAGTGTGCCAAGCCTTTATCTTCTGGTTCCTCTGGCCCCCCTA
>JAJZDE010000110.1 GCA_021828745.1 Pseudomonadota bacterium
TGTCCGCAGCCAATTCTTTCATCGCGCGCCTGGATGACCCGGACATCACCCTGGTATCCTGGCAAACCCGCCAGTTGCAACGGGGCGAAGCCATCGATCATGTGGCCCACGAATACGGGATGAGCGGTGAAGAATTGAAACGCATCAACGGCATTGCGTCCAACCGCAGGATTGCCAGTGGCGGGGTCATTCTGGTCCCCTTTTCAAAAACCGCAGAAACCGCTCCCCCAGCGCCCACCCCCGACCTTCCTGCCAGCCCTCCGGAAGCCGAACTCTCCACGCTGCCGACGAAGCATCCTCCCGCGCATGAACGACGGGCCCGCAAAAAAACCAATCGGGCGCATGCCCTCCCCAGCAAGAGCCACTCAAAATCGGCCCGCAACACTCCCGTCCGAACGCATTCTGCCCTTCACAAAACCCATCACCCAACCGCCTCTCCGCCTCATTCCTCCCCTTGAGAGGAGAGCGGAATACCCTGAGGGATGGCTTTGAGCAACTGCCGGGTATAGGGGTGTCGTGGGCGCGCATAGACATCTTCCGCTTTTCCCCGCTCCACGACCTGCCCGGCGTACAGGACCAGGATTTCATCGGCCATGAACCGAACCACGGCGAGGTCATGGGAAATGAACAGGAGGCTGAGGTCCAGTTCATCCTGTAAATCCCGCAACAGATTCAACACCTGAGCCTGAACCGACACATCCAGGGCGGAAACGGATTCGTCACAGATCAGCACGCGCGGATTCACGGTCAGACAACGCGCAATCGCAATCCGTTGGCGTTGCCCTCCAGAGAACTCATGAGGGTAGCGATTCAATGCCCGTTCGTTCAGCCCCACGCGCTCCAACCAGCGCACCGCCAATGCCAGTCGTTCGTCCGCATGGGAACCCGGTCCCTGGAGCATGAGGGGTTCGGTCAGCAATTGGGCGATGGTAAAACGCGGATTGAGGGAAGCAAAGGGATTCTGAAACACCATCTGCACCTGGGTTGCCCTTCCGCTTCTGCCGGGAACTCCCGCCCCGGGGAAATGAATCCGACCCGTGTCGGGGGCCAGGATGCCGGCCACCATCCGCGCCAGGGTGGATTTGCCGGAACCGGATTCGCCCACCACGCCCAAGGTACGCCCGGTTTTCAAGACAAATCCCAGGGGTTCCAGAGCTTGAAAACGAGCACGTCGCCAGCCCGCTCCCTGCACCACGAAGGACTTGCTGACTCCCTCCACTTCCAGCGCCACCGATAACGGTTCCGGAGAGCGGGGAGCGGAAGAATCCCGGGCAGGCATCAAATTTCCCTGGTCATCGATCATGGGCAAACGCGCAGGTAGATTGCCCAGGGTAGGACGACAGGTCAGCAGCGCCCGGGTATAGTCATGGCGAGGGGTCACCAGCACCTCGGAACAGCGCCCCTGCTCCACCACCCGTCCCTGGCGCATCACCACCACCTCATCGGCAATTTCTCCCACCAGCGCCAGATCATGGGTGATGAACAGGATGGCCATGGACAGTTCGCGTTGCAGTTCCCGCAACAGGGTCATGATCTGACGTTGCACGGTCACATCCAGGGCAGTGGTCGGTTCATCGGCAATCAGCAATTGGGGATGGGTACTGATCGCCATGGCAATCATGACTCGTTGCTGTTGCCCCCCGGACAGTTGGTGGGGATAGGCGGACAGTCGCGCCGCAGGGTTTGCAATGCCCACCTGCGCCAGAAGTTCGAGGGAGCGTCGACGTACCTGCCGCGCGGACCCCATCCCTTCCGCGCGGCGCACGGATTCGCCCAGTTGCATCCCGATGGTGAATACCGGGTTGAGCGCACCCAGGGGGTCCTGAAAGATCATCCCCAGGGAATGTCTGCGCAGGGTCCGCATGGCTTGAGGTGAAAACTCCAGAAGATTGCGCCCTTCCCACAAGATGCGACTGCGCTCATGGAGATGGGCATGGGATTCCGGGAGGAGGCGCAGAATGGAGAGCGCAGTCACCGATTTTCCACTCCCCGACTCCCCCACCAAAGCGACGGTGGCGCAGTGGGGCACGGTAAAATCCACGCCGCGCACCGCTGCCAGGGGAACCTCTCCGGCCTGGCGAAACGCCACCTCGAGGTCACGCACCTCCAGCAAAGGCAAGGATTTCACGAATTCAACCTCGGATCGAGCGCATCCCGCAAAGCATCGGTCAGCAAACTCGAGGCGGTGACAAAAATGGCCATGGCCACCGTGGTAACCCCCAACTGCCACCATTTACCCAGAATCAGTTCATTCTGCGCCTCGTTCAACATGCTGCCCCAGGACACCGAACTGACGGGGACGCCAAACCCCAGGAAACTGAGAATCACTTCCGATTTGATGAACCCCACCAGATTCTGGGAAAACTGAACCAAAATCACATGGCTGACATTGGGCAGGATATGGACCCACACGCGCCGCCCATGGGAAGCGCCCAACGCGCCGGCAGCCAGTACATATTCCCGGGTGCGGTGCTTCAGATATTCGGCCCGGACCAGGCGAAAGACCCCCGTCCACCCCGTCAGGCCAAGAATCAGGATGAGGGTGCCCACCCCCTTCTGCTGAAATACGGCAGCGACCGCAAAAACCAGCAACAGGTAAGGAATGGAGGTCAATACCCCATAAAAGCCATTCAACAGGTCATCGACCCACCGCCCGTAATAACCCGCCAGAGCCCCCAGGACGGTCCCGATGAACGTGGCCACAAAAGCTGCGACCAGTCCTACCCAAACCGAGGTCTGGGTCCCCTTGAGCACCTTTTGCCCCACATCCCGTCCCCATTTATCCGCCCCGAAAAACAGGGTCAGGCGATACGACACAGGCTCGGGCTGGATCCGTTGCGCCGCGGCCCGCGCTTCGCTCCAGATCGGTTCGAGCGGATCGGTCCAACCATACAAAGGAATGACCGAACGACGATCCCAGGCCTCCCCAGCCGGCCGGGTCACCCGATTTGCGGCAGAGGCACACCATGTCGGAGGTGCGTAATTGACGGCCACCGGGTCATTCCAGCGCGCACCCAGCCACCCGGCCAGCACCATCCCTACCAGCACCAGATAACCCATCACCACGCCCAGGGAAAAACGTCCCACCGGGTCGCGCCATAAACGGCGCAGGGCGAGGTTCCAGGCATTCTCCGAACGCTTCAGTGAATAAATTTTAGCCATCCTTCCGTCCTACTCCAGACGTACCCGGGGATCCAGCCAACGGTAACACAGATCCCCCAGCAAGTTGACTGCCAGGGTGGCCATGGCCACATACACGGTGATCGCCTTGATCAAGGGGAAATCACTGCGCTCCACGGCCAGAATGATTTCCCGTCCGATGCCGGGAATGGCAAAAAACCGTTCCAGCAGAAAAGCGCCGGTCAACAATCCGGGCAGTCCCATCAGAACATTGGTGACGATGGGAATGGCTGCATTGCGCAGAACATGCACGAAAAGGATGCGCGTTTCCGACAAGCCCTTGGCACGCGCCGTCCGCACAAAATCCTGATCGATCTCTTCCAGTATGAAGGAGCGATAGAGCCGGATCGAGGGGGCGACACTCACAAAAAGTCCCAGCAACACAGGCAAAAGCGCGTAGACCCGCAGATTGGTCAGAACGGAATCACTCCACCCCTTGACCGGAAACCATCCCCACAGATACGCAAAGACGTATTGTCCCACGATGATGTAGACCAATAAACTGACGGACATGGCCACCGTGCTCACCATGCGCACCCCCTGATCCAGCCAGGAACCCCTCAACGCCGCCACCAGCAGGGCCACTGCAACGGCCACCAGGGTTTCCAGAACCAGCATGGGGATCAGAAGCGTCAGAGAGGGTCCCAACCGGGAGCGGAAAATGGCGGAGACAGGCTCATGGGTGGCCCAACTTTCCCCATAATCTCCGCGTAACACCTGCCCGACAAAATCCAGAAACTGTTGCCAGAGCGGGCGGTCGAGGCCCAGTTGGTGACGCACGTTGGCCAGGTCCTGCGCGCTGGCCATTTTGCCGGCCAGGATCAGGGCGGGATCCCCCCCCACCCAATTGAACAGGACGAAAACCAGCAGGATCACCCCCAGTAAAGTCAACAGGGCCTGTCCCAGACGCCGGACCAGAAAAAGCAATCCGCTCATGTTTTTTTCTCGTCAAGGGGTTGCTTCATGCCGCTCCTCCACATCCAGGTAATTCCACACCGAAGGCAAGATGGGATGCGCCCGATAACCCAGTACCCAGGGTTGGGACAGGACATTGCGCAAGGCTGACGTACTGACCTTGGTCACCCCATACAGTTCCAGGCGTCGCGCCAAACGATGGTACAAGGCATCCC
>JAJZDE010000111.1 GCA_021828745.1 Pseudomonadota bacterium
TTTGAAGGTACGGTAATTGATGGTTTCAGGTTTTTTTACCTCACCGTAGGACCAGGACCGGATTTTGTCGGGCGAAGCCAGTCCGATCTTGATCGCATCAAATTCTTCCGGTTGTGTCGTCTGCTTGAATAAGTTCAATAGTCCTTTCACGCTTTACCTCCCGCGCGGGAGTCGGCCAGGCCTGACTCCCATTGATGAGTTGAATCCCCTAAACCGTCCAATCTGGTTCCGTCAGAACCGTTCCAGATCGATGTCGATACCCAGCGAGCGAATTTCCTTCACCAGCACATTGAAGGATTCCGGCATGCCAGCATCGATGGTGTGTTCGCCCTTGACAATGTTTTCGTACACCTTGGTCCGTCCCGTCACGTCATCGGATTTGACGGTCAGCATTTCCTGGAGCGTATAGGATGCGCCGTAGGCTTCCAGCGCCCAAACTTCCATTTCCCCGAAGCGCTGCCCCCCAAACTGGGCCTTACCGCCCAGAGGTTGTTGGGTCACCAGGCTATAGGGACCTGTGGAACGGGCATGCATCTTGTCGTCCACCAGATGGTGCAGTTTCAGGATATGCATGTAGCCCAGGGTCACCAACCGATCAAAACTCTCGCCGGTACGACCATCGAAGACCTGCACCTGACCGCCCCGGGGCAACCCGGCCAGTTCCAGCATGTCCTTGATCTCGGCCTCGTTGGCCCCATCGAATACGGGGGTCGCAAAAGGCACGCCGCCGCGCAGATGGTGCGCCAGGGTTCCGATTTCGGCATCGGTCATGTCAGCCAGGGACTCCGTCTTCCCCGTACCGTTATAAACCTTCTCCAGAAACTCCCGCAGTTTGATGGCGTCCGCCTGCTGGTCGAGGAGCCGACCGATCGCATGACCCAGGCCTTTGGCAGCCCAGCCCAGGTGGGTTTCCAGAATCTGTCCCACGTTCATCCGCGAGGGAACCCCGAGCGGGTTCAGCACGATATCCACCGGAGTTCCGTCTGCGGTGAAAGGCATGTCCTCTACCGGGACGATCTTGGAGACCACCCCCTTGTTCCCGTGGCGACCGGCCATCTTGTCACCCGGTTGGAGACGACGCTTCACGGCCAGATAAACCTTGACCATTTTCTGGACCCCCGGAGACAACTCATCCCCCTGGGTCAACTTGCGCTTCTTCTCCTCGAAGAACAATTCGAACTCCTTGCGCTTTTCTTCAAGGCTTTCCTTCAATTGTTCCAGTTGAATCTGCTGGTCTTCTTCCCCAAGGCGAATGTCAAACCAGTCCCAGCGTCCCAACTGGTTCAAATAGTCGGGGGTGATCACGGTGCCTTTGGGCAACTTCTTTGGTCCGCCCTTGACGACCTTGCCCATCAATAGACGTTCGATCCGACCAAAGGTATCGTTTTCCATGATACGCAGTTGATCCCCAAGATCCTTCTTGTACTGGGCCAACTCGTCATCGATGATGCGCTGGGCACGTGCGTCCCGTTCGATCCCTTCACGCGTGAAGACCTGCACGCCGATCACCGTCCCTGCCATGCCGGAGGGAACGCGCAGACTGGTGTCCTTGACATCGGAACTCTTCTCGCCAAAGATGGCACGCAACAGTTTCTCTTCGGGAGTCAGCTGGGTTTCGCCCTTGGGGGTGACTTTCCCCACCAGCACATCCCCCGCTTCCACCTCGGCCCCGATGTAAACGATGCCGGAATCATCCAGCCGGTTCAACATGCGTTCAGACAGGTTGGAGATATCCCGGGTAATTTCCTCTGGTCCCAACTTGGTGTCCCGCGCCACCACCGATAACTCTTCGATATGGATGGAGGTGAAACGGTCTTCGGCCACGACCCGCTCGGAGATCAGGATGGAATCCTCGAAGTTGTATCCGTTCCAGGGCATGAATGCCACCAGCAGGTTCTGACCCAGAGCCAGTTCCCCCATGTCGGTGGACGCACCATCCGCAATCACGTCATTACGCTGGATGACATCCCCCACATTGACGATAGGACGTTGATTGATGTTGGTATTCTGGTTTGAACGACGGTACTTGATGAGGTTGTAGATGTCCACCCCCACTTCGCCTGCCAGCGTCTCCTGATCATTCACGCGCACCACGATCCGGGCGGCATCCACATAGTCCACCACTCCACCCCGCCGGGCTTGCACCGTCGTTCCCGAATCCACGGCCACGGTACGCTCGATCCCCGTTCCCACCAGCGGCTTTTCAGCGCGCAGACAGGGCACGGCCTGACGCTGCATGTTCGAACCCATCAGGGCGCGGTTTGCATCATCATGTTCCAGAAACGGGATGAGGGATGCAGCCACCGAGACGATCTGGGCCGGCGCCACATCGATGTGGGTAATCCGATCCGGTGACGCCAGGGTGAATTCGTTGAAGTGACGGCAGGAGACCAGGTCATCGCTGAAACGTCCCTGCTCGTCCAGTGCCGCATTGGCCTGGGCGATCACATGCCGCCCTTCCTCGATGGCCGAGAGCATCTCGATCTGGTCCGTGACGCGGCCATTCTCCACCTTGCGGTACGGCGTTTCCAGAAAGCCGTACTCGTTGGTTCGGGCATACAACGCCAGCGAATTGATCAGACCAATATTGGGTCCTTCCGGGGTTTCGATCGGACAGACACGCCCGTAATGCGTGGGGTGCACGTCGCGCACTTCGAACCCTGCCCGCTCACGGGTCAATCCGCCGGGTCCCAGGGCAGATACCCGCCGCTTATGGGTGATTTCAGACAACGGATTGGTCTGATCCATGAACTGGGACAACTGGCTGGAGCCGAAGAATTCCTTGATCGCTGCCGAAATGGGTTTGGCATTGATCAGGTCATGCGGCATCAGGTTTTCCGATTCCGCCTGGGAAAGCCGTTCCTTCACGGCCCGCTCCACGCGCACCAGGCCGGAGCGAAATTGATTCTCGGCCAACTCGCCGACGGAACGCACCCGCCGATTGCCCAGATGGTCGATGTCATCGATTTCACCGCGCCCGTTGCGCAATTCCACCAGAATCCTGATGACATCCACGATATCTTCATTGGACAGGATCGGGGAACCCGTCAGTTCAGAACGGCCCACCCGACGATTGAACTTCATCCGACCCACGGCAGAAAGATCGTACCGTTCTTCACTGAAGAACAGGCCCTGAAACAGCAACTTGACCGCCTCTTCCGTCGGCGGTTCGCCGGGACGCATCATGCGATAGATGGCGATCCGCGCCGCGTTCTGATCAAGCGTGTCATCGATCGCCAGCGTCTGGGAAATGTACGGTCCCTGATCCAGATCGTTGGTATAGAGGGTCTGAATGTCACGAATTCCCGCCGCACGTATTTTTGCCAGCAGGGTTTCGGTGATTTCGTCATTGGCACGGGCAACCAGTTCCCCCGTGTCCGTCTGAATGAGATCGCGGGCGAGAACCCGGCCCACGACAAAATCCTCGGGCACTTCGATGCGGTGCAGTCCCGCCTGTTCCAGTTCACGGATATGCTTGACGGTGATCCGCTTGTCCCGCGCCACAATGACCTTGTCCTTGGCCATGATGTCGAAACGGGCCACCTCGCCCCTCAGACGCTCCGGAACCAGGGTCATGTGCAGCGACTTGTCGTCGATGTGAATATCGTCGAAGTCGAAAAAGGTTTCCAGGATCTGTTCCGTGTTGAATCCGATGGAGCGCAACAAGGTGCTCACCGGCATTTTGCGGCGGCGGTCGATGCGGAAGTAGAGCAGATCCTTGGGATCGAATTCGAAATCCAGCCAGGAGCCACGATAGGGAATGATCCGTGCGGAAAACAACAATTTCCCGGAAGAATGGGTTTTGCCCCGGTCATGCTCGAAGAACACACCAGGACTGCGATGCAACTGGGACACGATGACCCGTTCAGTGCCGTTGATCACAAAGGAACCGTTACGGGTCATGAGGGGGATTTCCCCCATATAAACTTCCTGTTCCTTGATTTCCTTGACCGTGGGCTTGGAGGCTTCGCGATCCATGATCTTCAGCCGCACCCGCGCACGCAGGGGGGAGGCAAAAGTCATGCCGCGCTGCTGGCATTCCACGACATCGAAGGGAGGGTCGGCAAGGACGTAACTGACATATTCCAGAACAGCATTGCCTGAATGACTGACAATGGGAAATACAGAGCGGAATGCCGATTCAAGACCCTGATTTTTACGTGTCGTCGGGTTTACGCCCTCCTGCAGGAATTCCGTGTAGGAATCCAATTGGGTGGCCAGCAGGAAAGGAATGTCGAGAACGCTGTGACGCTTGGCGAAACTTTTGCGAATGCGTTTTTTCTCGGTGAATG
>JAJZDE010000013.1 GCA_021828745.1 Pseudomonadota bacterium
ACGGGGCTGTCCGATCGGATCACCCTGAGCCGGGGCAGCGCCCTGGCGCTGGATTTCGCCGCCGGAACATTCGACAAGGCGTACATGCTGCACGTGGGCATGAACATTTCCGATAAAGCAGCCTTGGGCAGCGGCTTGCCCATGGGAAGCATGATTCCGGTGACATCTCCTAGAGCATAGACGCCGGGGAATCGCGTCTCAAGAGTATGACGATCTACCGGCACCCAGCCCGACTCGCCGGTAAGCCCGGCCTCACTCACTACTCGCGGCGCCCGATGTGGTGGCACGTAGGCCAGCAGATCATACTCAGCAGTTGTTCCATTGGCAAAGTGGATACGCTGAACTTCAGGTTCCACGTGCGTAACAGCATGCTCGGGATGATAACCCATTCCTTTTTCTTCCACCATCTGCCGCACCTGCCGGGAGATTTCCGGCCCCGTTACCGGCATCGGGCTCGGTTCCGGGGTATAAATATCAACGGCAATGCTGTCCCGCACCTTGCGCTTGCGGCAGTCATATTCCAGAAGCATGGCAGCCTCATAAGGAGCTGCCGGACATTTAAATGGTACAGCGCTTACCAGAACCACCATGCGCCCTTGACGAAGTTCGAGCCGTGCCTCGCGAAGCTTCTCAGCCCCGTCCAAGGCGTAAAGGTTGTGCCCCGCCTCGGCGAGGCCGGGAATGGTCTCCGGGGCTAACTCCGCACCCAGAGCGAGTACCAGATAATCGCCAGTGAGCATTTGCCCATTTACTTCAACCTCTCTCCGCACTGGGTCGATGTGCGCGACCTCTCCCCGGATATGATCCACGCCTTGCCGCTCAAGCCCTGCGAAGGATCTGGATATTTTGTCGCGGGTGCGCAACCCCACCATCAGCCAGAGGAAAGACGGCGCGAAGACATACTGATCCTCCCGCTCAATGAGCACTACCCGGTGTTCGCGGGGCAATCCCTTGCGCAGATTACTAGCAGCCACGATGCCGCCAATTCCACCACCGAGTATCAAAATGGTTTTACCTTGTGTCATCGCCATCTCCTTCACTTGAATTCCACCGGACAGCATTCACGGTTGCCAATGTTTCATGCAACCTTCAGAAAACCACTCTTGGCATTTCAAAACACCAGAACCTTGTCCGCCCACGTCGTCCATTCGCCCAACTCGGTCAACGTGCTGCGGTGCATCCCCTCGGCAATATCTCCGTCGCCCATGCCGCGCGCATCCATGCAGGTGCCGCAGATGCCGACCACGCCGCCGTGACGAGTCACGCTACCGAGCATGACTTCGATGTTATAGAAACCTTGCGGTACTTTCTGGTTGCGGTGGGCGGACGAAACTCCATCGCCGATCAGAAATACCTTCACCGCATTGCCTTCCTGCTTGGAAAGATGTCCTGCCATGCGCAGACCGTTGTAGGTGCGCTCGCTGCCGTAGGGCGCATCATTGAGTATAAATAGGGTTTTCACGGAAGCCTCCTGGCTGTTTATATTCTAACAATTATTAGAATGAATTAACGCCTATTCAACACCTTTTGTGTGTTTGTGTCAATATAGTCTAGAGTTAGTACATACGTTCCATAATTTGATGGATTGAAGATATGAAAGACGCTCGCAACATCAAAGATCTGCTTTACGAGCAGGTGGCGCGGATAGGCAAGGTATTCTCCAGCCCGAAACGGCTGGAACTGGTTGAGTTGCTGTGCCAAGGTGAAAAGACGGTGGAGGTCTTGGCGCGAGAAGTTTCTATCAGTGTAAAGTTGACCAGCGCACATTTGCGCGAGTTGCGGGAAGCGCATCTGGTTGAGACTGAACGGCAAGGCAAGAACATCTGCTACCGACTCGCCAATAAAGCGGTGGCCGAGTTATGGGTGCAAATCCATACGCTGGCCGAAGATCGTCTGATCGAATTGCAACTGGCGTTGCAAAAAATCGCCACGCAGCCAGATGACTTGGTACCCAGTGACCGCGACAGTCTGTTGAAAGCCGCGCGCAAGGGGGAGGTGGTAGTGCTCGATGTGAGACCTGCAGAAGAATACCTGGCCGCGCATCTTCCCTTTGCAAGGTCAATTCCCCTGGATGAACTGAGGCAGCGGCTGAATGAATTACCCAAAGACCGCTCCATCGTCGCCTATTGCCGTGGCCCTTACTGCCTGATGGCTGTAGACGCGGTCGAGTTGCTGAAACGAGAAGGATATTCAGCCATCCATCTGCGCGACGGAGTCGCAGAATGGGGATTATTGAGGAGTCAATAATATGTGGGGATACATGGGCAATCATCCGGCACAGCAGGATAGTTTCTTCACGTCCTTGTTGAAGGTTTGCGCCGCAAGTTTCAGACCCTCCACCATCGTGAGATACGGGAACAACTGGTCGGCCAGTTCCTGTACGGTCATCCTGTTCCGGATTGCCAGCGCCGCCGTCTGGATCAACTCGCCAGCCTCTATGGCCACTGCCTGTACCCCGATCAGCCGCCCCGTACCGGCCTCGGCGACCAACTTGATGAAACCGCGCGTGTCGAAGTTGGCCAATGCCCTCGGCACGTTGTCCAGCGTGAGCATGCGGCTGTCTGTCTCGATGCCCTCAAAGTGCGCTTCGGCTTCACTGTAGCCCACGGTGGCTACCTGCGGATCGGTGAATACCACAACAGGCATCACGGTCAGGTCCAACGAAGCATGGCCTCCTGTTATATTGATGGCGGCGCGTGTGCCCGCTGCTGCTGCCACATAGACGAACTGCGGCTGATCGGTGCAATCGCCAGCAGCAAAGATGTTCGGCACGCCAGTACGCATGGCGCTGTCAATTATGATGGCTCCTTGCGCATTAACCGTGACGCCCACTGCTTCAAGGTTCAGGCTGCGCGTGTTCGGCGTACGTCCGGTGGCGACCAGAAGTTTATCGGCGCGTAGTTCGCCGGTATTCGTTGTGAGCACGAATTCGCCGTCGCGGTGGACAACCTGACTCGCCTGGGTATGGTCCAGCACCTCGATGCCCTCGGTGCGGAAGGCGTTTGTTACAGCCTCACCGATGGCGGGGTCTTCTCGAAAAAACAACGTTCTACGCGCCAGGATCGTGACGTGGCTTCCAAGCCGGGCAAAGGCTTGCGCGAGTTCAACCGCGACCACCGACGAGCCGATGACAGCCAGTCGCTCGGGAATACTGTCGCTTGTCAGCGCCTCGGTGGATGTCCAGTAGGGCGTGTCCTTCAAGCCGGGGATTGCCGGGATCGCCGGGCTTGCACCGGCAGCGATGAGACAGTGATCGAAGTGCAGTTCACACGTGCTGCCGTCAGTGGTGGTTACGTTCAGCGTATGTGCATCCTTGAAACGAGCTTCTCCCGTCAATTGCGTGATAGCCGGGGTATTTTTCAGGATGCTTTCGTACTTGGCATGGCGCAAGTCCTCGACACGGCCCTGCTGCTGGGCGAGCTGCTTTTCGCGCAGGACAGACGGAGGTGTGGGCGGCAGGCCGACATCAAAGGGGCTTTCACGGCGCAAGTGAGCGATGTGGGCTGCGCGAATCATGATCTTGGAAGGCACGCAGCCGACATTGACGCAAGTGCCACCGATGGTGCCACGTTCGATCAAGGTTACCCGCGCGCTACGCTCGACAGCCTTCAGTGCTGCGGCCATCGCTGCTCCACCGCTACCGATGATGGCTATATGCAAAGTCGGTTCACCGTCCCTGCTTTTCGTTTCATCATCCACTCGGACCTGCGAATTGCATAACGGACCGCTAGCATCCGTGCTCTGCGAATCAGTGAGCCAGGCACGGTAGCCTGCCGCAACCACCGCTGCAACCAGCGATTCCGGACTCATGGCCAGGTCTGTTTCGACCTCGGCCCGATGTCGCGGATAGGATACCGAGGCCGAGCGCACGCCGGATACGTTTTTCAAAGCCCGCTGGACGTGCTCCGCGCACGAGGTGCAGGTCATGCCTTCAATGTGAATGGTGATCGAGTCAGTCATGATGTTGTCCTTACTGTTTGATGCTGGATGGGTAGCCCGCATCTCTGGTTGCCAGGGTGAGGGTCTTCACATTTGTCCTTTCGTCATCGTAGGTGACAGTAACAAGTTTTTTCGCCTCGTCGATACTAATGATTTCGACGCCTGGCACTCGCTTGAGCGCAGTGCGCACGGTAATCGGACAGGCCCCGCAGGTCATACCCGGAATGGACAACGTGACGGTTTTGAGCGCGGCCCAGGCAGGTGTACTCAGTGCGGCAGACAGGATGATCGAGAGAGCAAATTTCTTCATGGAAATCTCCTTTCAGTAGAACAACGGCAGAACGTATGGAAAAGCGAAGGCCACCAGGACCAGGGTAGCCACAATCCAGAAGAAGACTTTGTAGACCACCTTCACCTGAGGCACAGCGCACCAGTCGCCGGGCTTGCAAACATGGGCCGGACAGAAGATGGTTCGCCAGGAGAAAAACAGCGCGACAATCGCCACGCTGGTGAAAATCGGCCGATACGGTTCCAGCATGGCCAGGTTGCCAATCCAGGCACCCGAGAAACCAAGCGCGACCAGCATAAGTGGGCCGAGGCAGCAGGTCGATGCGAGAATGGCGGCCAAGCCGCCAGCGACCAACGCGCCGCGACCGTTCTTGGGCTCCGACATAAGGCTCTTCTTCCAAGGTGATAATTGATGGTGTAATCTTATCTCCGTACTTAAGTACGGAGTCAAGATCATGAACAACAACATTGAAAACCTGAGTATCGGGATATTCGCCAAGGCCGCAGGAGTAAACGTGGAAACGATTCGTTTCTATCAGCGCAAAGGCTTGCTATCGGAGCCAGATCGGCCCTATGGGAGCATTCGCCGCTACGGAGCGGCGGATGTAGCGCGGGTAAAGTTCGTGAAGTCAGCCCAGCACTTGGGGTTCAGTCTGGATGAAATTAGTCAACTCCTGAAACTGGAGGACGGCACTCATTGCAGCGAAGCGGCGGAACTGGCCACCCTACGACTGGCTGATGTGCGTACCCGCCTGGCGGACCTCAAGCGGATAGAGGCGGCACTGTCGAAATTGGTCGGCGAGTGCCACGTGCATGCAGGCAATATTTCCTGCCCGTTGATCGAAGCTTTGCATGAGCCTGTGGTCACCGAGCCATGCACAGTTCCGGTTTCAGCATCTCCCCGATATGTACCGGCGCCAGTTAGAATGAGTTGTGGTAGGCCAGATTGAGAACACGATGATTTTTGAGGTTTTCTTGGAAGGTAAAATAAAAAAGCCGCTAAAAGTAGCGGCTTTCCAATGTGAGAATGTCAAAGCGGCATGCCATGCGTCTTTCTGGAAAATCGGAGGCATCATGGAAAATACTGCTCGCTGGACCATCAAAGTGTCGAGAGACACGGATATTTCATTGCGTACCTATCTGGCACAGCAAGGGATGAAAAAGGGCACCTTGTCAAAATTTATCGAACGCGCCGTGCAAAAGGAAATTCTTGCACAGACAACGGCTGACGTAAAACAGCGTAATGCCGATTTTTCGGAAGAAGAAATGCTCGCGCTTATCGACGAGGCAGGCAAGCAGTTCGCGCAGAAATGAGGTCTGAAACCAAGGCAAAAGCTAACGCACGGTAACAGACATAATGCGGGTAATTCTGGATACGAATGTATTGATCGCTGCATTGATGACCCAGAATGGTGAAAAAGAGTGGGATCGGAAAAGAAGATGTGAGACACTTTGAGCAGTCTTTATTGGTTGGGAAACCAAAGACTCGCTCAAACGGGGGTTGGAAATCAACCCCCGTGAGGGCGTCCCTCAACCCTCATCCAAAATGATCACCAACCCCTGAAAACCCATCAAAATAACTGATCACACTCAGTGCGCAGGATGCCTGCAGACTTACTCACTGGCCCCAACAGCAAGTTGTTCGGTAGTAAACTGCACGCCACCATTTCCCGCCCGGTTCAAGCCTGTTCTGCTCTCTATTCTCAACAAATACAAATAATAGAGAACCGCACACATTTAGCACAGGCAAAATTCCAATTTTTTCCGATGAGTTATGCTTGTGCCAAATAGGGCGATTTGACGGGTACACCAGTGTAGCACTCCATATGCCCTCCCTGGCCCAAAATTAAATCAACTCGGGTGACGCGACATCTTTCCTGACACCGGGGGCCATTCTCGATCTTCTCTACGGCTTTCGGATATTTTCCCCGGTAGGATTCCACAAACGTAGCCAGCGCCGCCTGGGCGTGCGCCCATCCAGATCGCCTGCAGGATCGACTTGGCTCGGGCATGCTGCGATTGCGGCAGCGCATTGAACTCACGGCAGAACGGGAAAAAATCTACGCTGACAACAAATTGCCTAATGCCGATGACAAGTCAGGGTAGCGAAACGAATACCCCGTTGCCAGCACTTTGTTAGGAAGGACGCGCTGTCCTTCGATCAATAAACCGGCCCGTTCACCCAGTATTAAATTCAACAGCACTGAAGGCGCTGAAAAGACCGCCAAACCATGCTGTACATCGACCAGTGTGCGGGTAAAACCCTTGTTGTTCGCCGGATTGGGCGCTGTCATGTTCACCGGCCCGCTTGTCTGTTCATCGGCGATCAGGCGCAAAATGAGCCGCGTATAATCGTCGATATGAATCCAGCTCATCCATTGCATGCCACTGCCAAAACGAACGCCCATACCGAGCGGCAACAGCATCTTTGCAAGTAGCCCGCCATCCCGGCTTAACACCAGGCCGGTACGCAACAGGCAGACGCGCATACCCTGCGCCTGCAAAGCCGCCTGTTCCCAGGCGATACACAGATCGGCAGCAAAGCCTTGTCCCGCATTCGATGATTCATCAAGAATCTCGTCATGGCGATTGCCATAATAACCAATGGCCGAACCACTCAGCAAAACCGCAGGTTTTACACGTGCGCGCGCAATTTTATCTACCAGTTTTTCCGTGAGTCCTACCCGACTGTCCAGCAGTGCCTGACGGCGCTTTTCTGACCATGCTTTATCGGCAATCGGCTCCCCGGCTAGATTGATGACCACATCAAAAAACGTATCAGGCTGCCATTCATCAAGCGAGGCAAATGCTTTTACTGCGGCACCACATTTTTCCGGGACCGATTCAGGACGCCGGCTCAACACGGTGACTTGATGGCCCATTTCATGCAGCAACCTGCAAAGTTTCCGGCCTATGAGCCCGGTCCCCCCGGTAATCAGTATTCGCATCGTTAACACACCTTAAAAACGCTGGACATATACTCACACCAAGTGAGTCCTATGGATCCGGCACGGTAAAGTTTTACCTCCGTTCGGGCTGAGGTATCGAAGCCTGTCCTGAATCTATCGAAGCGGCCCATTCGCCTTTCGACAAGGCTCTCCCGAGTCATTCGACCAGATCGTGAGAGTTTTACCGAAGGGCCCAAGATGGGCGTACTCCAAACTGCATGTACCCGAATCAATTGTGATACAAATATACTCGGGAGATGCAAACATCAGCCTGCATGATTTTGCCGATGGCCACCGCGCCAAGCCGGCGCAGCCTGGACTTGTCAAACGGCTTATCAATACGATATTTCTGAAAACTTTCGAAAGATATCCTGATTGTCTGCCAGGCAGGTTTGGCATGGAAACATGCCCGATAGGATTGCTAAACGATACGTGTATCATCGGTGCGCAAATGCAGATTATATATTTCGCCGTTACTAAACATATCGATTTCGATTCCGCCATATGCGCCGGCATCAAGCAACCCGGACTCGCACAAACCCAGACTGGCCTGCACAAAGCCGCCGTTATTTGCCAGACTCACTGCACCTGTCAGCCGCAGGCAGTGCCGTCCTTCAACAACTGCCGGCACCAGACTGACTGAAGACTTGCCGCCCATTACGGTATCAGTGACGGCCCTCCAGCATGCACCATTGACAGCATCAAGGCTTCCGCTGGTCCGGTCGTCAATCACCAATGGCGATAAAATGAAATCTGTCAAGATGCGCTCCATTGTAAGACAAGTCGGCTATCGTCGTTATTCCAGTTTCAGAACCCAGAATGGTTCAGGCCGGATTTAAAAAATAAATCGCAACATTCAGCGCGGAAGCATAATCAATCCAGAACAGGTAAGGGGTCATAAGCCAGGCTACAGTTCTTGAGGATTTGCAGGCCAACGCCAACAGCGCAAATGTACATACAAAAATCGCCAGGATATCGATCATCCCGAGTCCGATCAGATGCATGCCAAAAAAGATCCATGACCAGAACCCGTTCAGAGCAAGTTGAATTACCCCTAATTTTTTGAGGGTACGGCTGGAATCAGAAAAAATCAACCACCCGGCAACTGCAATCATCAGATACAGAACACTCCATACAGCGGAGGAGCTTTCTGTAATCGTCCTCCGCCTCAAAGCGGCGATGTGAGAAAGGATTGATCCCGTATTGGAGTGGCTGTAATGCAACTTTGATCCGTCATGTTTGTTTACAGCATGATTTGCCCGAGATTTGAACGGGCGGACAGGGCGCCGAGCCGTAAGAGCAGAACACGCAGCAGTCGCCGGGTTTTGGTTTGAGCAGGGTATGGCAGGCTTCGCATTCGTAATACCACTGGCAGGCATCGATGGGCATGAGTTTTTTTCTGATGCCTGCACGCGGGACAGGTGAGAATCGAGTCGAGTTGGAGTTCCATGAAGAGGCGCTGAGATCGGGATGCCCTATTGTAGATCAACCCGGCACCAATCCGGCAATCATGCGCCGTTGTGCATTCCCATCATAGGACATCGGCTTGCGCATGAAGAATTCCAGCGACAGCCCGACTGCCTGGCGGCCCCTAGCATTCGGAATTATCGGTAGTAGAGCGCCTTCACACCGACCGTTCAATGACTTCAAGTATTTTCTTGATTTCGCGTTTCATTTTCTTTTCATTCTTGATCAACCCGGCGCTTTCCCCTCGAGGAGGCGTGCCATGCGCCATGGCATTGCGTAGTGACTTCAGGCTGTTATAAGATTTTTTCACCTCAAGCGGATATTTTCCTTCTTTCAACTCATCCAAAAAACGCTTGTCCACATTGTTGCGATCCTTATAATCATGAGGATTGAGGCCCGCCTGTTTCGTCTGGTCTGAAATCAGGGCTTCCAGACCAAAAATCATGGCGCGCAAATAGTCGTGACGCTTCAACGCCACTTTTGCCAGGTGAAGTTGCTGCTTGGACAGGTCATTGATACTGGCCCATTGCAGGCGTTTTTTCAACAATTCCCGAAACAACTCGCTCGCTCCGGACAGAGGGTTGTCCAGTTCGTGCAAAAAGGAACACAGACTGTTGGATGCCAATTGGGTCTGGGTGATCGATTCAAAATACGCAGCCTCAACCAGTAGATGTGCTTTGTCATCCGGCACCCCATCATGGGTCAGCAAAGGGGCAAACACCCCATAATCGCCGCTGGCATCATAACGATCCAGGGCTGTGACCCAGCGTTGCACCCGATGCAGTCCATCGAGGCGGATGACCGGTGTCTTCTCGTTTCGAGTCATCTCCAGCGCGCCATACCATAATCCGCAGATGTTCAGCTCCGGACGCAAGCGTTCCAGCAGGGTGACAGACAGAAAACCCACAGCAGCCAGATGACGAAACCCATGGGTGATGTCGATGTGCAATTCATTGCGTTGTTTGCCCAGCGCCTCTGCCGTGACTTTCAGAGTCTCGACCTGATCTTCCTCTGAAATCCCGGAAGGAATCAGGTGCAAGCCGACCTTGTAGCCCAGCGCCTGGGATACCCAGGGCATGATCCGGTCCAGCAGGTCCTGCGTCACCGCCCCCTGGCACTCCGCTTCCAGCAATTCAAGGCGCAAGATTTCATATTCCGGGATGTCATTCAATACTTGCTCCACCAACGCAAACCACATGCTCCCTGCCGTTCCCAACACGATCAGATTCCGGACCTTGAGATGCGCAGCCAGCGCCATGCCAAAAAAGGGCGTCACATGCTCAGTGCCGTCGGTAAAACTATAGGTAGCCAAACGATAGCCGCTGGCAGTCTTTTCTTTTCCTCTACCCAGCATGGTCAGCAATGTGATTCCCATTATCGATCCCTATTGGTCAATCCGTAAATTTTCTGCCGCTTCCTAATCAGAACCCGCTGAAGAAACCATAGCCGGAACTACGTTTCGCGCCGATCCCGCGGGTCGTCAGCACTGTTTAACCCGGTGTAGGCCAAATCAGCTTATCGAGCGTAATGGCATTCCCTTTGATCGTCACGCTGATATTGACTCCTTTAAGCTCTCCCTTCTTTTCCAGCCGCGCCTTCTGCTCCGGAGGAAGCATATCAATCAAGGCGTGGGCCTTTGCCTGCGAGGCCTGGGTTAAACCCTTGTTCGGTATGATCGCCTTGAGCGTTCTGCTGCCTTTAATCCAGGTCAAACCAACATTGGTCCAATGTTCGACGGTCTCCTCAACGGCCAGCCTCTCCGCCTTGGGTCCCGTGGCCATCCCAACTGTCGAAGACTCGCTCATCGCCGTGGGGTCAGCCAACGGCCTCCCCTGTAAAGGGCGAAAATCCTTCACATCAGTGACGCCCACCGCAGTTGCATAATCGGCCAGGACTAATTTATCTTGACCTTGTTTTGCGGTTTGGAACTCATTGAATTTCTTTTCGAGTCGCATGTGACCTAACGGTTTCCCGATCTTTCCGGCCCATTTATCGGCCATGGCCGGGTTTGCCATGGCCATCAGGTTGGAAATACGCGCACTGTTCTCCCAACCGGGAACAGCATTGCACATCTCGTCGCGGAATTGTTGCATGAACTTTGCCTGGCATTCGTCATCAGGGCTATATTCTGCCTCATCAGGATCGTTGGGCATGATGCGACTGTCTTTAGCGCACAATTCAGCTCGAACTTGCCCAAAACCGAAAGACTTGCCCATCCCCAAACCATGCCGCAGTGCTTGGTTCCCCCCCCAAGTCAGCACCCAGAGCAAAGCTCCCAACTCCACCGGTTTGAGATTGTGAAAAACCAGTCGACCCTTGAAGACCGTGTTGGCTGGCAGCGTATGCAATCTCACCTGCACTTTGGTGTTGCCTTCCTGATCTGGTGTCAGCTGTTGCACCTTGACATCGTCCGGGGCACGAGCGGGGTAACGCTTGAAACCCCGCAGGGTCGGCGTCTTGGACTGATCGTTCTTGATGTAGGTGGCGTATTGCTTTTCCTTGAGACACCAGTTGATTGGGTTGGACTGCTGGGTGATGTAGTTGGGAAAGTAGCTTGGCTTGGGGCTATTGAGAATGGTGGGAGGTTGTGGATTGGTCTTTGGTGCATTTTCGGCGATGGCCATGTCGCAACTCACCCGGCCACGCAAGGCGTCACTTGGGTTTTCTCCGTTGATGGCACCGAAGAGTAAATCAGCCAAGTCATACCCGAACTCAGCGCCCGGCTCCTGTAGATTAGCGGGATCGGCATGGCGGATCATGTCATGGGTAGAGAAATCCCCGGCCAGTTTGGGCATGTAGGCAAGGCCAATGCGTAACAACTCCTTGTCCTGGATGTAAAATATGGGAATGGAATTGCCAGCGCGATACTTGGCCTTCCAGTATCCCGGCCAGGGCATATCCTGTTTGTCTCCCTCATCCCCATGAATGCGCAAAAAATCACGCCATGCTTGTGAGGAAACCGCAATGGCCTGATCGCATTTCTGCTCGAAGAACACGAAATCTCGATGCTTGCCTTTGAATCCCGTACTGTCTGAGATTTGTCCCGTAAAAACAGGGACGCCTTGACAGGAGCCCGCAAACAATCGGGTGGCATCCCGATCGCCCGGTTCAAAAGAGATTTTGTTCGGATCTTTCTTTTTCTCACCGCACAGTTTGAGCCAGCGTTCATACTTGTCTTTGACCGTCTTCTTGGTATGCGAGAAAATGGGCTGAGGGATGTCGAGCGCCTTTTCCAGATCACGGTGCTCGAGCCTGTTCATGGAACAAGGAACGATCTCATGGGTCCCATCGTGCTTTCGTTTCAGAAAACCGGTCTTCACCTTGCCGAACACGCGCTGGACATAAACGGTGTCGGCCGAGGAAATGTCACGAAGCCCGGGTCGAACCTCGTCCACCTGGCTCATGCGTCCAAACCCGGCGATCTCCAGCACACTACGCAACATGCCCTTCAGGCTGGAACCCGGAATCGCGTAGCAATTGTCGCTCAGTTGGAACGGCTTGACCTCGCCAGGTCTATCGTTGGCGGGTTTGGTCTGATGTCCGCCAACAAGTATTGGGGTAGCGGCAATCAGTCTGTAGTGCAGTTCACCACTGACCCCTTTTTCGAAAGGAATATCGTGCGACACCTCCTTGCCCCATTCCGGAATGTAAATCTGTTTAGACAAGGGAACGAAGTTATAGGGGGCCGTGATGTATTTCGACAACTTAAGTGAATCACCCTGCCGCCGTCCCTTTGATTGGCTGGCCTGTGCCCCATGGTTATATTGTTTTGGCGTCGACATGGTCAGGCTCCCCTGGCATCGGATTGATCAAAACCGATGAAGCACGCAGCAACCTGCACGGGCCCCAACTCCCGATCCATACTCCAGTAGCGTCGATAGCGGAGATATCCCAAATCATCACGATAGGCGAGATGAGCAACTTCATCGCACAGCCATTCGCCGCCTTGTATGTGTTGACTTTCGACCGTCACCCAATCGCCTGCGGGGCGACGGTTCAGATTCAGGCTTACCGCACCAGCCGCCACCGCTTCCGCGCGCAACAGGACACCCCATTCCTGTTTCACCTGAGGCAATCCGTCAGTGAAAGCACATTGATACGATTGAAACTGAAGCCAGCCCTGAATCGGACGATGTTCGGCCAGCATCTGCCATTGTGCGTTTGCACTGACATAAACATGAGCCTGCTGCTTCAGAGTGGCCGCGCACATATCAGGCAGTTCGAAACACTTCAGCGTGCGACGCAGAGATTGATAATCATCGAGCAAGTGTGACACACCAGCGGTATTCATCGTGCCTCCTGTTGGAATGAGATGATTTCGGTCCAGGGTTTGGATAAAGTAGCAGGGATCTCTCCTTGAAAAAATCCATGCCCCGAGGTGGAACGTGCTCCCAGTGCCAATCGACCCTCACAAAGATCCTGCAGGGCAGCAAGAAAGGCACGCTGGATGGCAGCCAGATCAATCCGTTGCACCTGGGCCGCCCTTTGCAGGCGTTGCAGATCGATTGAAATCGGCACCTGGATTTTGCCGCCCAGGATCGTTTGTTCTTCAAACAACCTATGCTCGCGCGCCCCTCCCGTGAAGCGATCGATGCTGTTGTGCATCAAACGAACCGTTTTGGGCGCGGGAAGGTAGATATCGTCGATGTACAGACAACCCGCCCATCCTTGAGGTGACTTTTCGTCTATCCCACCCTGTTTGTCCTTGACATTACCTGCCAGCGCCAACACCTCGGCAGGCAAAAGAGGATGGCCGTCCTTGTCGCCCGGAGGTTTCGGATCCCAGACGCGCGCAAAACGCCGTGCATGGAATGCCATGCGATGCAAAAGCACCCCCTTGAGCGAGGACGCAGGCACCAGAAGATGGCGCTGGGCACTCACTCCACCGGTTCCATTCGACCAACTCACACAGCGCTCGCTGACTGGCAGAAGATCTGGCACTTTCTCATCCGCATCAAGTTCTCCCATGAGTACATCACCCTGACCCAGGCGCCATAGATTACGCGCATCGAGCGCCAAATCCGCCCGGATCCAAGCCGATGAATCACTCTGTGGTATGGAATGCACGGTCAGGTTACGCAAATCCGATGGATCGGTGCCAAGATTGGCCAATGCTCTGGCTTGTTGGGGCACGCGCAGATCAAAGTGTCCAACGCAGATGCTGATGCACCGTAGACGGCCTAGACCAGCACGGGTGCCTCCTCCAAGGCGAAAACCAGGATGAGACAAGAGAGCAAGCACCTTGTTCCACTGTTCCCCCGAGTCATGCGCTTCGGTACCGAGGCGCAGTTCGACCGCAAAGCGGTGCCCTGCGGCCAAGACACTGCGGTCGAATTTTCCCGTATCGACTGCGGCGCCACGATGGCTCAGCCGCACCCGATTGCGATGCATGGGAGCCCCGATCTGATCAAGAGCATCCCGAAAGAGAGCATCTTCCTGAAGACGTTTTCCCGACTCACCGAGAAGCAATCCATCTGCGGCCCGACCTCGGCTATCGAGCAACAGACCCCAGCCGAGGTGTAACTGCGATACGGCACCGCGATCCCTGTCCTGAAAACCAAACAGTTGCCTGGTCATGTCGACGCCGTACTGCTGCGTGCAGAGATGCCGCAATACCCCGGCAAGGCTGGAAGCGGGAATGGCGGGCAGGTCGTTCGCATCGCGCACCAACGCGCTGTCAAACACGCCATCCGGGCTTCCCGTACTGATGGACAAGGGCGTGATCACCTCCAGCACGAGGCGCGCGAGATGGACTTGATTCAACGCATGGAGTGGAAATTGGACAGGTTCGTTCATGGCTCAGACCTTGCGTTTTGCGGATTGATCCATCAGGCGGCGGGCGATTTGTTGCACCAGATGAGCATCACACTGTTGATCTTGAGAAATGCGCAGCTTCAACCAGTCAGCAAGTTTGCTCCATGGGCCTCGCTCGGAATTAGGCGGTATTTCCGAATCCCATCCTTTGCCGTTTGGCCTAATGACCCCATCCCGCTCATGGAACAACGCGTGAAACAATTTTTTTCCTTGTTTCACGCGCGCAACTTCAAGCACACTGCCCCACTGTGAACGAGAAGGATAAAAATCCGTCACGAACTCAGGATAGCCCTGAACACGTCGCGCCGATTTGATCGCTTCCTGATAGTCACGGACAATATCGTTTGCCTTGTTTTCCGTGTCATCCTGGGTGGCACCGGTCTTGGTTTTTAGCCAATCAACGAGTGGATGCGATGGTGCCTTCATGATTTCTTTCGGAGGCGCACTGGACCGAGGATCAAATTGTGGATTTGCAGTGGCCAGCAAAGGAGGATTGATCCACACCTGCCCAAGCCCAGCCTCCCGGTGCAGTCCAATCCCCCGCTGAAGTTGCGCCATGCAGACCTCGGAATCGGCATCAGCGGGCAAGGTGATCGTGATGATGCCGCCCGCCACGAGAACCTGACGCTCGGTTTCGTATCCATGGCGTTTGGAGTTCCATGGGCTATAACGCCGGGCCCGGACGAATGTTTTCCCCCACTCGACCCGACTGCCGTGAGGCAGACCAAGCGCCTGCACATCGAGGTTGAGGGTCGCCTGTCCGTTTGCATCACAGGGCGCAAGATCGGAGAGCAGCCACAGCGTGAGATTGCGGCCAGTCACAGAACCGTGTTTCGGACGGACAGCTCCCGGAGCGTGCTCGATTTGCACCCGCCCATACTCGGCTGAGCGTGAACGACCCAGCAGAAGTTGTCCTTCGAGGACCTTGGCCACACGAGAAAACAATTGCGCATCAAAATCAGCATCGGCCTCAATACGCGCGATAAACGTCTGGCCACGCTCAAGAGCGGTGTAGCCAAAGAGTTGGGCATCGGCCGCACGACCGGTCTCTGGTGCAATGGCTGTTTTCATACGGTAGTTGCGTTTGGGTTTGATCCATCGACCAGACTGGCTGACATAACCTTCGCGCAATGGTTTGGCCTGCTCATTGCCCTGCGTGGGATCGGCTTTGGGAATGTCATCCACATGCAAAAAGTTATGCACATCCTGCGGCACCAAGAAGTCTCCTTGAGGTTTCATCGATTTTGCATAATGCCAGCACATGGGTACTGGCCATGTCGAAAGTTGCTTATCGGCAGGAAGTCCATCACAAAAGCGTAGCCGTCCACTGTGAAAAGCCGCATCGGCCGCATCGATCGAGAGGGATGCATAAAGACGGGATGCTGCCGCCCCCAACAGAGCCGCCCCCGGAATGCGATCGAGCGTGCCATGAGCACCCTCGGTGGCTGCGCGCTCACTGAATACGCAATCGTCGATCAGTGAGATCAACAATGTCTGGTGGTGCGCCTTCATGCGACCTCCAGTGTCAGTTGTGCACGACCAAGTCCACGGGTACGATGCCCACCTACGGCAGGAATCAGCGGGAGCACTTCTCGCAGGCGTTCAGACCAATCGGACGGCAGTCCCGTACCGGATATCGGTTCTACGGATGCTTGCAAATCTAAAGGCACGACAACTTCGATACCGCGAAGACTCCAGTCTCTTGCACTTCCGGTGGCCTCATCCACGGCGGTGGATTGCAATACCCGAAACAGGGCAGCGCGTTGTGCGCCATGTTTGTCCACAGTCAACCAGGCGCACAGCTCGGCAGGCAGTCGCGCATCACTCACGCGAAGCATCCCCGGTGACGGAATCTGGCCACTTGACACTTGTTCCGTTCGTTGTCCAAACAGGCTGCGCAGTAATATCCCATCCGCGTGCCCCTTCCAGCCCCAAAACCGGGCTTGTTCCAGCGCATGACGCAACAACCCCTTGATGTGACGACCCGGCAATGCCGGCAGATTATCGGCGTCCCGGTATGCAGCCGCATCCACCGCCGCCCCTAGGCCGCGTCCGGTGCCCGAATGCCAGTAACTTCGCACGCAAATCTGCAAGACATGGGTCATACCATAACCTCCTGTTGTTGAATCGTGGCAAGAGCCCGATGGTCAAGTGCCAACAGTTCAAGCGCATCGCCCAGCGGACTACAAAATTCTTGGTGGGAATGCCCATCGTCGCAGAGTGCATAGGGCAAATCTGCATCGGGCTGGTAACGGGGCATCAGCACCTGTAAATACCGATCGAACTCGGAAAGTTTCTGAGGCTGCTTGTCATGCAAGAGCTGACGCCACCGTCGCCAACTTGTGCGGGCTTGCGCCGGGTCGAGTTGCAATAGATTGAGCAGGCCACGAACCGGACCCCGTGCCATGTTTTCCCCTTGCAGGAGGGCGGTCAACGCCTCCAGATCAGAAAGCCGCGGCAGCGAGCCAACATTCTTGTCCGCGGATAAGACGTATGTTCCCAATGTATGGATATAGGCCCTGCGTCTCGAGAGACTGTTGGTATCTCCGTCGTCTGCCTCACCCTCATAATGCGTCAGCACTTTCTTGACAAGTGTGCTGTAATCCTCCATCAGCGCGGTCGTAACACGGTAAAACACTACTGAAGACGGCGCAATATCCTGAACCTCAGATTGTTTCGCACGGGTTTTCGCATGGCTCATGAGGGACTCAGCCAATGTCGCCGCCATCGAAAAAGGCTGACTGGCGCCGATGAATGCGACACCAAATCCCAAGGTGAGCTTGTCCGGCAGTCCCTTCACCTCAAGATTGGTCAGTTTTTGAAGTTGCCTTCGACTTTCCTCTTCGAATGCGCGTGCGAAAACCTGGATGTACGCCAAGGCCAGATCGGCACGAACCAACACGATGACATCGTCTCCGCCGAGCAAGATGGGACGCGCCGCGAGAAGTTCACCCTTTTGACGTATCGGTAGCAGCACCTCGAGGGCCGCCTGCTGGGCACCATGACAAGTACTCCTCTCCACAGCTTGGGAGAATGTTGTGTAAATTTCCAGGAACCGCTCGGAATGCTGTTTAACAGTTTCGTTGATTTTGATCAATACTTGCCCCATGCCATTGCCATCGGCGTGGATCATTGCCACATCACGCATCCCGCGCACAAACGGAAATCCATCGACATCCTCGGTTTCCAGGCTGCGCGGCCAGTCCTCCCATTTCAGATGCGCTTCTGGCGGCGAATAGCGATGGATGAAGCCCGCCTGACTCAGGTCGGCAAAAGGCTTGTTGCGCTGGGTGACGACATCAATGGCCCCGTCTTTTGAATCGCGCTGCACCGCTACACGGCCGGTGCGTCGGGCTCGTTCGGCAATCGGAACGGGAATGGGATAGTGAGTTCGTTCTCGACTATTGTGGCTTCGCAAGTCCTTCTGTGCCTTGGAAAAAGCATTCGAAAACGAGTCCCCTTCCCCTCGTCCCAGCACAAAACCAAGACTTTGGACCGCTTGTTGAACCGCCAAAAGCCACAAGGCGGCAAACCGGTCGAGCACGCCGTGGTCCCGGCAAAATGCGTAGAATGCCCCCCCGGCCCGCCGGGAAAATTCGATTCCTGAAGCTTGGGTTGCAGCCAATACAGCATCAAGCAAATTGTCTTTAGCCTCATGATTGGTCAACCGGTCAATCAACTCGCTGCCTCCGATGGCATCACGCAAACGGCCTGAGGAAAAAATGAAAGACTGAATCGATTTCACTTCGAAAATCAAACAACCCACGGGGCCATCTGTGGACATGACCCGATCATCGGAATGCCGTTGATCTGTCAATGTCTCTTGCAAAACTTGTCCCGACATACCGGTCATGGCCTCTTTCCCCCATCGTTATGATCCAATGCGCTTCTTGACATCATCACTCTCCCATCAAAAAACCTGATCAACAAAGATTGACCATGTAATTTCAAGCTAGCCAGCCCTTTGCTCACTCCAGACGTTCCATCAAGGCCAATTCCCAGGAAATGTCGTCCATCTCCGCTTCGCTCAACACCACCCCTTCAGGCAGTCGCTGGTTCAACCGGAGCACCAACGCACAATCCCCAGGTTTCAGGGCCACGCTCATCCGGTTGACAGGTATTTCCACCCCCAATTGAGCCCCCAGAAAGCGCGCCGACGACTCATGACCGATCGCAGAGACAAAATCGCCAAACAACAAGGTGCGTGCCGTAGCAACCGGCACGGGCCCACTAAAACGCCACAGACCGTAGGCCGTCAATACCGGGGAATTCAACAGGTACAACATCACGCGTCTCCTGACCAAACAATAGGATCTTCCGGACAACTGGACAGGTCGTGCCCAAACTCGGGAACCTGCCCCCAAAAAGTCTGGAATGCCCCGAATCCAAAAGCGGTTCGCCCTCCCAGTTGAAGCTTTTCACCGAGCCTGAACAAGCCATGAAAAGGGGCCACCGGACCCGCATATTCCAGCGTCCCGTCCCAACCGTTGAATACCATGTGGTGCCGTGTCCGTTTCGATTGCCGCGCGAATGATGACATCCGGATTTTCTGGTCCACCAACCCTACCGATGCCGCCATCCCCTGCCAGTGGCGTTGCTGATCCTCGTCGTAGGGCAGATGTGCCTCTGCAGCATGGGCCAACTGGCTGACCCGTCCCAAGAGACGGCGCACCAGTACCGAAAATGTGGGAGGATGAGCCATCAGACCATTACCTTCTTTGAGGATCAACGGGGTGATCGTGCAAAAACGCATACGGTTCCGCTGACCAATATCCTGATGGAAGAAATCCTTCGTAATACTGCGCGCCTCGGGCATCCCGATGGTTTTATCATCCACCCCGTAGTAGTAAGGCATGGGTTCCTGTGCCCCGTATTGGGCCCAGTGAATGCTAAATGAGCGACGTTCCCTGCCCAGGCCATGCCTCCCCATTTCCTTGACGGTATTCGTGACCTCCAGACCACCGTCGCAAGCGTCCCCGGTCAATGTCACCCGCAGGCGCGGATAACCAGGCAATGGAGGAACCAGGGAATAGAGCCGGGCCCGGTTTTCGCCGATGCCGTAGAGCCGTTCAAACAGGGAAGGAGAAACCTGGCTCAAGGTTTTACCGAAAGCGCCATGCCAAAGCGTATGCCGGTCTCCATCCGGTAAATCTCCCTGCAAGAAGAAATCCAGAACGAGACAGCGCAACGGTGGCCGTGATCGTTCCATTATTTCACCGACACCTTCAGATCTGCGGGCAAGGCATACACCGGCGACTTGTTTTCATTGATCCTGACTTTTTGAATCACGCAACGCTGCGTCAATTTGGCACCCAGAAGATTCAAGAATTTCCGCTTGTTGATGCGCGACAACAAGGGCGAGAAATAATGGGAGGGCCCATCACCATTGTCGTTAAACCACTTGTTCAGCGTGGCCTCGGTCTCATCGTAGCAACGATTTGCCCGCCCCGACACCTGCATCAGAATGAGTTTCAGGTATCCTTCCTCGCCCCAGCCCCACTCTCCTTCTTTTTCATACCAGTCGATCCCCTCCAGTCCAGCCAGGTGGGCGCGGGCAAACCACCAGTACAGCGCAAAATCCCGAGGGTTCAAGGCGATGGGCTGGCCATTGATCAGGATGACTTGATCTTTGACATGCAACTCCATGTGTACTTCGGTACGCATGCGGTTAACCATCTGTACGGTTTGCATGAACCCGGCCTTACCATCCCGGAAGGCATCGGGTAACCCGTCGTTGAAACGGATGAAGGGAATCTCGGCCAGTTGCACCCACGCATTCTGACAATCGATGGCTACGGGCACCTTGGGGTCGCGGGTATGAATGATCGACTGCCCGGGCGTCGGGTAATAGAAGTCGGGATGACCCTCATAGGGCTCGCTGACCAGCACATGAGACAGACGGTCCTGTTCGCGCCCAAACAACGACAAGGCATAGCCAAGATAATAGCCCATGGTCTTGCGCCCCCCCGCCAACGATACATGCAACTCCGTATCGGGTTGGCGCGTGAGTCCGGACACCAGCCAGCATATCTGATCAGCCGCCCGTTCATTATCGGCAATGGTGCGGATGTCTTCCAGTTCCATTCCATCCTCTCCACTCAGGGCATGGATGGATCGCTCATTGAATTCGATGTGGGGCAAACCGTAATCCCGACACAGTCGATGAAACCATCCCGGGGTGCCGGACAACAGATTGAGAATGGCATGCTGAGCCCCGCGTCGGGTCGTCACCAGCCGAATCTCGTGGGGGATCCACACAGGCCGACCGGCGCCCGGATTGACCGCCAGGGCATATAGGGTTTCCGTGACGATCTGCGGTGACATGCCAATCGCGCATAGCAGGATTCTTCGTCTTTCGACGGGCGCCCCATCCTGGGTTGCCATCGGCCTATTCTCTGTGCTTGCAACCTTTGCCACGTTGATTCCCCCTAGTGAATTGTCCAGGTGCCGCTCAGGGCTCCACTCATCCAGCCACCAGCGCCCCCCATGGCGGTGACCCCACCTGTGAAGGTCAACCCTGCACCATTGGTAAAACTGGCCTGTCCGATGCTGGTTACCGTCCCGTTCAGGGCCACGGTTCCCGTGGCGGGAGAAGCACAGGTCCCCGCCAAGGTTCCTGGCGTGGATGTCGCCGACAGGTTCACCGTCAGGGAACATGTCCCCGACCCGGTGGTCCCGGACATCGTTCCGCTATAGGTACGCGCGGCGGGAATTAGTTGCACAGCGGGATAAAGCATGGCCTGGCTCAGGGCATTCGACACGGCTGTCGGCAAGCTCAGGGGGGCATAACCTCCCGCCGCCACCGAGGTTCCCGTTGCCTGCACCAGAGGGACGCCCGCCAGATCCGTCATTTGCAACGCCACACCCGCCGTTCCCCCTGTCAGCATGAGGCTGTCCAGAATGGCATCTTCGCCCGCATGATCCGCTTTGAAGGGGGTTGTGAACAAGTCCCCGCCATTCCAGGCATTCCAGGTCATGACCGAAGTTGCTGCCTCAGCCAGCGCCATCTTGGGCTGCGCCTGAAAACCCACCAACTGGGCCCAGGTATCCATCTGAGCCAATGCCAAAGGCAATCCACCGGCTTCAAAAGTGGCCACGGACGAATTCAGGACCGACAAAGCCTGATTCACGCTCGTTCCCCCGGCAGCGGCCAGTACCAGTGTCGTCAAGGGAGTCAGATTGACATAGGCCGCCCCGGTACCGGCATTCAGCAGCGGTGGGCCATAAGTCGTCATGAGCAAACGACCGCTGGCGTCCGTCGTGCTCAGCACAATGAACCCTGCTCCCGAACAGGCGCTGATATCCACGCTAAAATCCCCCTGGGCATCGGTCACGGGATGCCCGGCTGAAGGACAAGGAACGGGGGCCCCTGGTGTAACTCCCATACTCGAAACCATGGTCACCGTGATGGGAGCATTGACCAACGGTCCGCCACTGGCCGCCACTCCCGTCAACAGGGTAGACGAAAGAATGACGGGATTTGATACCCCAACGGCACTTCCCGTCCCGCCACTGCTCGATCCCCCACCTCCGCCACCACACCCCGTCATAGCCAGAGCAGCCAATACCGTCATCGTTGCTTTCACGTCTTCTCCCAAACCCATTCGTCGTTGAAAGAAGACAGCGTAATCCAGAGAATTGATCAAACTCGTTTTCGCAACGTTGCACTGCGTGCTTATTTGTAGGATACGACATTGAAAGAAATGGCTTTTTTTTCATCATCCGCGCCCTGTTTGGTTTCGACATACTGCAAATCGATTTCGGGATGGTTCAGGGTCGCCATGGAACCTGCCGCCGAAACCAGTTTGGTCCCACCGGTAATATCGATGGACAGTTGGTTTTTGTCCCTGACTTTTTGAATGATGCTTTGGAACTTGAGGCTGAGTTTGATCAGGTCATTAAAATCTGCTTGCACCGTTTGCACGTCGATTTTTTTGTGCCCAAGTTCCGGAAAGAACCAATACATCACTTCCGTGAACAGTTCACACTGGGGCAATGAGCTGTTGGAGCCCAAGAATGTTATTTTTTCCAGTAAGTCGATATGCGGCTTCACGCCACGGATAAATTGCTCGATGGGGGATTTAAATGGCGCAAGTTGCGCCATTTTCTCATCAAAGTTTCGGGCCAAACCGTCCAGTCTCAGCGAATCCCCATTGGACATGACCAATGTTTTAAGCCCTGAAGGATATTCCACTTCCAGTCTTCCCTTGACATCGGAAAGTGCAAAGATCAGATGAGCTTTGGGCTCAACCTTACCCCGTTCACTGACATCACGAAATCCAATCGAAAGAAACTCACTCCCCAGGTAATAGGCAATCCAGGATAATACCGCGACCGCGATCAGCATCCCGATCATGACCAGCGAAAAACCTTCCTGCCCCATCTGGACCGGATACCATTTGGAGAAGAGCATATTACCTTCCACCCCATCGGAAATCCAATTTTCCAGCAAGATGGCAGAAAATACACAGACTGAAACGATGACTTTTTTTCCTTGATTCGGTATTGCGTTCAAAAACGAAGACCACTCTTTCATGGCTTATTTTCCTTTACCCACGACCATGATTTTTGATAGCACATTCCAGTGCATAGGCCTTTTTATGCATGACCTCATTACTGACTACCAGGACAGCCTGCTCCACCCCAACCTCCGAATCCAGCAAGGGAATCAGATTGGGTAAGGCCTGATCAGAAACAAGACAAATGTGACTAACGCTCACGATTCTATTTTTTTTGCGCGGGATGGTTTTTCAGCAATTTTTACAAGAAAAATCTCAGATATCGATGGTAATGTATTACATCAAAAAATAGACGAAAATTTACAAAATTTAACAAACCGTCCTCTTCCCTTTTTTGATCAAAATTCTACGGCTCTCAGGATGACGCAGGGGACTCATCCTCCCTGGTTCGATCAACGAGGGGTTTATGCTCGTTCAACGCCGTCGCAAGGGCAGTATTGCGCGCCATATCGCCAAAATCGGTCGGCATGAGAATCACTGTGGTGGAATTATTTTCCTGGCCGATTTCCTGAATCATCTGAAAACGCCGCAATTCCAGCGCGGCCGGTGTGGCCCCGATTATTCTTGCGGCTTCCGCCAGTTTTCTGGAAGCTTCCAGTTCCCCTTCCGCCTTGATGATGCGTGCCCGCTTTTCGCGTTGTGCCTCAGCCTCCAGGGCCATGACTTTTTGCATGGATTCGGGGATGGTAATGGACAAGATCTCGACACGAGAAACCTTGACCCCCCACGGTTCGGTCGCTTCATCGATCATGGCGCGTAACGTCTGCACGATCTCGCCCTGGGAATGCAATACCCGATCCAGATCCTGCTGGCCAATCACCGACCGCAATGAGGTAATCGCCACCTGCACCACAGCCAATTCCCGATCATTGACATTCAGCAACGCCGCCGGAGCATCCACTACTGCGTTCCAGACAGCCACCACCAGCTTGACGGGCACACTATCGCGGGTAATGGCATCAATATCCGGAACACGACTGGTCACGGTGCGCATATCAACAAAACGGATACGATCGATCCAGGGGATGACAAAGTTGAGGCCTGGGGTCAGTACCCGACTGAACTTGCCCAAACGAAGCACGACTCCGCGCGAATACTGATTCACCATCCTGATGCAAAACAGGAGGATAAACAACACCCCCAATGCGGTGATCACTCCAGTCTGCATCATGAACTCTCCTTTCAACCCGGTCATTCAGCCACCCGCGCCCCCGACTTCAACAACGCAAGCCCAAGAGACAACCCCTCGACAAGACAAAGCCCCAGCAAACCCCATCCCGCACTCTTACCCACAGTTGTCAGATAGCCCAGTGAAATCAGCAAACCACTCAGGGATACCAGAATACGCCCCCCCTTCATCTCCTTCAGGGTGAAATAGGAATACCCCGCCCCCAGGCCCAGCAACAAATAGGCCGTACCTCCAATGTGCTGTCCACTCTGGTAGAGGTAGAACCCCGAACGATCATCATCACCCAGCATGATCCAGGGCATGTACCACAACCACATCGCCACAATACCCAACCCACTTGCCACCCACTTGGTCTTCATGACATCGCTCCAGTCAACAAAACAGAGCCCACAGTGTATGCCAACCAAAACACCAACCATGACAACGCAATATTGCAGGTAAAAACATGCTGCCCCCCTTTCCTGTTGGCTTTCAATGGGGGCGTCTTAATCACCTGCAGGAAGTCGGGGTAATGAAACGAAGCGTCGGGGGGGTCGTGGCAGAAACTGCTTTGTCTTAATCCCCTTCAGGAAGTCGGGGTAATGAAACCGCGAACACGAATTGCAAGATCGTATCGTACAAGTCTTAATCCCCTTCAGGAAGTCGGGGTAATGAAACTGTTGCGGATCTTGAGGAGATACCATGAAAAAGGGTCTTAATCCCCTTCAGGAAGTCGGGGTAATGAAACGACCCCACTTCACTTGGCAGCTCAGTACTTCAGTCTTAATCCCCTTCAGGAAGTCGGGGTAATGAAACAAAGATGGCTCTCCCCAAATCTGGGGAAATGTGTCTTAATCCCCTTCAGGAAGTCGGGGTAATGAAACCACGCTTGCGAAAGGATGAGTGATGCGCAGTTGTCTTAATCCCCTTCAGGAAGTCGGGGTAATGAAACTGATTAAGGAGTAAGATAATGACCCCTTTTGAGTCTTAATCCCCTTCAGGAAGTCGGGGTAATGA
This sequence comes from Pseudomonadota bacterium, assembly GCA_021828745.1. Next base: position 25,161 of record JAJZDE010000013.1, read on the forward strand.
AACCCAGCACTATCACTT
>JAJZDE010000112.1 GCA_021828745.1 Pseudomonadota bacterium
CCTGCACCGCCCCGCAGGATGACCACGATAGCCACAGGGACAAGGATTCATGGCGCCCACCAGTTGAAAGCGCGCGGGATAAATGACCTTATGCGCTGCCCGGGATACCGCAACCTGACCAGACTCGAGGGGTTCGCGCAACATATCCAGCAAATGAGTTGGAAACTCGCCCAACTCATCCAGGTGCAGTGTTCCTCCATGAGCCAGGGAAACCTCTCCAGGATGGAGGTGTGTCCCCTGTCCTCCCCCCATCAAGGCAGCCGTTGTCACGGAATGATGTGGGTGGCGGAACGGGCGGATGCGCCAGAGAATGGGATCGACAGTTTCACGATGTGCGGCCCGAATGGCAGCCAGAGCCAATGCTTCCGTTTCTGTCATGGGCGTACAAATGCCCGGCAGACAACGTGCCAACAGGGACTTTCCGACCCCAGGAGGCCCCACCAGCAACAGATGGTGGCGTCCTCCCGCAGCAATTTCCAGTACCCTTTTTGCCTGGGCCTGTCCACGAATCTGAGCCAGATCGATGTCCGGCATGACCTCACGTGTTTCCTGTGACTCGAGGTGGGCAGGGGGCAATAAGGAACATCCGGTCAGATGATCCCACGCCTCGCGCAGATGGGTAGCCCCATACACCCCTTCAGGATGACCATGCACTGCCTCGGGTGCCGAAGCTCGCGCCACCATCAACCAATGTCCTGCCTGCGCGACTGCCACCGCCATGGGCAAGGCCCCATGAATGGCGCACAGGCCGCCATTCAATCCCAACTCTCCGGCAAACTCCCAATTTTCAAGCAGGGCATGGGGCAAATGATGGGAAGCGGCCAGAATCCCTATGGCAATGGGCAGATCGTAACGGCTGGAGTGCTTGGGAAGTTCGGCAGGAGCCAAGTTGACCGTCACCCGCTGAAGAGGAAAGCCGAAACCGCAGTGGTTCAAGGCGGCACGCACACGATCCCGACTCTCGCGCACCTCTGCCTCGGGCAAACCCACCAGATTAAACTGAGGCAACCCGCCGGACAGGTGGACCTCCACCCTCACCAGCGGGGTTTCTGCGCCCCACAAAGCCCGGCTGTAGACACAGGTAAAAGCCATGATCCGATCGCTCCCTGGAAAGGATCATGATGCCCCACGACGGCACGCATCTCCCTTTCAAAAAGCGCGAGGCGATCTGCCTATTTTTCTTGGACCAATGGCCTACCGGGAATAGTTCGGTCCGCTCAGAGCATGCCCAGCGTCAGCAGCACGGACTCACTCATCCGTTCCCGTGTCCAGGGAGGGTCCCAGACCAATTCCACGTGGGCCGAATCGATCCCCGGTACTTCCATCATCCGTTGTTCCACTTCCCCCGGGAAGGTTTGAGCCACGGGACAGCCCGGCGCAGTCAAGGTCATTCGAACATCCACATGCGCCCGCTGGGGATCGATGGTCAAACCGTAAATCAACCCCAAATCGTAGATATTGACGGGAATTTCGGGATCGAAAACGGTCCGCAAGGCCGCAATGACCATTTCCTCCAACTCGTCCCTGGAAAATTCGGGAGCCGGTGCAGGTTTGGGTACGTCACTGGCCTCCATTCCCGGAAAACCCGCCGCAATGGCCTCTTCCACGGGAACAGGGGGAGGTTCGGGAGAGGGTTGACGTCCCACGGAGATGTAACGCCTCGTGGACTCCTTGGTCGCTGGGGGTTGGGGCTGAGGCTCTTCCTGGTTTAACCATTCTATCGCTGACATGATCTACTCCGTTGAAACCGGTTGATCGGCCTGATGCAACGCTGCATTCAGGGTATGCCAAGCCAGAGTGGCACATTTCACGCGCGCCGGAAATTCGCTCACCCCCGCCAGAACGGCCAACTTGCCCATCTCCACGGTATAAGGCTCCCCCTTGACCATGTGGTGAAAGCCTTCGAACAGTTCTGCCACCTCGGTTTCACGGCGCCCCTTGAGGGCCTCGGTCATGAGTGAGGCCGAAGCCGTGGAAATGGCACAACCGGAGCCTTCGAAACGAGCTTCCTGGATGATGCCGTCCTCGACTTTCAGATTGAGGGACAACTTATCCCCGCACAATGCATTAAAGCCATCGGCATGACGATTGGCTCCCGGTAACGGACCAAAATTACGGGGATGACGATTATGATCAAAGATCACTTCCTGATACAGATCACGCAAATCACTCATGAGACCCTCTCAACCCAGGAATAGTTTTTGTACCCGCTCGATCGCCCGGAACAGACTCTCGACCTCCTCGAGCGTGTTATACAAGGCAAAGGACGCCCGTGCCGTGGCAGGCAGGCTGAAAAAGTCCATCACCGGCATGGCGCAATGATGGCCGCTGCGGATGGCCACCCCTTCGCTGTCCAGGATGGTTCCAATGTCATGGGGATGAATGCCTTCCAGCACGAAAGACAGGATGCTGGCCTTGCCCGGTGCCGTTCCGATGATACGCAGGCCGTTGACCCGGCGGGCGCGCTCGGTCGCCTCCTGAAGCAACCAGTCTTCATGGGCCGCAATGTTCTCCAGTCCCACGGACTGAACAAAATCGATGGCCGCCCCCAGTCCGATGGCGCCGGAAATATGCGGCGTCCCTGCCTCAAACTTGTAGGGAATCTGGTTGTAGGTGGTTTTCTCGAAGGTGACCTGCAAGATCATGTCCCCTCCGCCCTGATAGGGGGGCATCGCCGTGAGCAGTTCCTTTTTTCCATACAGGACGCCGATCCCCGTGGGACCATATAACTTATGCCCGGAAAAAACAAAGAAGTCACACCCCAGGGCCGCCACGTCCACCGCCACGTGGGCCACTGCCTGAGCCCCGTCCACCAGCACCCTGGCGCCTGCTGCGTGAGCCTTGCGAATGATCTCGGCCACGGGATTCACGGTCCCCAGCGCATTGGATACCAGGGTGATGCCCACCAGGCGGGTACGCGTCGTGAGCAACTGATCCACCCGATCCATCAACAAGACCCCGCGCTCATCCATGGGGATCACCTTGAGCCGAGCACCCGTCATTTCACACAGCATTTGCCAGGGCACGATGTTGGCATGGTGCTCCATCGCACTGATGAGGATCTCGTCGCCAGCCTCGAGATGGGTGCGACCCCACGTCTGGGCCACCAGATTGATGGCCTCCGTTGCGCCACGGGTAAAAATGATCTCTTCGACGTGCGCAGCCCCCAGAAATGCGCGAACTTTCTCGCGGGCACCTTCAAAGGCCTCGCTGGCTTCCTGGCTGAGCGCATGCACACCGCGGTGGATATTGGCATTGAAGTGTTCAAAATAATACCGTTCCGCATCCAGCACGGCGAGCGGCTTTTGAGTCGTGGCGGCATTATCCAGGTATACCAAGGGTTTCCTGTGGACTTTACGCTCCAGAATGGGAAATTGACGACGCCAGAGATGGGGGTCAAACATGACCATTCTCCTCAGTTGTGCCACCCAGCAAGCGCCGGACCGCTGCACGCACGCCGGCGTGAGGAATGGCTTCGGAAATTTCCAGGGTAAAGGCCTGAATCAACAGGGTGCGGGCCAAATCTGCGGCAATCCCGCGCGTACGCAGATAGAACCACTGCTCCTCGTCCAGTTGTCCCACCGTGGTGCCATGGCTGCATTGCACGTCATCTGCAAGTATTTCCAGTTGAGGTTTGGTATTGACTTCGGCCTTGTCTGACAGCAACAAGTTGTGGTTTGACTGGCGTGAGGCTGTTTTCTGGGCATCCAGTGCCACCCGGACCCGCCCGTTGAACACGGCCTTGCCCGTGCCATCCAGTACGCCCTTGAAACACTCGTCACTGGTACAGTGCGGGGAATCATGTTCGATGCTGGTGTGAAAATCCTGCAGGGCACGGTCCGCCACCCGATACACGCCTTTGAGAACACACTCGGCGTGGGGCTCGATCAGGCGCAGGGTAATGTCATTGCGTCCCAGCGCGCCAGACAAGGCAAAGGGGAAAACCTGCAGGCGGCTCCCGGCGCGCTGCAGCGCATGCAGCGCAGCCGTATGGTAAGACAGGATGCCTTCCTTTTGCACCTTCACCAGAGTCAAACGCGCCCGCGGTGCCAGTTCGACAGCCGTTGCCCAATTGCTGTGCGTCGGTTGATCGGTGCTCCCCACACAGTGTTCCTGCAGGACCAACTCGCTGTCTTCCCCCATTTCGAGCAACAGTGCCCCGTGGCTCATGCGTTGTCCCGTCTGGCTCACTTTCACCAGATGCAGCGGAATCTCCAGCGCAC
>JAJZDE010000113.1 GCA_021828745.1 Pseudomonadota bacterium
GATTCAGCGCGTGGCCGTATTGGGGGCCGGAGTCATGGGAGCGCAACTGGCAGCGCACTTCGTCAATCTGGATATTCCTGTTCTACTCTATGATCTGCCACCTGACACAGGTCCCACGAATGGACGGGTTCTGCAGGCCGTTCATGGATTGAAAAAAATGAGCCCGCCCCCCCTGGTCGAACTTGAACGCGCGGACTTGATCGAAGCGGCCAATTATGACGAACATCTGGACCGACTTTCTACCTGTGATCTGGTGATCGAGGCCATCGGCGAACAGTTGGCCTGGAAGCAGGCACTCTATGCGCGCATTTTACCTCACTTGGCTCCCCGGAGTTGGTTGGCGTCCAATACCTCTGGTCTGTCCCTGGAAGAACTCGGCGCCGTTTTGCCCGAGGATCTTCAAACGCGCTTCTGTGGCATGCATTTTTTTAATCCCCCGCGTTACATGGCCTTGGTGGAATTGATTCCCACGACCCGGACGGATCGGGACCGTCTCACCCTGCTGGAATCCTTCATTACCACCCGTCTGGGCAAGACCGTCATCCATGCGCTGGATACGCCGAATTTTGTAGCCAATCGCATTGGGGTTGCTGCCACGGTGTTTACCTTTCATCAGGCGCAGAATTTCGGCTTGTCCTGCGATCTGGTGGATGACCTGACAGGGTCCCTTTTGGGGCGACCCCGCTCTGCCACTTATCGCACGGCCGATGTGGTCGGGTTGGACATTCTGTCTCATGTCATCAGTACGACCTATACCCAGGCGCCGGATGATCCTTTTCGTGCCCTGTTTGCCCCTTTCCCTCTCCTCGAGGGGCTGATTTCTGCCGGGGCGCTGGGTGCCAAGACCGGCGCTGGTTTTTACCGCAAGGAAGGCAAGATGATTCTTCGTCTGGACCCCATGACCCGTTCCTATGTGCCCAGCGGAGCCAAGGCGGAGGCCGGGGTGAAGGCTTGTCTGGAAGCCTCGCCGTCCCAAAGGCTGGCCTGTCTGCGTGCCAGCACCCATCCCCAGGCCCAGTTCTTGTGGGCCATTCACCGCGATCTCTTTCACTACTGCGCCATTCACCTGGCGGGCATGGCGCCCTCGGCCCGTGAGGTGGATATGGCACTGCGTCTGGGGTTTGGTTGGGCCCTCGGCCCCTTCGAACAGTGGCAACTGTCGGGTTGGTCAGAGGTGGCGACGTGGATCGAGGAAGACCGGCAGGCAGGAAAAACCTTGATCGACCTCCCTTTGCCCGATTGGGCCATGGACCCACAACGTCAGGTCGTTCATACGCCGCAGGGCTCCTGGTCGGCGGCTCGTGCGACCCTCAGTCCCCGTTCCTCCCAGCCCTGGCTGAAACGTCAGCACTTTCCCTTGCGCTTGCTGGGCGAGGGGGGGGCCACTGCAGCCAGCGCGGGGCGGACGGTGGCCGAATCCGGGGCCGCACGTCTCTGGACACTGGATGATGAGGTAGTGATCCTGACCTTGCATACCAAGATGAATCTCCTGAGCGAAGTTGCCCTGGAAGCGCTGGATCAGGCGCTGACCGAAGCCGAAAGCCATTACCGTGCCCTGGTCTTGTGGGGTCCGGGCCCGCACTTTTCAGCGGGCGGAGATCTCAAGGGGTTCATCGAAACCTATGCTCGCCAGGGTTTGACGGGATTGGCGCTGGCTCAGGAACGGTTTCAGCGCGTGGTTCAGCGTTTGCGTTACGGTGCAGTGCCCACCGTGGCAGCCTTGCAAGGTTATGCACTGGGCGGTGGGTGTGAAGTCACGCTGCACTGCACTCGCCGGGTCGCTTTTACAGAAACCAACCTGGGCATGGTGGAAGTCAATGTTGGAATCTTTCCCGGCGCCGGGGGGCTGACGGAAGTCGCCCGGCGCGCCGGCTTGCGCGCTTTGGCCGCCCAATCGCCCTTGCAGGTGGCCGACTACCTGCAGGAGGATCTGACGCGTATCCTGCGCTGCACAGTCAGTCAAAGCGCTCAGGAAGCCCGTTCCTGGGGCTGGCTCGAAAACGGCGACGTTCTCGTTCCACACCGTGAGGAATTGCTCCATGTGGCTCTGACGCAAGCCCTGGTGTTGGCCGAGTCCGGTCATGCACCTGCTTTGCCCCGCGCCTTTCCGGTGGCTGGGGTGGAAGGGCGAGCCCAAATGCTTGCGGGGTTGGTCAATGCACTACAGGGAGGACAGATTTCGGCACATGATTTCGAGATCGGGCGCACTTTGGCCACAGTCGCCTGCGGTGGAGAATTGTCTGCAGGAACCCTGGTCAATGTGGATTACCTGCTCGGCCTGGAGCGGGCACATTTCGGTCCCTTGCTGGCCACCCAAAAAAGTCGGGAACGCATTCAGTCTTTCCTGGAAACCGGCAAGGCTGTGCGCAATTAGTCAGGAGAGTGACATGAAAACAGCGTATATCGTGGCGGCTACCCGTACCCCTGTGGGGAAGGGGCGCGGGCAGTTTGCTCAGGTACGGGCAGATACCCTGCTCATTACGGCCTTGCGGGGTGCCTTGGCGCAGGTCCCCACGCTGGATCCGGAGGCGATCGAAGATGTGGTGATCGGGTGCGCCATGCCGGAAGGAGAACAGGGGCTCAACATTGCGCGCAGCGCGGCTCTTCTGGCGGGATTGCCTCTCTCCGCAGGAGCGATGACGGTCAATCGGTTCTGTGCCTCCGGATTGTCAGCCATCCAGATGGCGGCAGAACGCATTCAGTCGGGCAGCGCGGACCTCATGGTTGCTGGTGGTGTGGAATCCATGAGTCGCATTCCCATGATGGGCCGGCATCCTGCGCCCAGCCCCCTGATTTTTGAAACGCCTTTTCACACGCCCCTGGCTTGGGGAATGGGGGCGACTGCAGAAAATCTGACTCATCAGTGGAATATCAGTCGTCTGGAGCAGGATACGGTGGCTCTGGAATCGCACCGGCGCGCGCTGGAAGCACGGCGCCAGGGATTTTTTGAGGCAGAAATCACCCCTGTCACGGTACTTCAGCACACTTTGGATCTGAGCACAGGGCTGACGACTCCACAGGAGAAAGCATGGCACCACGACGAGGGACCTCGCGCCGATACCAGCTTGGAGGTCCTGTCCCGGCTCAAGCCTGCCTTCCACGTCAAGGGGAGTGTCACGGCCGGCAACAGCAGTCAGATCTCTGACGGAGCTGCCGCCCTCATTCTGGCCAGCGAGGATGCAGTACACCGTCATGGTTTGACCCCTTTGGCAAGGGTCATGGGTTTTTCTGTCAAAGGTGTGCCGCCGGAGATCATGGGGATTGGCCCGGTCAAGGCCGTTCCGCCTCTCTTGTCACGGCATGGGGTCAGTCTTGCCCAACTGGACTGGATCGAACTCAACGAAGCCTTTGCGGCGCAGGTATTGGCAGTCCAGAAGAATCTGGCCTTCGACCCGGTTCGACTCAACCCACTCGGAGGTGCGATCGCGCTGGGTCATCCCCTGGGAGCGAGTGGCGCCATTCGCACGGCTACGTTGATTCACGGTTTGCGTCGCACAAACGGGCGCTACGGCATGGTGACCCTATGTGTGGGCATGGGGCAGGGAATTGCCGGACTGTTCGAACGAATATGATAGAATCCGGCCCTGTCCTATACAAGGAAGCCCTATGAAAATACTGGTCCCTGTGAAGCGTGTTCTAGACTACAACATCAAGGCCAGGGTCAAGGCAGACGGCAGTGGTGTGGAGTTGGCCGGGCTCAAGATGTCCCTCAATCCCTTCGACGAGATTGCTCTGGAAGCGGCGATTCGCCTGAAGGAAGCGGGGCAGGCCACAGAAGTGGCCGCTCTTTCCTGTGGCGATGCGATGGTTCAGGAAGGATTGCGTACAGCTCTTGCTCTGGGGGCTGACCGGGCGCTCTGGGTATCTTCGACTGAGGAATTACAACCTTTGTCCGTGGCCAAATTACTGCATGCCGTGGTCCTGCGTGAAATACCGGGCCTGGTGATCTGTGGTAAACAGGCCATCGATGATGATGCAAACCAGACTGGGCAAATGTTGGCTGCCCTGCTGAATTGGGGACAGGCGACCAATGCCGCTGAAATACAGGTCGGGGAGGGAAGGGTGGACGTGGTGCGAGAAACCGACGGGGGAACCGAAACCCTGCGCCTGATCCTGCCTGCTGTGATTACGACAGATTTGCGTCTGAATGAACCGCGTTACGCCAC
>JAJZDE010000114.1 GCA_021828745.1 Pseudomonadota bacterium
TTTTTCTGGAGATCAGGAAATATTGCAGGATCACGCCCGCAATCAACCCGCCGCAGGCCGGAAAAAATATCCGAACCCCCGGCGCCAGACGGGCCGCATTGGCCACCAACCCCTCGTTTGAGCCGTACAGGATCTCCTCCAGCCACAAAAGGAGTTGGTGAAAGGCGAGGACGGCGAGTGAGCCGGATATTCCCACGGCGGTCGCCAGGCCCAGATACCTCAGCAATTGCTGATTGAGGTTGTAGGTAGGAGAGGGAGGGGGAGAAGGGGACGACATGAGGGCATTCTACCGTCCCTCAAAGGGTTTGAGTGTTTATAATCCTTACTTTCACAACAGGGCGCACAGGAGTCAAACTGGAATGACGGATCTGCGCTGTTTCATCGAATCGACTCCCGTGGGCTTGTCAAATGAATGAATCATCCGATGACCTTCTGGTTCCTCTCCTGCCCGACAACGACGAGGGGGGCCATCACCGGATCATGCTTGCCCTGGCCCTGTTGTGGTCACCCCACCCGCGCACTGCCCTCTATCACCTGTTGCAGAAACTCGATTTCAGGCACCCCGGTGGGCGCAGGTTTACGATGGACGACGTCAGTCATGGCCTTCAACAGTTGGTGGCCGCCCAACAGGTGATTGACCCGGGTCCGCGTCAGGGCTATTACCGCCTGACAGATTCCCTGCGCACGGTGCTGTATGAGAAATTACTCGATGGCTTCGAGGGGCATCGGTTACAACGCGCTTTGCATGAAGTCGAGGGTTTCAACCCTCAGACGATGAAGAATGTCTGGCCCGTTTACGATCGGAATGCCACCATCGCCATCGTGCGGCTGGCCCTGTTGACCGGGGCGCCCCGGGTTGAAATCGATAAAATGGCCAATGTGATCAGTCGCTTGATGCCCTGGCAGAGCATACTGGACGAGGCCGTGTTGCGCGATTTCAGCGAAGCCTCTTTCGAGCGCATCGATCCTGCCGTGCGTTGGGATCTGTGTTACCGCCTGATCGTGGGATTCGATGCCGACTGGAATCCCGATCTGTTGCGGGCGGTCCGCTGGACTCTGGCGCAAGCAGCCAGCAGTCGGGAAGAAATGCCCAGTTATCTGCGCCTGGCCATTTCCGAACTGCTGCTACACCGGGGGGAGAGAGACTCCATCGGTTCTCTGCTGTCAGGCATCGCCGGGTGGGGTGCGGATGTCATGAATGCCTATGCGCTGGCTCAGGAAGGCCAATGGGCGGCGGCTCAGGACTTGTTTGAGACGGGGCTCAAGAAATGTCATTCCGAAACCGGGGTAAAAAAGCGGACCTTGCCGTTCAGCATCGCCTGGATTTATCCGTTGATGTTGCTGGCGCAGCAGACGCCCAAACATCTTGATCTGGCGCGCAAGTTCTGCATTGGCGAATCGGGTAAACGGAAACCCGATCCTGATTCCGGTTGGGGGCTATGGGTGCGGGCCATCGATATCCGGCGCGGAGATGTCGAACCTGACAAGGATGCCTTCGGGGCAGTAGCGTATTACCAGAAATATCCCGACTTCAACCAGTTGTGGCGGGTTCTGCTGGTTGCCTGGCTGGGTCTGGATACTCTGAGCGGTGCTGGAAAATCCCACCGGGAGGCCTACGCTGGGATGGCGCAACGGTTGGTCGACCATCTTGAACAATGCGGCCTCGGGTGGCTGTCCGGTCTGGCAAGGGGCGCAAAAGCCCTCATCTGCGGCGAGGAACCTCCCCCAGGGTATTTCGTGGGGGGAAGGACCGAGCGCTGGCGTGAACTGCTTTCCACCCTGCAGGCCCTGGAAGGGGTCTCTGACAAAACCTCCGACAGCGACACCAGCCGTTTCATCTGGATGATCGACCGGGGCAAGGACGGGACCCTGCAGGATATCGTACCGCTGGAGCAAAAACGCGGCGTGCGCGGCTGGAACAAACCCAGGGAAGTCCCTCTGTCCAGGGTCGCCGGAAACCCGCGCCTCTCCCCATGGGATGCCAAGGTGGTCAATTGTATCCATACGGAAAGGTATGCACGACGCAATCATGCGCTGGATTTGCCTGGGGCCGTGCAGGCGCTGGTCGGGCATCCGGCCGTTGTGCTCAGTGACAAACCGGAACAGTTGATCGAATTGAGCGAGGGAAGGCCTGAGATCGAGGTCATCCACAAGGGCGACAAAATCACCATGAAGGTCGTTCCTCCGCTCCGCGAAGGCATTCCTGCCGATACCTGCCAGTATTACAGTGCCGAAGAAAGGCGCAGCATGGAAGCACTGCGCCTGATCACGCTGGTTCAGGATTCGACGCAACGGGTGCGTTTGATTCAATTCACTCCGGCGCAGCGCCGGGTCGCACAATTGCTTGCGGGACAAGTGGCGATTCCGGCGAGCGCGCAAAACGAACTGCAGGCCGCGATGAAGGCGCTGACCAGCCACTTTCAATTACAGGCGGACCATTTGCAAGCCGCCCACGAGATCCCCGCCGAAGCGCGCCTGCGAGCGGAATTATCCCCCCTGAACGACGGCCTGCTGCTGCGTCTGGTGGCCACCCCGCTGGGGGCGGAGGGCCCGCGCATGACCCCGGGCAGTGGACGCGCCCGTTTGATGGCATCGGTAAAAGGGGAGAGCCTGGGCACAACGCGCCAGTTGGACGCGGAACGTGCCCACCTCGATGCTGTTCTCGATGCGCTGCCCTTCCTCGAGGCGTGCGAGGGGAATCGCCAACAGTGCGAATGGGAAATCGCTACCCCGGAAGATGCTCTGGCTTCGGTGGAAGGGCTTCCCACCCTTCCTGCCATCCTTGCGCTGGATTGGCCCAAAGGGAAGGCCGTGCGCGTGGTGACGGTTGATGCTCCCGGACTCGCCATACAGGTGAGAAGCGAACGGGATTGGTTCAGACTGAACGGTGAAGCCAGGGTGGATGAAGGGCTGACCGTCACGTTTGAAACCCTGTTGGCTGCTTCGCGCGGTTCCAGCCGTTTCATCGCCATGGGCGATGGGGTGTATGCCGCGCTCACCCACAGTCTGAAGGAGCGGCTGAAGGATCTGGCGGCGGTCATGGAACCCGACAAGCAGGGTGCGCGCATGCCGCATTTGGCTGCAGCATGGGTCGATGAGGCTTTGGAAGGAATGGTTGTCAAGGCGGATGAAAAGTTTCACGACACCCTGAAAAAGCTGCATCTCACCCGGAATCAGGACATTCCCCTGCCCAGGACCTTGCAAACCGACCTGCGCCCCTATCAGGAAGAAGGCTACCTGTGGGCATCGAGGCTCGCACAAGCCGGGTTGGGTGCCTGCCTTGCCGACGATATGGGGCTGGGTAAGACCCTGCAATCGCTGGCCCTGCTCCTGGCTCGTGCCGAAGGAGGGCCAGCGCTGGTGATCGCCCCTACTTCTGTATGCGGCAACTGGATGGCCGAGGCCGAACGCTTTGCTCCCAGCCTCAATTTTCATCTCTACAGCGAGGCGGATCGCGAGGCAATCATTTCCCAGGCTGCCGCCTTTGATGTGGTCGTGGCCTCCTACGGCCTGGTACAGCAAGCCAGCGAACAATTTGCGGGCAAACATTGGCACACCCTCATTGTCGACGAGGCGCAGGCCATCAAGAATTCCACCGCGAAACGAAGCCAGGCAGTCTTCCGGCTCGATGCGGATTTTCGTCTCGCCCTGTCCGGCACACCGGTGGAGAATCGCCTGGCCGAATTATGGTCCATCATGCGCTTTGCCAATCCCGGTTTGCTGGGTACCCTCAGCCGTTTCAACGAACGCTTTGCGCTCCCGATCGAACGGGACAAAGACCGTGATGCCCAGCATGTTTTGCGGCGCCTGATCGCACCTTTTCTGCTTCGCCGCACCAAGGCTCAAGTGCTGCAGGAACTGCCGCCGCGCACCGAGATGGTCATCACCATCGAACCCGGCAAGGAGGAAGCCGCGCACTACGAAGCCGTGCGCCGCGAGGCGATTGCCGAGGCGGATACCGCCATGGCCAGTCATAAAGCCGGACAGGCGCGCATGAATGTCCTTGCCCAGTTGACCCGTTTGCGTCGTGCCGCTTGCGATCCCCGCATCATTACGCCCACTTTTCCGGGGGCAGGCGGTAAGGTACAGACCTTTACCACGTTGGCTCTGGAGTTGGTGGCCAATGGACATAAGGC
>JAJZDE010000115.1 GCA_021828745.1 Pseudomonadota bacterium
GGCCCCATTGTTTGGCCAGGAAAGTGGCGATATAGGGAGCCAGGGAGGCGCCCAGAATGCCTGCCAGGGTAAAGGACAAGGAGGCGCCCGTGTAACGCACGGGCGGCGGAAACAGTTCGGCCAGGGTGGTGCCCATGGGTCCATACATTCCCCCCATGAGAAAGAGCCCCAGACCCAGGAATATCACGGTGTTTCCCCAGTGGTCAGCCTTGAAGAGATGTCCGAAGGCCAGTCCGAAGAGGAAGATGGCGACGGCGACCCAGAGCAGTACCGGAGACCGGCCGAAACGGTCGGCCAGTTGAGCCGAGAGAGGGATGCCCAGAGCAAAGAAAAGAATCCCGATCAGTTGGGCATGCAGAAAATCGCTTTTGGGGTAATGCAGGGCCGTGGTGCCCCAACTGAGGGTGAATACCGTCATCAGATAGAAGAGAACGAAAAGCGCAAGGGCACTCAAGGTTCCAAGCAACAGAGCGCGGCCATGCTGGGTGAAAATCGTGCGCATGGGGAGGGTCACCTGTTGGTGTTGGGCCACCACCTTCAGAAAGACCGGGGTTTCGGTCAGTTTGAGACGGACATACAATCCGATCCCGATCAGTAGGGCACTGGCGATGAAGGGAATACGCCAGCCATAGGTTAAAAAATCCTCTTCCGAGAGGAATCTGCTCAGCCCCAGGAAGGTGCCGCTGGACAGGATGAAGCCCAGGGGGGCCCCCAATTGGGGAAACATGCCGTACCAGGATTTTTTGTGTGCGGGGGCATTTTCCGTGGCGAGCAGGACAGCGCCTCCCCATTCCCCCCCCAGACCCAGGCCCTGACCGAAGCGGAAGATGGCCAGGAGGATGGGGGCAGCGACCCCGATACTGTGATAGGTGGGAAGCAAGCCAATGGCTACGGTGGAGGGCCCCATGGTCATGAGGGAAGCCACCAGGGTTGCCTTGCGCCCGATGCGGTCACCAAAATGACCGAACAGAATCGCACCGACGGGACGGGCAAAAAAGGCCAGGGCAAAGGTGGCAAAGGACTGGAGGAGGGCTGATGCGGGGTCCGAAGAGGGGAAAAACAGTTTGGGGAATACCAGAACCGCAGCCGTGGCATAAATGTAAAAGTCAAAAAACTCGATGGTGGTGCCGGCCAGACTGGCAATCAGGACACGCACCGTGGAATTGCCGGTGGTTTGCATGGGTAAAGTGGGAATGGTTATCGAAATAATTCAAGACCCTGGATTATACGCACAATGACGGAAAACTTTTCACCCGAGAGGCTTTCCAATACACTGTCCCTTTCTTCTTGGAAATTACTTGTGACCACGCTATTCCTGGGCTTTTTATTTGGTACATTTCTTCAGTACGCGCGTCTCAATCGTTTTGACACCATCGCCGGCATGGCGCTTCTCAGAAACTTTTCGGTAGCCAAGACCATGGCTTTTGCCATCGGACTGGGCATGCTGTTGATGCAAGCGGAAATCCGGATGGGATGGGCCAGTGACCATATCAAGCCTTTGATTATTTTCGGTATTGTTTTTGGAGGTGTGCTGTTTGGCATGGGGATGGCCATTCTGGGTTACTGTCCGGGCACGCTCGCCATATCCCTCGGTCAAGGCAGTCTGGATGCGCTCGTGGGCATTTTGGGCGGACTGGTGGGGGCCCTGTCCTTTGCCATGGTGTTCCCTCTGCTTTCTCCTCTCCTGGGACCGGATCTGGGTACTGTGTCGCTGCGGGGGAGCCTTTCACCGGCAACTTTTTGGGTGGTTCTGGTGCTGCTGGGGGGAGGACTCATGGGGGCGGCCTTTGTACTCCACCGTGTCGATCCACGGGGTTGGTCCTGGTTGTATGCCGCCGTGGGCCTGACTCTACTCAATGTGGTGCTCGATCTGCCGGCTGTTGCCGGTCATCCCATGGGCGCATCCACCGCCTTTCCCTGGTTGGCGATGACACTGACCGGGGTGGGCGCGCCAGGTTACTGGCACAAGATTGCCGAACCCGGGGCCTGGGAGTTCCGTTTCCTGGTCGGAGCCTTTCTGGCCGGACTGATTTTTTCCCTGATTCAGAAAGAGTTCCGCTTCAAGGCGGTACCCGACCTGTGGCGGGAATACCATGGCAACAGCCCCACCCGCCGTTTTTTCTGGGCTTTCGTGGGCGGGGTCCTGTTGCTGTTTGGCGCCCGAATGGCCGGTGGGTGTACCTCCGGGCACATCATTTCCGGGGGCATGCAATTGGCTTACAGCAGCCTGCTTTTCGCCCTGGTGGTCTTTCTTTCCTTTTTGACCACCGGGCGCCTGTTCTACCGTCAGGGCAGGGCAGGGTAGTCGGTGTAGCCGACGCGCGGATCGGGGCGGCCGTAACCATAAAAACTTTCCATATCGAAGGGGGTGAAGGGCTGCCCCTCTGCAATCCGCCGGGGTAGGTCGGGGGTAGAGATAAAATATTTCCCGAAAGCGACGGCGTCGGCTTTGCCATCCGCCACTTCTGCCTCGGCACTGGCTGCCGTAAAGCCTTCATTGGCGATGAGGACCCCGCCAAAGCGACGCTTGAGTTCCGGGCTGAGACGATCCACCCCCAGGAATTCGCGGGTACAGAGGAAGGCCAAGTGTCGTTTCCCCAATTGTTCGGCCACATAGCCAAAGGTGTGTAGAGGATCGCTGTCTCCCATGTCATTGGCGTCTCCCCGTGGGGCGAGATGGACACCCACCCTCCCTGCGCCCCACACCGAGACCACTGCATCGGTGACTTCGAGCAGGAGGCGAGCCCGGTTTTCCACCGGACCTCCATAGTCGTCGGTGCGTCGATTGGTACTGTCTTGCAGAAACTGATCGAGGAGATAGCCGTTGGCCCCATGAATTTCCACCCCATCAAAACCAGCGCGTTGGGCGTTGAGTGCTCCTTGCCGATAACTCTCCACGATGCCGGGCAGTTCAGACCGTTCCAGGGCGCGCGGCGTGACGAAGGGGCGGTGCGGACGGAGCAAGTTGACATGCCCTGCGGGGGCGACGGGACTGGGCGCCACGGGTAACGCGCCCTCCAGATAATACGGGTCGGAAATTCGTCCCACGTGCCAAAGTTGCAGGAAGATACGCCCCCCTGCGGCATGGACGGCTTCGGTGATCTGGCGCCAGCCGACGATCTGTTCCTCGGACCAGATCCCCGGCGTGTCGGGATAGCCAATACCTTGGGGGGATACCGCCGTGGCTTCGGTCAAGATCAGCCCGGCACTGGCCCGTTGAACATAGTATTCGGCCATCAATGCATTGGGCACCCGTCCCGCGCTGGCCCGGCAGCGCGTCAGGGGGGCCATGATGATCCGGTTGGGCAATGAAAAATCACCCAGAACAAGGGGAGATAACAAAGAGGGCATGAAAAACTCCTAAATAGTACGAAGACGAACTATTCTGACATGATTTCAGGCAGAAGGAAAGCCCGAGATGGCTGTGATCGGTTGCTTCGAGACAGTGGGAAAAAAGAAGAGTAGAATCTCTCCACTTGAGTAGTTCGGGGTGTAGCTCAGCCTGGTAGAGTACTACGTTCGGGACGTAGGAGTCGGAGGTTCGAATCCTCTCACCCCGACCACAACATAAAAACATATCTATTTGATTCAAAACAAAAAAAATTGCCATTCGTGCTGAATACAAAACGTTTATGTGTATTGCGATGGTGCGTGGTGACCAATGGTGGCTTTTTGGTGGCTATGTGGTGACCAGTGCCATCTTCTTCAGGGCGCTCTCAAAGCTTATCTGACAACAACGCGTGGTGACTGCGTTTTCTCTTCCGTCCATCTTCTAGGCAATGCGCGTACCGATCTGGAACGGGGAACGGTTTCGGCGAACTGCATGGGACCTTCCTCCGTGAACGCCCATCATAATTACGATAATGGCAATCTAATTCATAGCGTCGAACTGGCGCTCTGGATGCGCGATTCCATCAAACATGCTGATCCATCCAAGCATGCACTGGCCGTCCTGGTGGGGTTGTTGCACGATGCGGGCAAAGCCGATGAATATCAGTTAACGGCTTCAGGCGGCTGGAAATTGACTGACCGTGGCAAATTGCTTGGTCATAAGGTCACCATCATCTTCCTCGCCCTGGTATTGTCCCGCGTCCTTCGGATGCGCCTCAAGGCCAAGAATA
>JAJZDE010000116.1 GCA_021828745.1 Pseudomonadota bacterium
GATTTTCGAAAATGGTTTCGGTGACCACGGTCGTACCTTGCGCCACCGCATTCATGGCCATGAACTGGGCCTGCATGTCCGTAGGAAAGGCAGGGTAGGGCGCCGTACGCAAACTGACCCCGTGATTTGGCCCTGCCATGACCAGATGAATCGTCTCTTCAGTGCAGCGAATACAGGCGTTGGCTTCCCGCAACTTGTCCAGAACCGCATCCAGTGTCCCGGGACGCACCCCACGCAAAAGAACGTCCCCGCCGGTGGCGGCGGCAGCCACCAGAAAGGTGCCCGTTTCGATCCGATCCGGCATGACCGGGTGGGTGGTTCCCTGAAGGTGTTCCACCCCCTCTATGGTGATGACGTCCGTGCCATGCCCTCGAATATTGGCCCCCATGGCGTTCAGGCACTGGGCCAGATCCACCACTTCCGGTTCGCGCGCAGCATTTTCCAGGATCGTCGTCCCCGCCGCCAGAGTCGCCGCCATCATCAAATTCTCGGTGCCCGTCACCGTCACCGTGTCCATGAATATCCGCGCGCCCCGCAGGCGGGTTGCCGATCCCACGATATACCCATGTTCGACCGACAGATGGGCGCCCATGGCCTGCAAACCTTTCAGGTGTAAATCCACCGGACGTTCACCGATGGCGCACCCTCCAGGCAAGGAGACACGGGCATGCCCAAATCGGGCCAGCAGAGGTCCCAACACCAGAATGGAGGCACGCATGGTCTTGACCAGGTCGTAGGAAGCCAGGGGTTCCAGAGCGTCCGATGCACTCAGAACCACTTCCCCGTACTCACCGTCGACCTCCACCCCCATCCCTCTGAGCAAACGCAACAACGTACCCACATCGCGCAGGGCAGGAACCCGGGTTACCCGAAGCGGTTGGGCGGTCAACAAGGCGGCGCAGAGGATGGGTAAAGCCGCATTCTTTGCGCCGGAAATCTCAACGGTACCCTTGAGCGGTCGGCCCCCGGCAATGATCAGTCTATCCACGATGTACCTGTCTAGCGAACTTCCACTTCCGCCCATTGGGCCGGGGTCAGGGTACGCATGGAAAGGGCATGGATCTCCTCGCGCATGCGGTCACCCAAGGCTCGATACACCAGTTGATGCTGGGCCACGCGACTTTTACCCTCAAAAAGGGCACTGACGATGGTGGCTTCGAAATGCTGACCATCACCACTGACGTCCACGTACTGACAGACCAGTCCACTTTCAATGTATTGCTTGATATCCTGGGGAAGTACCATGATCATTCCATCCTCTCGACATGCCCGAAACTCAGGGGCGCACCCGCCAACCACTGCGCAACAAGGCTAAAGTCGCCCATGATAAGGCCAAACAGGTACTTCCGACAATGAGCAGGGATTCCCAGGGGGAAACGTCACTCGCTCCGATGAAACCATAGCGGAACCCATCGATGGCATAAAAAAACGGATTGAAGCGGGAAATGAAGTGCCAGAGGGGCGGCAGGGAATGGAGCGAATAAAAGGCGCCGGACAGGAACGTCAACGGCAAAATGAGAAAATTCTGCCAGGCAGCCATCTGGTCAAATTTTTCTGCCCAGACGCCGGCCAACACCCCCAATGCCCCGGACAAGCCCGTGGCCAGAAAACAAAAAACCAGGATCCAGAGCAGGGAATGAATCCGGGGAGGAAAGAAAAAACCCGCCGTCACCAACACCACGGACCCGACCAACAACCCGCGCAGCATGGCGGCCAGCACATAGGCCGAAAAAAATTCGATTTCCGACAGGGGGGCCAGCAGCACAAAAACCAGACTTCCACTCACCTTGGATTGCACCAAACTGGAGGAACTGTTGGCGAAGGCGTTCTGCAGCATGGCCATCATCACCAGCCCAGGCACCAGAAATGCGGCATAACCCACCCCCGGGTACACGCTGACGCGCTGTCCCAGGACCTGCGCAAAAACAACCAGATAGAGAAGTGTGGAGATCAGGGGCGCGAGCAGGGTCTGAAAAGACACTTTCCAGAAACGCAGCACCTCCTTGCCAAACAACGTTGTGAATCCCACGCCCATCCTCAAATCTCCACGTCTCGAATCAACCCCACAAAAGCCTCTTCCAGCGTGGCCGCCTGCCGACCCAGCAGTAAATCGCTGATGCGTTCGCAGGCCACCAATTGACCCTTGTGCAATACTGCCACGCGCTGACACAGGGCTTCCGCCTCCTCCAGATAATGCGTGGTCAAAAGGATGGTATGGCCTGCGCCATTGAGTTGTCGAATAAACTTCCAAAGGGTCTGACGCAGTTCCACATCCACGCCGGCCGTAGGTTCATCCAACACAATGACCGGCGGGCGATGAACCAGAGCCTGACCGATCAATACGCGTCGCTTCATCCCCCCCGACAGGGTACGCATGTTGACCTCGGCCTTGTCGGTCAGATGCAGGTTCTCAAGGATCTCATCGATCCAGTCATCATTGTGGCGCAAACCAAAATATCCAGACTGGATACGCAACGTTTCACGCACGCTGAAAAAAGGATCGAATACCAATTCCTGGGGAACCACCCCCAGAGCACGCCGGGCTGCACGATAATCCTGCACCACCTCATGACCCATGACCTTCAGCGTTCCCGCGTCGGCACGGGCCAGTCCGGCCAGTATGCTGATCAGCGTGGTTTTTCCCGCCCCGTTGGGACCCAGCAAGGCAAAGAATTCCCCTTGCTCGATGGTCAGATCCACCCCTCGCAAGGCCTGCAGGGCACCGTAGGATTTCTGTGCCGCGCGTATTTCCACCGCTGGCAATGACCGCTCCTGGGAAGACATCCGTTTCAGACCTCGACGATGCCTTCCAGCAGGGGGGAAAGACCATAAAGCGAGATCAAAACGCGCAGATTGGCAGGAATTTTCACGAAAATCAGGTGTTTCTTATCCCGCACCGCTTCCCGTTGCCAATGCAGAAGCAGAGCGACAGCCGCTGAATCCAGATCCGTCGTACGGGAAAAATCGATGGTCACTTCCTGCCCCAAAGAGGAAAAGGAGGTGGAGCGCACCAGATCGGGTACCGTATCCATGACCACCGGGCCTTCCAGAAAAAGATGGTTACCCTCACGCTGGATCATTTTTTTCCGGACGCCTTGTTTTCCGCCTGCTTGCTTTTGTCGGCCATGGCCTGGATCAATCCATCGATCCCATGATTGCGCACGATATCGGAAAATTCATTGCGGTAATTGGTCACCAGACTCACCCCATCCACCTGGATATCGAACACTTTCCAGTCCTCTCCCAACCTTTCCATGCGATAGTCGATCGGGATGGATGGACCGTCAGAAGGAATCACGATAGAGTGCACCGTGGCCTCATTCCCACCATCGTCCAGATCAGAACCCTTGACCTTCAATTCCTGATTCCTGTATTGAGACAGAGAACTGGCATACGTCCGCACCAGCAGATCACGAAACCCTTCGGTCAACTTTTGTTGCTGGTCAGGACTGGCCTGACGCCAGTTTTTTCCCATCGCCAAACGGGTCATGCGCGTAAAATCAAAGTGCGGAATTACTTTATCCTGAATCAGGGCATAGGCCCTGGCGCGATCCCCTTTCTGAATGGCCTTGTCTTTTTTCAAGGTGGCCACCACCTCATCTGCCGTGTTGGAGATCACAGATTCAGGGGTGATGGCGGCCCACACTGCCAGACTCCATCCTGCCAGGGTCAACGCCACCCCGGCCCGTTGCCATATTGTCCATCGCCTCATGGTGCCCCCTTATCGGTTGAAGTCTTGTCGGTCCCGCCTTCCTGGGCCTTGTTGAAGAGAAACTGGCCGATCAGGCGCTCGAGCACCATGGCCCCCTGCGTCAACTTGATCTCGTCGCCATTCTTCAGCATCTTGTCATCTCCGCCTGCATCCAGCCCAACGTACTGTTCGCCCAGAATCCCCGAAGTCAGGACCGAAACCGAACTGTCTACAGGGAAATGATACTGGGTATCGATGGCCATATGCACTTCAGCATTGTAATGGAGGGTGTCGAAACGCACTGAATGCACCCGCCCCACCAGGACTCCGGAACTGCGAACGGGAGCACGTTCCTTGAGTTGCCCGATATTGTCGAAGTGGGCCACCACTTCGTAGGTTCCTCCCGACCCGTCCAGGTTCAGATTC
>JAJZDE010000117.1 GCA_021828745.1 Pseudomonadota bacterium
CGGGAATGAGGTCGGGATCAAAGGCGTTCATGGAAACTCCGTAGGTCAAGGGGGGTGAGAAAGAACGATGCCAGCAGGTGGGAGTGGAAAAGTCTTCGGGAGTTCCCGGAGCACTCAACCAAGGGCACGATTCGGATGGGTCAGGGACTCCAGGCGTGCCCGTATCTGACGTTCCAGTCCGGAGGCATCCAGGCCGCAGTCCTGCCATAACTGACGGACTTCCCCCTGATCGATGAAGTGATCGGGCAGCCCCAGATGGAGAATGGGCACCGAGACTTGATGATGGGCCAGGCACTCTCCCACGGCACTTCCTGCGCCGCCCATCAGGGCGTTTTCTTCCACGGTGACGACCAGATCGTGGGTCAGGGCCATTTCCAGGATCAGGGCTTCATCCAGTGGCTTGATGAACCGCATGTTGACCACAGTGGCCTGGAGGCGTTGTCCGGCTTCCAGCGCGGGCGTGAGCATGCTGCCAAAGGCGAGCAGAACGACGTTCCTGCCCCGTTGCCGCACTTCGGCCCTGCCGACGGGCAGGGTCGAGAGGCTGGGGTCGACGGGAGTTCCCGGTCCGCGTCCGCGCGGATACCGCACGGCGCTGGGGCCTTCCAGGGCAAAGGCGGTACTCAGCATCTGGCGACATTCGTTTTCATCGCTGGGCGCCATGATCGTCAGGTTGGGCAGGGGGCGCAGGTAAGTCAGGTCGAACTGGCCGGCATGGGTGGCGCCATCCGCCCCCACCAGGCCGGCCCGGTCGATGGCCAGAACCACGGGCAGGTTCTGCAGGGCGATGTCGTGAATCAGTTGGTCATAGGCCCGCTGCAGGAAGGTGGAATAAATGGCGACCACGGGTTTCATGCCTTCACAGGCCAACCCGGCTGCAAAAGTCAGGGCGTGTTGTTCGGCAATCCCGACATCGAAATAACGTTCGGGATACTGCCGGGCAAAATGAGTGAGGCCGGATCCTTCGCACATGGCGGGCGTGATCCCGATCAGGCGGGGATCGGTCGCTGCCATGTCGCACAGCCATTGGCCGAAGATGTCCGTGTAAGCGGGGGCCGGGCTGAGGCTGGGTTGAATGCCCCGCTCGGGATCGAAGGGGGTGACTCCGTGGTATCGGATCGGGTCTTCCTCGGCAGGCGGATAGCCCTTGCCCTTGCGCGTCACCACGTGGAGGAACTGGGGGCCCTCCAGTTTGCGGACGTTGGTCAGCGTGGAAACCAGAATGTCCAGATCGTGGCCGTCGATGGGGCCGATATAGTTGAAGCCGAATTCCTCGAACAGGGTGGCGGGCGGGGTCATCATCCCCTTCATGTGTTCTTCCCAGCGTTTTGCAAACTCCAGGATGGGGGGGGCCACCCCCAGAACCTTTTCACCGCCCCGGCGCACCGAATTGTATAGGCGTCCGGACAGGATCCGGGCCAGATGATGTTGCAGGGCGCCGACCGGGGGAGAGATGGACATGTCGTTGTCATTGAGGACGACGACCAGATTGGCGCCCGTATTCTTGGCGTTGTTCATGGCCTCGAAGGCCATGCCGCCGGTCAGGGCGCCATCGCCGATGACGGCAATGGCCCGTTCGCTCTTGCCCGCACGGTGGAAAGCCGTTGCCATGCCCAGGGCTGCGCTGAGGGAGGTGCTGGAGTGGGCCGTGCCGAAGGCATCGTATTCGCTTTCGCTGCGTTTGGGGAAACCTGACAGTCCGCCTTTCATGCGCAGGTGTGCCATGCCGGCGCGACGTCCGGTCAGGATCTTGTGGGCATAGGTTTGATGTCCCACATCCCAGACCAGGCGATCGCGCGGGGTGTCGAACACATAATGCAGGGCCAGGGCCAGTTCCACGGTACCCAGATTGCTCGAGAGATGACCGCCGGTGCGGGCCACGCTGTGCAGGATGAATTGGCGCAGTTCGGTGGCCAGGTAGGGGAGCGCGCGACGTTCGAAACGACGCAGGTCGGCGGGGGAATGGATCTGGTCGAGTGTGGGCGGGGTGAAATTGGGCATGGCTGCTCAATGATGACGCGCGTTCATGAAGCGCGTCAAGTCTTCCAGACGGCGGGTGGCCAGGGGCAGGTGGGCAAGGGTGAGCAGCGCTTCCTGTTCCAGTTCCTCTGCCCGTTGGCGGGCAGGACCCAGGCCCAGGAGGGTGACGTAGGTGGCCTTCTGGTGAGCCTCGTCCTTGCCGGCCGTTTTTCCGAGGGTGGAGGTATCCATGGTGGCATCCAGGATATCGTCGACGATTTGAAACAGCAACCCCACCCGATTGGCGAAGTGGGTCAGTTGTTGCAGATCGGCGGCTCCCAGGGGGGTGGGTCCGCAGTGTGCGCCCATCAGGATGGCGGCACGGATCAGGGCGCCCGTCTTTTTGAGGTGCATGATCTCCAGTTCGGGCAGGGGAAGGGGGGTGGTCGTGCTCTCCAGGTCGATGGCCTGTCCTCCTGCCATGCCGCGCGAACCGCTGGCGACGGCCAGCAGATGAATCAGGGAGATCTGGCTGGCCTGGAACCGGGGCTCCGACTCTTCCGACAACCATTGAAAGGCAAGGGACTGCAGTGCATCTCCAGCCAGCAGGGCGGTGGCTTCTCCAAACTGGATATGGCAGGTGGGTTTGCCCCGGCGCAGGACATCGTTGTCCAGGCAGGGCAGATCGTCGTGAATCAGGGAGTAGGTATGGATCAATTCCAGGCTGCCCGCCACGCACAGCAGGCGTGCGCGGGGCGCGCCGACCAGTTCCCCGGCGGCCAGAGCCAGCAGGGCGCGGATCCGTTTTCCCCCGCCCAGGGTGGCGTGGCGCATGGCCTCGTGCAGGCGGGCGGGGGCCACGTTGGGGGCGGGTAACTGCTGGTCCAGGAACTGTTCCATGGCCGCGCGCTGTTCTGTCATCCAGTCGGAAAAATCGGGAGATACGGTCATGAGATACGATAATCCTGCAATTTTTCTCCCTCCAGTACCTGAATGCGTTGTTCTGCCTCAGTCAGGCGGTTCTGGCAGTAGTTCAACAGATAAGTGCCCCGCTGGTAAGTGGCCAGCGCTTCCTCCAGGGTCAGCGGATCGTTTTCCAGACGATTCAGTTGACCCTCCAGTTCCTTCAGGGCGCTTTCATAACTTTCTGGCGCGGCGGGTTCGGTCATGGCGGTGATCTCGAAGAAGAGGGCTTGCATCCCCCGAAACGCTTTATTCTAACTGATCAGTGCCCTTCCTGTGGGGTTTCAGGGTATAATCCCCCTTTTGTCCGTTAGGCCGCCAAGGCGATCCTGACATCATACAACCTGCATTCTTGCGCTTTACTTAGAGAGGGTGTGGACATGAGTGGTTTGGGATCCATGTCGCAATTCTCCAGTGCCTTGCCTCATCTGCCATTGCGCTGGTACCTCGACCCCACCTTTGAAACGGTGGAGCGAGAAGGTTTATTCCTGAAATCCCCCCAGTACGTGGGGCATGAACTCATGGTGGCTGGCGCAGGGGATTATTTTTCCCTGCCGTGGCGCGACCATGGGCAGGTTCTGGTCAACGATGGCCGTTCGGTGGCGCTGTTGTCCAATGTCTGCCGCCATCGTCAGGCCATCATGCTGCAGGGGCGCGGACATGCCCAGAATATCGTGTGTCCGCTTCATCGCTGGACCTACGATCTGAGCGGCCGTCTGGCGGGCGCCCCCCATTTTGCCGATCGGCCCTGCCTGGATCTGGAACGTACCGAACTGCTGCGCTGGAACGGACTGCTCTTTGAAGGGGGCGAATCGGTCCTGCAAGGGCTGGCACGGTGCCGGGCAGCGCGTGATCTGGATTTTTCCGGATACCAGATGGATTCGATCAAGACCTTTCATCATCATTTCAACTGGAAAACCTTCATCGAGGTCTATCTCGAGGATTACCACGTGGTGCCCTTTCACCCGGGATTGTCCGGTTTCGTGAATTGTGACGACCTGCGCTGGGAATTCGGGGAGGGGTACAGTGTGCAGACCGTGGGGGTGAAGGATCACCTGAGAAGACCCGGGTCGCCTGTTTATCAGCAGTGGCATGAAGTGGTCCGGCGCTACAGTGGTGAGCGGGAACCGGTGAACGGA
>JAJZDE010000118.1 GCA_021828745.1 Pseudomonadota bacterium
CGGGCTTGCCCGCAAAGGCTCCGTTCAAGTCCACCAGATGGAGGCGCTGGGCGCCCTGTGACAGCCAATGACGAGCCATTTGACCCGGTTCTTCGGAAAACACGGTCGCCTCTTCCATCAGCCCCTGGCGCAAACGCACACAGCGGCCATCCTTGAGGTCGATGGCGGGAATTACAATCATGGTCGTACCTTTTTCATGAACGTTGGGGAAAAAATCAGGGGGTCCAGTGGACAAAATTGGACAACAGGGTCAGCCCGGCAGCAGCACTTTTCTCGGGATGGAATTGTACCGCACAGAGGTTGTCCCGAATCACCGCGCTGGTAAAAGGAAAACCGTAGGTCGTGGTTGCCGCACACTCTGCCTCGTCGAGTTCCTGCACGTAGTAACTGTGGACGAAATAGAAACGGGAATCCGGGGCCAATCCGCGCCAAAGAGGATGTTCGCGGGTCGCATGCACCTCGTTCCAGCCCATGTGGGGAACCTTGAGACGTTCCCCCCGAGTTCCGAACCGATCTTCGGGAAAACGACACACCTTACCCGCCAATAGCCCCAATCCTGCCACATCTCCTTCCTCGGAACGGTCGAACAACACCTGCAACCCAAGACAAATCCCCAGAAAGGGACGAGTCCGCATCAGTTCCTGCACCACCTCCAGAAGGTGGCGTTCGTGCAAACGTCTCATGCAATCGGGCAATGCCCCCTGCCCGGGAAAAACGACGCGATGGGCCGTACGCAACCTTTCCGGGCAATCGGTGACTTCAACCTCGGCCTCGGGCGCCACCCGGTTCAGAGCACGGGCCACCGAGCGCAGATTGCCCATTCCATAGTCCACCACTGCAATGCGCATCACATTCCGATCCTGTATCAGAGAGATCCCTTGGTAGACGGGACTTGGGCTGCACTGCGCGGATCCAGGGTCACCGCCATGCGCAAGGCACGCCCCAACGCCTTGAATATGGTTTCGGCCTGATGATGGGCATTACGCCCTTTCAGGTTATCGACATGCACGGTCACCTGGGCATGATTGACAAACCCCTGAAAAAACTCCCGAATCAGGTCCACGTCAAAGTCTCCGATGCGGGCGCGGGTATAATCCACGCCATACTCCAGTCCGGGACGGCCGGACAGATCCACCACCACCCGGGAAAGCGCCTCGTCCAGGGGAATCAGGGCTTGTCCATAACGCACCAGTCCCTTTTTATCCCCCAGGGCCTGAGCGAATGCCTGACCCAACGTAATGCCGATGTCCTCTATCGTGTGATGGGCATCGATGTGAAGATCCCCCTGACACGCCACCTCCAGATCGATCAGACCATGGCGTGCCACCTGATCGAGCATATGATCAAAAAAGGGGACGCCAGTGGACAAACGTGAAACGCCTGTACCATCCAGATCGAGTGAAACGGTCACGGTGGTTTCCAGTGTGGTGCGGGTCAATCGCGCACAGCGCATGTTCTTGTCCGTATTCATTGAGAGTCCAACACCCGGCCCAACGCATCGAGAAAAGCCCGGTTTTCATCCGGAGTTCCCACCGTAACGCGCAGACAATCGTGCAACAGCGGATGTGCCTGACTGAGATTCTTGATCAATATACCATGATGCCGAAGTCCGTCAAATACCTGCCCGGCTCGAGGCACACGGAACAGCAGAAAATTTGCAACGCTGGGGAAAACCGTGACCTGAGCCAATGCCTTCAAGGCTGAGGTCAGCAGCATGCGCTCCTGCACGATGGCCTCCACCTGCGTCTGCAGTTCGGCCCGATGTTCCAATATCACGGCTGCCGCCGCCTGATCCAGTACGGAGACGTTATAGGGAAGACGCACTTTGTCAATTTCCGCCAGTACTTCGGCACAGCCGCACAACCAGCCCAAACGCACCCCCGCCAACCCCAGTTTGGACAGAGTGCGCATCAGGAGCAGATTGGGGTAACGCTCCAACCGATCCTTGAAGGAGTGGACAGTGAATGGATAATAGGCCTCATCCACCACCACCAACCCGGGACTGGCCTGGATGACCGACTCCACCGTTTGAGCATCGAAACAGTTACCGGTGGGATTATTGGGATAGGCCAGAAAAGTGAGCGCAGGGCGATGATGGGCAATGGCTTCCAGCAGGGCCGGGCCATTCAGGGAAAAATCCGGGGCGAGTGGAACACCCACAAAGGTCACCTGAGCCAGTTGGGCAATCAGGCGAAACATGACGAAGGAAGGTTCCACCCCCAGAATCACTGCGCCAGGCTTGGCTACCGCCAGGGCCAGCATCTGGATCAATTCATCCGAACCATTGCCCAGCACCATGGCCGGCGTATCGGGCAAGCCCATCAAAGCACCCAACTGGCGTTTGAGTTGGGGCGCAGAGGGCGAAGGATAGCGGTTCAGGGCCAGTTCCCCCAGAGTCGACGCCAATCGGGCCCGCAATGCGGTTGAGAGGCCGTAGGGATTCTCCATGGCATCCAGTTTTATCATCCCCTCTGCGGCAGGTACTGGGTAGGCCTTCAATGCGCGGATGTCTTCCCGAACCACGGTACGAACCAAGTCTTCCATGGCTAGACCTCATCCCGAAAACGACAGGCTGCAGAACGCGCATGGGCGTGCAGTCCCTCCTGCAAGGCCAGAACTTCGGCAATCTCGCCCAGGTGGCGCGCGCCTTCCCGCGAGACCTTCAACACGTTGGAGCGCTTCTGGAAATCATAGACCCCCAGAGGAGAGGCAAACCGTGCCGTGCGTCCGGTGGGCAACACATGATTGGGCCCGGCGCAATAATCTCCCAGAGATTCGGAACTGTAGCGTCCCGCAAAAATTGCGCCTGCATGGCGTAACAGAGGCAAACAGTCCTCGGGTTGGGCCACGGACAATTCCAGATGTTCCGGCGCAATACGGTTGGACAAATGGCAGGCCTCGGCCAGATCGCGAACCCGGATCAGTGCGCCCCGATCCGCCAGGGATTTTTCGATCACGGTCTGGCGTGGCAAGGTCGGCAGAAGCGCCACAATGGCCCGTTCCACCTGCTCCAGATAGTTCGGATCCGGACACAACAGCAACGCCTGGGCCAATTCGTCATGTTCCGCTTGCGAGAACAGGTCCATGGCCACCCAGCGGGGATCCGTCGAACCGTCCGCAATGATCAGGATTTCCGAGGGACCCGCCACCATGTCGATCCCCACTGTACCAAAAACCTGGCGTTTGGCGGCAGCCACATAGGCATTGCCAGGGCCAACGATCTTGTCCACTGCGGGTATCGTGACCGTCCCATAAGCCAGGGCTGCGATGGCCTGGGCCCCGCCCACGGTAAAGACCCTCCGTACTCCAGACAAGGCGGCCGCAGCCAGCACCAATTCATTGCGCACCCCTTCCGGAGTGGGCACCACCATGAGGATATCCCGGACTCCAGCCACGGCGGCAGGAATGGCATTCATCAGGACCGAAGAAGGATAGACCGCCTTGCCGCCGGGAACATACAACCCCACACGATCGAGCGGGGTGACACGCTGTCCCAGTTCAGTTCCATCCGCTTCGCGTATGTTCCAGGACTCCATGCGCTGACGCTCGTGAAATGTACGAATCCGTTCCGCCGCCTTTTCCAGCGCATGCCGCTGTAGCTGTGGTAATTCCTCCAGCGCACGCGTCAGGGTCTCCCCGGGCAATTCCAGCGCAGCAGCCTGCGCTACGTTCAGGCGATCAAAGCGTTGGGTGTACTCGAGCAAGGCTTCGTCCCCACGCTTTTTGACGTCCTGAAGAATGGAGCGCACCACCGTCTCGACACGCTCATCCAACGCACTGTCAAAAGCCGTCAGATGCTCCAGTTCCGCATCAAATCCGGCCATTGTAGAATCCAGTCGGCGCATCTTCATGGGACTTCTTCTCCAAAAGTTTCTTTCACGCCTCGGGCAATGGCTTCCACCAACGGTGCCAGACGTTCCCGGTACAACTTCCAGGCTGCACCATTGACCACCAACCGGGAACTGATCTCCGCAATATCCTCGACGGCCTCCAACGCATTGGCGCGCAAGGTATTC
>JAJZDE010000119.1 GCA_021828745.1 Pseudomonadota bacterium
AAGCCTTCGACAATGATTTCACCCTGATGACCAGCGAATTTTCTCATTTGATCCAGGATCTGGTGGAAGCTCTGGACGGTGTGGATGAGCGCTGAGGCCTCCCGGCGAATCCTGATTCTCGGAGGCGTCCGTTCCGGAAAAAGCGCCCAGGCCGAACAGTGGGCCAAACTCAGTGCCCGCCCGGTCACCTATCTGGCCACCGCCCGGGCCGGAGATGAGGAGATGCGCGCGCGCATTGCCCGGCACCGCTCGACCCGTCCGGCCCACTGGCAAGTGATCGAGGAGCCCGTGGCTCTGGCAGATACCCTGCTTGCCCATGCGCGCCCCGAGGGTCTCATCCTGGTGGACTGCCTGACGCTGTGGTTGACCAATCTGCTGATCGATGCCGACCCGCAGCGCGCGCAGCGCGAACAGGATGCCCTCCTGGCACTCCTCCCCACCCTGCCGGGCAGCCTGATTCTGGTCAGCAACGAAACCGGATTGGGCGTCGTTCCCCTGGGGGAATTGACCCGCCGTTTCTGCGATCAGGCCGGTCGCCTGCATCAGGCGCTGGCGACCCTCTGCGACCCGGTTCTCTTGATGGTCGCCGGACTCCCCCTCTTTCTGAAAGGACACCCATGATTCCCGACTGGTTCAGCCTTCCCGCCCACCCACTGGATGAAGCCGCACGTCTGGCCGCGCACCAGCGCCAGGCACAACTGACCAAACCGCCCGGCTCGCTCGGTCAACTGGAGGAATTGGCCTGCTTTCTGGCCGCCGCTCAAGGGCGGGAACGTCCGCACATGAAGCAGGTGTGGATCAGCATCTTCGCAGGGGACCACGGCATCACCGCAGAAAACATCTCTGCCTTCCCCCAGGCCGTCACGGGTGAAATGATCAAGAACTTTGCCCGTGGCGGTGCAGCCATCAGCGTGCTGGCCCGAACCTTGGGCGCCTTCCTCGAAGTCATCGATCTGGGCACGGTTCAGAACCTGGCGCAGGTGCCTGGCGTGCAGCATCTGGGGCTGGGTCCCGGCACCGCCAACTTTCTGCATGCGTCGGCCATGACCGAAACCCAATGCCATGCCGCACTGGACGCCGGTCGGGCCCGCGTCGAGGCCGCACTTCGGACCAGCGCCGATCTCTTCATCGGCGGAGAGATGGGGATCGGCAACACGACTTCCGCCACGGCCATGGCCTGCGCCCTGCTCAACCTTCCCCCGCACCAACTGGCGGGCCCAGGTACCGGATTGGCCGCATCCGGGGTATCCCACAAGATAGAAGTCATTACCCAAAGCCTGTTGAAACATGAACGTGTGCTCACTTCTCCTTATGCCATCCTGGAACATCTGGGTGGATTCGAGATTGCCGCCCTCACCGGGGCCTACTGTACGGCCGCCCAAAAGGGTCTGCCCGTGCTGGTGGATGGATTCATCAGCAGCGTGGCCGCCCTCGTGGCGGAACGCATGAATCCCGGGATAGCCCGTTGGTTCCTGTATGGACATCAATCGGCCGAACCCGGGCATCAGGCCGTCCTCGAAGCGCTGGAGGCCCGCCCGCTCTTGTCCCTCGGACTGCGCCTGGGGGAAGGGAGTGGCGCCGCCAGCGCCATTCCCTTGCTGCGTCTGGCCTGTGCGCTTCATGAGGGGATGGCCACCTTTGCCGAAGCGGCGGTTTCGGAGAAACTGTGAGCTTCTCCCTTCTGCGCCACGGGGATACGGGATACAGCGGTTTTCGGGGGCGCCTGGATGATCCGCTCACCGCTTTGGGGTGGCAACAAATGGAACAGGCCGTGGCCCGCTGGCGCGGGGATCGGATCGTATGCTCTCCCCGCCAGCGCTGCCAGCGCTTTGCCGAAAAGTTGGCCGCCCGTCTGCAGGTCCCGCTGACGGTGGACGAACGTTTCAGCGAACTGGATTTCGGGCACTGGGAGGGATGCACCGCCGCAGAATTGGGCCAGAAAGACCCTCAGACGCTGACCGCATTCTGGCAGGATCCCTGGCGACAGCCCCCGCCCGGAGGGGAGACGCTCGAGCATTTCTGTCAGCGTGTCGAAGCCGGCTGGATCGAACTGGGCCGGCAGTACGCCGGTCAAACGGTCCTCCTGATCACCCATGGCGGGGTCATCCGCCTGTTGCATCATCGGCTGAAGCAAACCCCGCACGGCGATTTCCTGACCTATCCGGTCCCCCACGGCTCCCTGCATGTCGTGAACGACTGGATGAAAAACGAGTCCCATCCTGCGTGAAACCCCTGCGAACCTTTGGCCTGGCCCTGCAGTTCCTGACGCGCCTGCCCCTGCCCGCCTGTTCTCCCCCGACTCCCCAGGAGCAGGGACAGTCCCTCCTTTTTTATCCTGCCGTGGGTGCCATCATTGGCGCTCTTTTGGCTGGAATGTGTGCGCTCACTTCTTTCCTGGGAGTATCCTCCAACTTATCCGGTGCGTTGATCCTGGTTCTTTGGGTCGGACTCACCGGCGCACTGCACCTGGATGGACTGGCCGATTCGGTAGATGCCTTTGGGGGCGGACGGGGGGATCGGGAGCGCATTCTGGATCTCATGAAAGACCCTCGCTGCGGCACTTTTGCCGTAGTCAGCGTGGTCCTCGTACTACTGGTCAAGGGCATGGCCCTGATCACGCTGGATGCGCGCATTGCGCCGGGTTTTCTGCTGCTTCCGCCGCTCCTGGGCCGCACCGCCCTGTGCCTGCTGTTCCTGACCACACCCTACGTCCGCCCCGGCGGGATGGGGGAAGCACTCGCCCAACACATGCCGCGCACCCCGGTCTGGGGGGTCTGCATCATGACCCTGGCCAGCATCCTGATCGGCTTTGGACGCCCCGGTCTGGGCGCCATTCTGGTGGCCGGGGTCACCGGGTACTGGTGGCACCAGAAACTCATGGAACGCATCCAGGGCACCACCGGAGATACGGCGGGCGCACTGGTCGAACTGGTGGAAAGCGCCACGGTGGTCACTTTGGCTCTGGTAGCGCATAATTAGGGCTTTAGGACCGACTTCACCACACCATGCACCTTCTGCCTGGGACCGCCTCCCTCTATTCCCGCCTGTTACGCCATGTGCGCCCCTACCGTTGGGAATTTTTCAGCGCCGTCGTGGCCATGGTCGTGACTGCGGCCACCGAACCGTTCCTGCCGGCCCTGCTCAAACCCATGCTCGACAAGAGTTTCGTGCACAAGGATCCGCACTGGATGCATTGGGTGCCGCTCATGTTGATGGGGTTGTTCCTTGTGCGGGGCGTTGCCAATTTTATCGCCAAGTTCGCCATGAACTGGGTCGGCAACAAAGTGGTCATGGACCTGCGCCAACACATGTTCGAGCGCCTGCTCCACCTGCCTGCCCGTTATTTCGATGACCACAATACCGGAGAACTGATCTCGAAACTGGTGTACGACGCCAATCAGGTCATGCAGGCCAGCACGACCGTGCTGACCAATCTGGTCACGGACAGTTTCGTGGTCGTGGGCCTGATGGGCTGGCTGATTTACCTGAACTGGCAACTCACCAGCGTCACCCTGCTGGTGGCCCCGCCCATCGCCTGGGTGGTTCGGAAGGTCAATCTGCGCCTGCGCCACATCAACCGCGACACCATGAACGCCATGGGCAACCTCACCAGTGTGCTGGATGAATCGATCCAGTGCCAGAAGGTCATCAAGGTGTTTGGGGGAATCCCCGTCGAAACCGACCGTTTCCATGAAACCAGCAATTGGGTGCGGCGCCTGAGTATGAAGCAGGCGGCCGCCAGTGCAGCCAACGTGCCCGTCGTCCAGTTCTTTGCCGCCCTGGCCATTGCCCTCATCATCGGCATGGCCACCTGGCAGGCAGGGGCCGACCAAACCACGGTGGGCGGATTTGTTTCCTTCATCACGGCCATGATCATGCTGCTGGCCCCCGTCAAGCGTCTCTCCGATTTGAGCGAATCCCTGCAGCGGGGTCTGGCCGCCGCCGAGAGTGTCTTCGCCCTGATCGATCAGCCC
>JAJZDE010000120.1 GCA_021828745.1 Pseudomonadota bacterium
GTTCCTCTATCATGGACTTCAATTTCTGGCTGGCGTGAAAAGTCACCACGCGACGCGCAGTAATTGGAATCTCTTCGCCCGTTTTTGGGTTGCGTCCCGGCCGCTGGGGTTTGGAACGTACCTGGAAGTTACCGAAACCCGAAAGTTTTACTTCCTCACCCGCCTCCAGAGAGAGACGAATTTCTTCGAAAAAGGATTCCACAAACGCCTTGGCCTCCCGTTTGTTCAACCCCACCCGCTCAAACAACTGTTCTGCGAGTTCTGCCTTGGTCAACGTCATATTCCACTCCTATCTCAAGACCGCACCGAAACGTTGTTCTGCAACCCGTATCAACTCCTGGCAGATCTGCTCCAATTCCCCTTCGGTGGAAGAGCGTTCCGTATCCTGAATTTTCACACAAAACGCTAAACTTTTCTTTCCTTCCTCCACTCCGGCCCCTTGATAAACATCGAACAACAGGACGTCCGTGACATTTTTCGG
Organism: Pseudomonadota bacterium; assembly: GCA_021828745.1. The sequence goes on from JAJZDE010000120.1 coordinate 482, forward strand.
GGCCACTGCACGCAGAGCATCCAACACGGCCATAGCCGGAACACCTTCTTCCATGACCAGGGCCAGGTCGCGCCGCACAGGCTGAAAACGCGGCGTAGAACGATACTCGGGCCATGCTTCCCGGGTCAAGGGAGCCCATTCTAACTCAAACAACAAAGGCATGCGGGAAAGGTCGAAGGAGGGACCCAATCGAGGGTGCAACTCCCCCACCCAGCCGATACTTTGCCCATTCCACCGGACCTCGGCAGAACGCCCGGGATGCAGGGCAGGATGTTGGGCTGGAACAAAACTTGCGCCAGGGGGCAAGAGTTCTTCTACGACCCCTTTGAGATCGAAGAAGTCGGCAGGTTCGCTCTTGATCCCCCACTGTTCAGGAAAACGGGTCCCGTACCACAAGCCGCCCAGACGCATAGGCTGAGTGCAAAGTCCATCTGTATCCCGGGCGGGAAGAAAACATCGTCCCCATTCAAAAATCCGTACCTGTTCCTGTTTGCGCTTGAGATTGAACACCAGGGTCTCCATCAAGCCCACCGACAGGGTGGAACGCATGACGGCCAGATCCTGAGACAGGGGATTGAGCAACGCGAGGGGCGACGGCTGCATGGCCAGACGCTGCTCCCCTTCTGCCGGGACGAAACTGTAGGTGATGACCTCCTGGAATCCGCGCGCCTGCAAACGCTGGACGACACTCTGCCGGGAGCGCTGCCGTTCCGGCAGGTGGAGCGCCCTCAAGGGAGCCTTGGGCACCTGCATCGGAATCTGGTCATAGCCCACACAGCGGGCTATTTCTTCCACATAATCCACTTCCCGTTCCAGATCCACGCGCCAAGTAGGCGCCGTGGCGGTCCAGTCTGCACCGCTCCCTTCCAGGCAAACGCCCAACCGGGTCAAAATTTGTTGCATCGCCTCCACTGCGACCTCAAAGCCCAACAAACGGCGCACACGGTCAGGACGGACCCGTACCGGGAGACGCTGCGGCATTTTTTCAGGGTGAACGAGATCGAGAATGGGACCCGCCTGCCCTCCGCCGGCACAGTCCAGCAACAACTGGGTGGCCCGTTCCAGGGCCTCCTGGGTCAGACTGGCATCCACGCCCCGTTCAAACCGGAAAGCGGCCTCTGACACCAGCCCCAGGCGACGGGCGCGCCCCGCCAGCGCCATGGGAGAAAACCAGGCCGCCTCGAGAAAAATATCCCGGGTTTGCGCAGAGACCGCAGAATTCTGCCCCCCCATGAGACCAGCCAGGGCCTGGGGACCCGCTTCATCGGCCACCACCAGCAGATCCGCAGTCAATGCGACGGTTTGGCCGGAAAGTACGGTGAGGGATTCCCCTTCCCGCGCCCAACGCACCTCGAGGTTTCCGGTCAGTGCCGCATCGGCAAAGGCATGGAGGGGTTGCCCCAATTCCAGCATGACATAGTTGGTCACATCCACGACCAGCGCCTTGGCACGCAGGCCGGCGCGTTCCAGACGACGCACCATCCAGTCCGGCGTGGGCAGATCCGGCTGTTCGAGATGGACCAAACGCCCACAATAGCGCGCGCATCCCTCGATCGCATCGATCCGGACGGCGCGCGTACCGAATTCGGGATTTGTCTTCCTGGGGATGAAACTCAGGGGACTGAGCGGACGTTGGGTCAATGCGGCCACTTCGCGGGCCACTCCCCGCATGCTCAAACAGTCTGCCCGGTTGGGGGTCAGTTTGAGCGTGAATTGCCGATCATCCAGATCCAGCCAGGCACGAATGGATCGACCCACCGGGGCATGCGCCGCGAGCGCCAGCAATCCGTCGCTTTCTTCGCTCAATCCCAGTTCCCGAGCCGAACACATCATGCCCTGCGACTCGATCCCCCGTACCTTGGCCGCCTTGATGGTCAGATCCCCGGGAAGGACCGCCCCGACCAGGGCACAGGGGGCCTTCATCCCCACCATGACATTGGGAGCGCCACAGACGATGGATAGGGGCGTTGAGGTTCCCACATCCACCCTCAGACAATTCAGTCGATCGGCTTGAGGATGTTTTTCCACCGTCAGAATCTGGCCGACCACCACCTGCTCGAAAGGGGGCGCGCAGGGGCTCAGGGCTTCCACTTCCAGCCCCCCCATGGTCAGCACATGGGCCAACCCGGCAGCGTCGAGTTCCGGATCGACCCAGGTTCTCAGCCATGCTTCAGAAAATTTCACCGCGCATCTCCTATTGAAAGTGCTTCAGAAAACGCAGATCGTTCTCGTAAAAAGTGCGCAAGTCATCCACACCGTACCGGATCATGGCCAGACGTTCGACGCCCATGCCAAACGCCAGTCCCACATACCGTTCGCTGTCGATACCCAGGGGTTCCAGGACATTGGGGTGAACCAATCCACATCCCAGCACTTCCAGCCACCCGGTATGGCTGCATACCCGGCACCCATGCCCCTGACAAATGACGCAGCCGACATCCATTTCAGCCGAAGGTTCGGTAAAAGGGAAAAACGAAGGACGGAAACGAGTCGGCAGGTCTTCCTGTTCAAAGAAGTGGCGCATGAACTCGCTCAGCAACCCTTTGAGGGCCGCCAGGGAAACGCCTTCTTCCGCGACCCAGAGCCCTTCCACCTGATGAAACATGGGGGTATGCGTGACGTCGGAATCACAGCGGAACACTCGCCCCGGGGCAATGATGCGGACCGGCAACGCATGGGATTTCAGGTAACGGACCTGAACGGGAGAAGTATGGGTCCGCAACACCACCCCCGGCGCCAGGTAAAAGGTATCGTGCATGGCCCGCGCCGGATGGTCGGCCGGGATATTGAGCGCAGTAAAGTTATAGTCGTCACTTTCGACTTCCGGCCCCTCCGCCACCTCGAAACCAAGACTTCGAAACAAAGTTTCCATGCGTTCCAGGGTACGGGTCACCGGGTGGGTCGCCCCCCTTTCGTGATGTCGTCCCGGCAGTGTCACATCCAGAACCGAGGCGCGCAATTCCCGTTCCTGCTGGGCCAGGACCAGCGCTTCGCGGCGTTGCTGCAACGCCTTCTCCAGGACGCCTTTGACCTGATTGATCGCAGCCCCCGCGGACTTGCGTTCTTCGTGGGGAAGCGCACCCAACCCCTTGAGGTGTTCCGTCAACGCACCGGTTTTACCCAGATAACGGGCCTTGGCTTCTTCCAGCGCATGGGGAGAGTCGAGACGGGCAAAAAGGGCCAACGCCTCTTCCTGCAATGACATCAAAACTTGCATGGACGATCCCGGAATAGAAAACCCCCCGGGGGAGAACCCCGGGGGTGGATTTCAACGTCAGGCGGACAAAACGGTACGAGCCGTTTCCACCATTTGACCAAAGGCAGGTTTATCGAAAACCGCCAGATCAGCCAGAACCTTGCGATCGATCTCGATACAGGCTTTTTTCAGGCCATTCATGAATACGCTGTAGGTCATGCCGCATTCCCGTGCTGCCGCATTGATCCGGGCAATCCACAAAACACGAAAAT
>JAJZDE010000121.1 GCA_021828745.1 Pseudomonadota bacterium
TGGCGCTTTCCAGGCGTACCCACCGGGCTGCCGCGATGGAACCCAGGGCGATTCCCACGGCCGAAACGGCGGTGAGTTGGGTGGCCTGCTCCAGGTTGAAATGCAACTGGAGGGTGGCCCAGACCAGTACGATCAGACGGAGAGAAGAACCGACCCCCCAGAAAATGGTGGTTACCGCCAGGGAAACCTGCCCCAACGGATCCCGCCACAGTTGGAGAAACGAGCGCCAGAAATCCTGCACCAGAAACCAGGGGGTCCTGCGCGGGGGGACGTGATCGGGCAGGACGTGTGGGATATACAGGTTCACCACGGCGGCACCAACGTAGAGCAGCAGGATGACGAGGATGGAAAAGCGTGGGGCATTCAGGGTATGTCCGATCAAGGGGGTGCTGAAGGTGACAAAAAGTTGGTAGAGGGGCAGGTCGGGTTTGAGTATCCAGCCGCCCAATACGGCCCCGAAAATGATGGCGATGACGGTCAGGGCCTCCATCCAGCTATTGGCGACCACCAATTTTCCGGTGGGGAGGCACTCCGTCAGAATGCCGTATTTGGCCGGCGAATAGGCTGCGGCCCCCAATCCCACCAGGCCGTAGGCAAAGAGTGGGTTGACCCCCACCAGCATGGCCAGACAGCCCAGCAGTTTGATGATGTTGCTGAGGAACATGACGCGTCCCTTGGGCAGGGCATCGGAAAAGGCGCCCACGAACGGGGCCAGGAAGATGTAGGACAGCACAAAAAATTGTTGCAGGAAAGGGACGTATTCGGGGGGAGCCGAGATCGTTTTGAGCAGGGCGATGGCCGCAAACAACAAGGCATTGTCAGCCAACGCAGAAAGAAATTGCGCCAGCAGGATGATGTAGAACCCTAACTCCATGAACGGCCCGGAGTTACAGCACTTCGGCTGCGTAATCGGCGAGACGGGAACGTTCTCCCCGTTGCAGGGTGACGTGTCCGCTGTGTACCCAACCCTTGAAACGGTCCACCACGTAGGTGAGCCCGGAACTGCCTTCCGTGAGGTAGGGGGTGTCGATCTGGGCGATGTTTCCCAGGCAGATCACCTTGGTTCCCGGACCGGCGCGCGTGATCAGGGTTTTCATCTGTTTGGGGGTCAGGTTCTGGGCTTCGTCGATGATCAGATACTTGTTGAGAAAAGTCCGCCCACGCATGAAATTCAGGGACTTGATCTTGATGCGCGAGCGAATCAGGTCGCGCGTGGCCGCCCGTCCCCAGTCTCCGGCCTCTTCGTCCCCCTTGTTGAGAACGTCCAGATTGTCCTCCAGCGCACCCATCCAGGGCGTCATTTTCTCTTCCTCCGTTCCGGGCAGGAAGCCGATGTCTTCGCCCACGGGAACCGTGACCCGGGTCATGATGATCTCTGAATACAGTTTGTGTTCGATGGTTTGCATCAACCCTGCGGCCAGGGTCAGCAGGGTTTTCCCCGTCCCCGCCTGACCAAGCAGGGTGATGAAATCGAGGTCGGGGTTCATGAGCAGGTTCAGGGCAAAATTCTGTTCCCGGTTGGCTGCCACGATTCCCCACGTGTTATGCCGCTGGGAGGTGTAGTCGCGCAATACTTCGAGGACGGCACTGGAGCCGATCCGTTCCTTGACGCGAGCATAGAAGGGGTTTTCCCCCTGTTCCTGATAGACGAATTCATTCAGGTAGAAACTGGGGACCAGGGGGCCTTCCACCTTGTACAGGGTGCGTCCCTGTTCCTGCCAGGATTGCATATCCTTGCCGTGGGTTTCCCAGAAATCGTCCGGCAGTTCACGAACACCGGTATACAGCAGATCGGTGTCTTCCAGGACTTTGTCGTTGAAATAATCCTCCGCATCGACGCCCAATGCGCGGGCCTTGATGCGCATGTTGATGTCCTTGCTGACCAGGATGACAGCGCGCTTGGGTTGGCTGCGCTGGAGTTCGAGGGCAACGGCCAGGATCTGGTTGTCGGGCTTTTCATCGGCCAGCAGGGTGGTGGGCTGAGCCTTCTTCAGGGTCTGCAAGAACAGGGTACCCGACGGGCCGGGATTTTGGGCGCGTGCAAGGGAAATGCCCTGGCTGATATCGACTTTGCCCGCGCGGGTGATGATTTCATCGAGGAAACGGCTGACCTGCCGGGCATTCCGCGCCACCTCGGTCATGCCTTTCTTGTTGTGATCCAGTTCCTCGATGGTCATCATGGGCAGGAACACGTCGTGTTCCTGAAATTGGAAAAGGCAGGTGGGATCGTGCAGCAACACATTGGTATCGAGGACGAACAGTTTGGGGGCTGGATGGGCAACCATGGGGGGCGGGCTCCGGGGAGAAAGTGGTCAGGGCAGTGTGCGGAGGGTTTCCAGGACGTATTGCGCGTGGCCGGGAACTTTGACCCCGCGCCAGGCTTCCGCCAGACGGCCTTCCGAATCGATCAGGAAGGTGCTGCGTTCGATGCCGCGGACCTGCTTGCCATACATGTTCTTCATCTTCATGACGCCAAACAGGGTACAGGCCAGTTCATCGGGATCGCTCAGGAGGTGAAAGGGGAAACCCATCTTGGCCCGGAATTTTTCGTGGCTGGACAGGCTGTCCCGCGAAATGCCCCAGACCGGGCAACGCAGGGCCTCGAACTCGGAGAACAACTGGGTGAACTGGAGCCCTTCGTCGGTACATCCCGGGGTATCGTCTCTGGGGTAGAAATACAAAACCAGGGGCGCGCCCCGCTGGTCGCTCAGTTGAAAATGTGGTCCGGCAGTGGACGCCAACCGGAAGTCCGGCACCAACTCCATTTTCTCCATGGTTTCTCCAAAACAGATCAGTGATGGTGCAAGTATAGCCTATGGTTCAGCGCGCTGTGCCTTGCAGGGCCAAGGTGCCTGAACGACCGGGGAGCGAGCCCTGGATCATGGGACACGAGGGCAGGGGGTCGGACGCCACCGCCGAGGCCAACTGGGCCAGGGAGACCAACTGGTAGCCCTGGGTCTTCCAGCCCTGGAGTAATTCCCGGAATACCGGGCGTAAACGCTGACCTTCAAGTTCGGCGTGCAGGGTGAAAACGTGTCCCTGGGGTGGGTCCTCCCGGGTGAGGGCCAGCAGGGTCTGGGCGACCGTGGAGACGTCCACCCCCTCCAGGCCGATCAGTTCGTCAAGGGTGGGGAGGGTGGTGGGCAGTTGCAGGCAGTGCGCCGGGCGATCCCCCAGCAGGGGGCGAAAGGGGCCTCGCCCGCGCCCGTCCGATGCCCACTTGAAATGCTGTTCGTCGAGCCAGCGCAGGGCATCCTCGGTCATCTGCCAGCCGGCGGCACCATGGACATGGGGCGCCTCCCCGAAAATCTTCTTGAAGCGTTCGCAGGCCAGGCGGAGTTGGGTGCGTCCCCAGGTCGATGGACGACGGTGCAGGTTGTCCTGCCAGGCCGTATGGTCCCAGGTGTGGATTCCCACCTCGAATCCTGCAGCCGCCACGGCGCGCAACGTGGGCGCGGCTTCGAGGCCGATGTCGGGACCGGGGAGCAGGGTGCCGTAAAGCAGGGTGCGCAGACCGTAATGCTCCAGCACGGAGGTGCGTTTGACCTTGCCCAGAAAGCCGGGGCGGAAGACACGCTTGAGGGCGCGCCCCGTATGGTCAGGGCCCAGGCTGAACAGGAAGGTGGCCTGGGCCTGTTCGGCGCGTAACAGTTCGACCAGCGCCGGTACCCCCTCGCGGGTTCCGCGCAGGGTGTCCACATCCACTTTCAGGGCCAGTAGTCGCATGGGCGAGACTATGGACACTTTTTCGTTACTCGGCAAGCCCCCCTTGCTGGTAGAATAGCGGTCTTTCTAAATTATCGGTTGAATTTTCATGGCTCGTCATTTACGCAACATCGCCATCATCGCGCACGTGGACCACGGCAAGACCACGCTGGTGGACAAACTGCTCCAGCAGTCCGGGACCTTCGCCGCCCATCAGCAC
>JAJZDE010000122.1 GCA_021828745.1 Pseudomonadota bacterium
CATCGTCGGTTTGCACAACGACAAGCGCGCATTGGCTGAAAGTATCTTGGGGGAGGGCGAAGCGGTCAGTCTACCCTCCACCGAGGAACTCATTTCCCTGATCAAAGGGGGCCAGAATGTCTGATCATCCGCTCTCTGACTTCAGTCCACGCGAAACTGAGGCTTGGGAGAAAGAAGAAAAGAGCATCCAGCCGCGCGCCTTTGAGCAAGACTATTCGGGGGTATAATGAAGGACGTGTTACCACCTCGAACATGGAGATGCCCCCATGGCATTCACAGACCTCCTGATACGCAAGGCCATTCCCTCACAAAAACCCTGCAATAATGAGCGCGATCAGGTGTTGTTTCCGCTCGTCAACCCCAGTGGTTCAAACTGTGGCGTCAAAAATACCTGTTAGGACCAGTCCAAGATCAACCTGAACGAGAAAGACACAAAATGGGAACTCGTGATCCATGAACCTGCGGAGATCGATTTTTGAATCCGCGAACGATGAACGGGACCGCTTCTCCACTGAATCCAGAGTTTCTGACTGACCGATGGGACACATGGATATATCACCTACCACTCCATCCCTGTGGATCAAAATAATACTCGGCGCAGTGCTCGTTACCTTTACCTGCTTTTATGCGTGGGAATTCTGGTCACAAAAAGCGCCTTCTATACCACACCCTCATTATTTGGTTTTTTCGGGCTCGGATGAACCGATCACCCCGCTTCCTCTTGCACCGCCCGATCTCGATCAGAGAAAGGTCGTGCTCGGCAGAAAACTATTCAATGAACTCAAACTGTCTCATGACAACACGATTGCCTGTGCAAGTTGTCACCAACTCAACCGTGGCGGGGTTGATTCCAGGAAATATTCCCTGGGAATTTATGGACAACTCGGAAGCATCAATGCCCCGACCGTTTACAACAGTGGATACAATTTCCGCCAGTTCTGGAATGGTCGCGCCGCGACACTGGAACAGCAGATCGATGGCCCGGTCAACAACCCTGTGGAAATGGGGTCATCCTGGAGCGAGGTTATTTCCAAACTTCAGAAAGATCCATCTTACTCGATCAAATTCTCCAGCATTTACTCTGATGGAATCACGGCGGAAAACATCGAGAATGCCATTGCCACTTTCGAGCGTTCCCTCATCACACCAAATTCCCGTTTCGACAAGTTCCTGAGAGGGGATTCGAAAGCGATCACCTCCAAAGAGTTTTTCGGATATCAACTCTTCAAAAGTTACGGTTGCATTTCCTGCCATCAGGGAATCAACATTGGCGGAAATCTATATGAAAAACTGGGCATCATGCTCCCCTATTTCAAGGAAAACGGACATCTCGTTGTGGCCGACATGGGACGGTATGTCATCACTAAAAACATCGAAGACATGCATGTATTCAAGGTGCCTGGCTTGCGCAATATCGCGCTCACAGGTCCTTATCTGCACGATGGTTCTGCACCAACGCTCGAAGATGTCGTGAAGATCATGGGGAAATATCAACTGGGACTGGATTTGACCAACGAAGACATTTCAGAAATCGTTGCCTTTCTGAGAACCCTGACGGGTGAATATGACGGCAAGCCATTATGAAATTGAAACGAATCAACTCCAGGCAGGTTTTGATCGTGTTTGCAAGCACCGTCTTCCTGATTTTTCTGTTCGTTAACGCAAGAGCGATAAATCCCTTTCAGAATCAGAGAACATTGGAGGACCTCAACGAAATTTCCACCATGGATTCGCAAATCGACGAACAAGTCGTAAAGCTTCGGTACCGGCTTCAGAACAATTATGATGGGCTCGTTGTTGCAGAGAATGAAATCAGACTGTGCCAGGATGATTTGAAAACAAACAGGCTCTTCCTGCATGAGGATGAACGGATCGATCGCGCAGTGCGCCAATGGGAACAGGCATTGACCCGTAAGGAAGAATTGATCGAGCGGTTCAAATCGCATAACGCCATTCTAAAAAATTCAATGTATTATTTTCCTGTCACAATAGATGAAGCGGTTCGTCTCGCCCCATCAGAACTGAAAGATAATTTGCAGACCCTGCTGCGCGATATACTCACCGTCCATGCAGGTACAGACAGTCATGCAGTGGCATCTGAAATTGAGAAACTGGAATCGGCATCCTACCCTCCCGAGTTACGCAAGATTGTGGGCCATGCCCTCCAGCATGCAAAATACATTCTGGAATACAACAAGGAACTCGATACTCTTGTCCCGAAAATCACGGCGAAAGAATCCCATCTGTTCGACGAAGAGTTGATCTCTGCCTACGAACAGTCTTTCGACCATACCTTGAAGGTCGCCAATTATTACCGATTTCTTCTTTTTCTCTCGGCGCTCTGGCTACTGTCCTACGCCGTTTATTCATTCTTCCGTCTGAAGGAAAATTCGAGGAGATTGTACACAGACATCATTGAGCGCAGAGTACTGGAAGCCCGCAACGAACGCCTGACAAAACTCTACAAGGCACTCAGCGAGGTCAACCAGGCTATTGTGCGAATGGACGATGAGTCTTCCCTGTTTCCGTTGGTGTGCAGAATGTCGGTAGATTTTGGCGGCATGAAGATAGCCTGGATCGGACGACGGTCGAATGAGAACAATGGGTTGGTCGAGCCGGTGGCGAAATATGGAGAATCTGAGCACTTGGAGGGTCTCATGATTTCCTCGGGCGGTGGCACGACCGAAGAGTGCGAAAGAATCCATGTGGCGTTCCGCGAGAATCATAGTGTGGTCACCAATAGTTTCGAAACCAGCGAGGTCGAGACATCGAGACGGGAGTGGGCGTTGCGCTGTGGTTTTGGATCGAGCGGGGTTTTTCCGATCCTGCGTGCCGGAAAACCGTTTGCCGTGCTCTCTGTTTACCATGTACATCCTGACGCATTCGATACGGAAATGGTCAATCTTCTGGATGAAATGGCCCGGGATATCTCCTTTGCGCTGGACAATTTCGACCGGGAAAGCGAGCGCAAGCGCGCCGAGCAGAAGTTGCGCATTGCCGCGACAGCCTTCGAGACGCAGGAAGGCATCCTGATTACCGACCGGGACCAACATATCCTCCAGGTCAATCGCGCTTTCACTCGATTGACCGGCTATGATGCCGTCGAGGCGATAGGCCAGACGCCCGCCCTGCTCAAATCCGGGCGACAGGATACGGCCTTTTACCATAGGCTATGGAAAACCCTCCTCCGCGACAAATACTGGCAGGGAGAACTCTGGAACCGGCGCAAGGATGGCGAGGCTTATCCGGAATGGCTGACCATCACCGCAGTTACCGATACAGAGGGACAGGTGACGAATTATGTCGGAGTGTTTTCCGACATCACGCTACGCAAGGAAGCCGATGAAAAAATACATCAACTTGCTTTCCATGCCCCGCTCACCAATCTGCCCAATCGGAGCCTGTTGCGGGACCGCCTGCAGCAGGCCATGGCCTCCAGCGTTCGCAGTCGGCACGAAGGGGCGTTGCTGTTCATCGATCTGGACAACTTTAAAACACTGAATGATACCCGCGGGCACGACATGGGAGACCTGCTGCTGGTCGAAATCGCCAAACGCCTCCAGAACTGTGTGCGCGACATTGATACAGTCGCCCGCCTGGGGGGCGACGAGTTCGTCATCATGCTCGAGAATCTGAGTGGGGACCCCCAGCAAGCGGCAGCGGCAGCTCAGGATGTCGGAGAGCACGTCCTTGCGGCCATCAACCAGCCTTTCAATCTTCAAGGGATCGAATATCACAGTTCATCCAGCATCGGCATCAGCCTGTTCTGCGGAGAGAAGATCGGCATGTCTGATCTTCTCAAGCACGCCGATACCGCCATGTATCAAGCCAAATCTGCCGGTCGTAATACCCTGCGTTTTTTTGATCCTGCCACGCAGGCGAAATTGGAGATGCGCGCCGCCCTGGTTGGCGACCTGCGTCAGG
>JAJZDE010000123.1 GCA_021828745.1 Pseudomonadota bacterium
ATGCCCCACCCGCCCCCCTGAGAACGCGAAGACTGTAGCGCCGCCTTGACGAAATTCTGGATGTCCTCGCGCAGAATTCGTTGATGGGGCCCGCTGCCCTGCACCTGTCCCAGATCCACCCCCAGTTCACGCGCAAGACGACGCACCGTCGGACTGGCATGGGCCGTATGTAACGCTTCTTCTCCCGCAGGCGTCAACCGGGGAGCAGAGACAGGAACCGTGGAAAAAGAGGGCGCCACCACGGGCGCATCCACGGGCGCATCCACGGGCGCATCCACGGGCGTCATCACCGGATCCGCACGAGTCACCGGAACCGGAGAGGGGACCACCGATTCCTCCCCCGGCACCGCCAGGATGAGAATGGGCGAACCCTCGGACACCCGTTCCCCCAGTTTGACCAGCACCCGCTCCACCCTTCCCGCTTCGGGGGCAGGAACTTCCAGGGTCGCCTTGTCCGATTCCAGGGTGATCAGGGGTTGATCCACCGTCAGCAGATCCCCTTCCTTGACCAGCAACTCGATGATCGGAACATTCCTGAAATCGCCAATGTCCGGAACTTTAACCTCTTTTCCCATAATCCTGTGTGTTCCTAAAGTATCTGACCACGGTGAAAGTCAGGGTTGACTCTGTTAGAGTAGCGGGTGAGTGGCAGGATTTTATCACGAGCCCTCGGGCGCAGAATGGAAAGAAATAAATGAATGGGAAGTTATGGAAAGGGGGCGTGATCGTCGCCACAACCCTGTTGCTGGCCTTCGGGTTTCATTTCAGACAGGAACCCACCCCACCCCCGGTCGCGCCTCCCGGTTTCAGCAGGTTGACCCTGCCCGACCTGCAGGGGACCCCCCAGTCCCTCGGGCAATGGCCCCAGCGCTATCGCCTGATCAACTTCTGGGCCCCCTGGTGCACCCCCTGTCGCGCCGAACTGCCCATGCTGACCCGACTATACCCCCAGTGGTCCGTCCGGAATGTACAATTCATCGGCATTGCCATGGATAGCCCCGAATCGGTGAACGCCTTCGTCAAGGCGCACCCCCTGCCCTATCCCAACCTCATCGGCCAGGACGACACCCTGACCCTCACCAGGAACCTGGGGAATGCCCAGCAGGGGTTGCCCATGACCGTTCTGCTGGGCCCCCGGGACCAGGTGATCTGGGTCAAACTGGGACGACTGGATGAAGCCGAACTGACCCGGGAACTGGCCCGGGTCGGCACCGAAAATTAGGGCGAGGGCTCACAACCAGCCCTGCTCGGCAAAACTCACCAGTTCCGGACCAGCCACCACGAAGTGGTCGAGTACCCGGATGTCCACCAATCCCAGAGCCCGTTTCAGCACTTCTGTCAATTGGCGATCTGCGGTACTGGGGCGGGCCATCCCCGAAGGGTGGTTGTGAGAAAGCAGGATGGCTGCCGCATTGTGCCGCAAGGCCCCCTTCAGCACCTCGCGGGGATACACGGCAGTCTGGGTCAGGGTCCCGCGGAACAGTTCTTCTGCCTGAATCAGTTGATGCTGGGCATCGAGATACAGGACCCAGAATGACTCATGGGTCTGCCCCTTGAAAATCAGGCGCAGATAATCCTTGACCACAGCCGGCTGGCCCATGACCTCCCCCCGGCGCAATCGTTCTTCCAACCAGCGTCTCAGGACTTCCCGCAAGGCCTGCCCCTTGCGTTGCAGTTTTCCATCCATTTCGCTGAACAGGGGTTCCAGTGTTTCCTCGCAGGCCCGGTAATTGCCGCGGGTCCCGAACAGGCAGGCCAGCAATTGCGCATTGGTCCAGTGTCGTACATGGGTCATGGGCTTCTCCCTGAAAACCCCATTGTGCTCGGTCACTTGCTGCGCGCCTGCTCAAAAAACACAAACCCGGTCAACTTCAAAAATTTTGAGACAGCAGGTCCTGTGCCTCTGCCTGGCGTGCCCGATCCGCCTCGACGCTTTGGGGACGAGGCAGCGCATCGATCACCTTTTTGAGACAAATCAGGGCATGGGCTTTATCTCCCTGGGCCAGGAGAAATTTTCCATAGAAAAAGTTGGCATCGATATTGTCCGGGTCCACCTTCAAGGCCCGTTGAAAATAGTCACGTGCCTTGTCGTCATCTCCAAACGAACCGAATTTCGGGACCCTGAAATAGAGGGCGCCCAGCGTGATCAAGCCGGACCCGTCCATGGCCGTGGGATCGATGGCCACGGCCTGGAGGAGAATGTCCCGGGCTTTTCGAACCGTTCCCAACGCACTGAAAATATTTTGATATTTGGCATGAGTGGCCGTAATGATGCCCTCCCAGACGAGGGGATCGGCCCGATTGGGATAGTGCCGGGACAAATCGTGGGCCTGATTTTGCAGGCGGGCAAAGTATGCCTCCCGCTCCGGTTCGGGCAAGGCATAACTGCCCTGGGTCCAGGCCTGGGTTTCCTGGGCCAGGCCCTCTGCCAGGGTTTCAGCCCGCAGATCCGCACACACCACAAGCCCCCACAACCCCAGCAGGACAGCGCTACCCCATCGACGGATCACAGTTTTCATCACGAAAGTTTGGACGGTGGACGACCTTGAAAAGGGGGATTTGATCAACGGAATTGATTCAAATTTCATGGCTTGGTTCATTTTCTTTATGAATTCTTTGCGTCGATCTTTCTATGATTGGCTCCATATTTTCATTCATCGATCCATACCTCAAGGAGAAAACCTCATGAAAGCCCCCCTGCCCTTCCCCCTCAAAGTGACCTCCTGTCTTTTGATGATGGGGATGATGACGGCCGCCAGTGCAAAGGAAGATGAAACCAGCGCAGAGCCGGAGATGACCATCGCCAAATTGTTCAAGGCTTCCAGCATCGATGTGTCCGGTTATCTGGATGCCGGGTACATCGGCCACAACCAGATGCCTGATCCCAATGTCCAGGTCTTTGATACCAGCAAGAATTCCTTCAGCCTCAACCAGGCCTCCATCACCATGTCCCAAACCCCCAAGCAGGGGATGGGCTGGCTGGTGGATCTGATCGCCGGGAGCAACGCGGGTTACCTGTGTTCCTACGGCGCCTGCTCCGGGAACAATCTCAACCAATACAATTCCACCATGGGGTCGGGGGGGAACTTTGATCCCACCCAGGCGTACATGCAATACGCCACCGGACCCTGGACCCTGATCGGCGGGAAGTTCAATTCCCTGTCGGGCGTTGAAGTCCCCAACAGTGTGGCGGATACCAACATTACCCGTTCCATCCTCTACGGCCACAGCCCCTTTACCCATACGGGGGTGCGTGCCGTGAACGCTCTGACGGATGCGACCACCGTGACCATGGGGGTCAACAACGGGTGGGATCAGGTGACGGGCATGACCGCCTCGAAGACGGCGGAATTTGCCATCAACCAGGCATTCACCAAGGATACTTCGCTGTTGTTCGATGTGTACAGCGGGGCTGAAACGGTGCCCACCTCCCTCGACTGGGCGGGGATCATTCCGGCGGGAACCATTACCAACATGTATACGGCTAATGCCGGGACTCCTTTTTCCGGAATCAGAAGCGGCAATCGCACCTTGCTGGATATGGTTTTCACGTCTAATCTGACGCAGTCCCTGACGTTCATTCTCAATGCAGATCATTCCAGTCAGCAGAATGTGGTGATCGGCGCCACCAACAATCAGGTGGGGACAGAGGTTTACTGGGGGCTAGCAGCCTATCTGAATTATCAGATCAACGACCAATACCGGGTATCATTCCGGGCGGAACAATTGAAGGATGAGTCCGGGGTTGCCGTGGCGGCCCCGGGAACACTGCCGGGTCCCGATACGGTGCGGGAAGCGACCCTGACTCTGGGGTATGCGCCGGTCAAAGACTTCGAACTGCGGGCCGAACTGCGGGGAGACCGTGCGAGCCAGGGCATCTTTGCTTCGTCCAATGGAACTCTGTACCAGAGCAT
>JAJZDE010000124.1 GCA_021828745.1 Pseudomonadota bacterium
GGTCCCCAGGGGGACCAGGACATGCATCACCAGCCACACCGCCAGCCATCCCTTGAACGCGTCTCCCAGAAGCACGATGGCCGCCCCCAGACGACTGCCTCCCCGCAGCATGTTGGTGGCACCGGGGTTTTTGGAGCCAAAGGAGCGCGGATCGGGCAGTTTCATGACCCGACTGACCACCACGGCAAAGGATAGGGAACCCATCAGGTAGGCGCCCAAGGTCACAAGGAACAGAACGAGTTGGACAGCGGTCATGAATTATCCTCGGGGATGATGACGGGCATGTAACTGACGCAAACGTTCGCGGGCCACATGGGTATAGATCTGGGTGGTGGAAATGTCGGCATGACCGAGCAAAAGTTGGACAACCCGCAAATCCGCACCATGGTTCACCAGATGAGTCGCAAAAGCATGACGAAGGGTATGGGGAGAGAGCGGGGTCGTGATGCCCGCACGACCTGCATGTTGTTTGATACGGTACCAGAAAGCCTGACGCGTCATGGAATCCCGTCGGTGGGTCACAAACAGGGCGCGGTGCGGCTGCCCTGCCAGCAAGACAGGACGAGCCTCCTTGAGATAGCGCTCGAGCCACTCCCTGGCTGGTTCGCCCAGGGGAACCAGGCGCTCCTTGCCGCCCTTGCCCTGCACCCGAACCACCCCTTCGACCAGCCCCAGATGAGCCAGGGGCAAGTCCACCAGTTCGCTGACGCGCAGACCGCTGGCGTAGAGCACCTCGAGCATGGCGCGATCGCGCAGACCCAGGGGAGTCGCCACGGGCGGCGCTTGCAGCAAACTTTCCACCTCTCCTTCGGAAAGGCCGATCGGAAGCCCTCGTTGAATGCGCGGAGACTCCAGACGGAGCGAAGGGTCTCCGGACATCCCTTCCGTGCGTACCGCAAACTGGTAGAAGCGCCTGACGCTGGACAGGGCTCGGGCAGCGCTGGTACTGGAAAATTTCCGTTCCTGGAAAAGGTACGCGAGCCACCCCTGCAACTGGAGTTCCGACACCGCATAGGGGGAAACCGCCCCGTATCGGGACGCCAACCAGCCAGCCAGAAGGATCAGATCCCGCCGGTAACTGTCCAGGGTGTTGCGGGCCAGGCCTTCTTCCAGCCAGAGACAGTCGCAAAACCGCTCCAGAGCCTGCGTCCAGTCTTCTCCCACCGCAGACACCCTGCCCCTCCTCCCGGGGAGGAAACCTTAAAGAGGCTTGGCCGCTGTTTTGATGCGGTTGGGCAATTTCTCGCGAATGCGGGCCGACTTGCCGGAGCGATCGCGCAGGTAGTACAGTTTGGCGCGTCGCACATCGCCACGACGCTTCACCTCGATCCCCGTAATCGAAGGGGACCAGGTCTGGAAGGTCCGTTCCACGCCTTCGCCGGAAGAAACCTTGCGCACGGTAAACGCCGAGTTCAGGCCGCGATTACGTTTGGCAATGACCACGCCTTCAAAGGCCTGTACCCGTTTACGTTCGCCTTCCACCACGGCGACGCTGACCACCACGGTGTCGCCCGGCGCAAAATCCGGGATGGTTTTGCTCAAGCGGGCCATTTCTTCCTGTTCGAGTTGTTCGATGATATTCATGGGTTGATTCCTTGGGCCTCGAAGGCCATTTGATACTCTTTCAAGAGTTTTTCATCATCCCCGGAAAGCGGTTGGCGAGCCAACATATCCGGGCGTTTTTTCCAGGTGCACCCAAGCGACTGCATCCTGCGCCAGCGCTGGATGTGGGCATGATTGCCCGACATCAGCACCGGCGGTACTGCCATTCCTTCATAGAGTTCCGGACGGGTATAGTGCGGCGCTTCCAGCAACCCCTGCACGAAAGATTCCACCCCCACGGACCCCTGGTTGCCCAAGGTTCCAGGCAACTGCCGAATCACCGCATCCATCAGGGTCATGGCGGGCAATTCCCCTCCCGACAACACATAATCTCCCAGGGAGATCTCCTCATCCACCGCGCAGTCGATGACGCGCTGGTCGATGCCCTCGTACCGCCCTGCCAGCAGGATCAGTCCTTCCCGCCGGGTCAATTCCATCACGCGCCCATGATCCAGAGGCTTGCCCTGGGGCGACAGATACACCACATGGGTCTGTTCCACCCCCACCCCCCGTTGCCGGGCACGCGCGGCATTCAGGGCCTTCAGCAGGGGATCGGGCAACATCACCATCCCCGGTCCCCCGCCGTAGGGACGATCATCCACCGTATGATAGTTGTCCGTGGTGAAGGCGCGGGGGTTCCAGGGCGTGAACGACCAGATGCCCTGCTCCAATGCACGCCGGGTCACCCCATGCTGGGTCAGCGCAGAAAACATTTCCGGAAACAGCGTGACCACGTCAAAGACATAGGTCATCAGTAATCCAGCCCCCAATCCACCCGTATCACGCCCTCGGCCAGACGCACTTCCTGCAGCACGGGGGCAACAAAGGGAATGAGCCGTTCCACCTCGCCCGCGCGCACCACCAACACCGGATGGGCGCCTGTTTCAAGCAATTCCCCGACCGTTCCCAACGCTTCACCCGCCTCATTGCGCACGGACATCCCCACCAGATCGGACCAATAAAACTCGTCCGGCCCCAGGGCAGGCAATTCATTGCGCGGGACGACCACTTCGAGGCCACGCAGAAACTCTGCCTGGCTACGGTCCGTCACCCCCGCCAGAGCGGCCACCAATCCCCCGCCCTGTATCTGCCAGTCCACCAGCGCATAGCGCTGATACTGCCCCTCTTTTCCCAACCCCCACTCGGCATAGTGGGACAAACTGTCCAGCGCTTCACTGTAGGTATGAACGCGCACCCAGCCCTTGACCCCGAAGGGGGTGCCGATGCGCCCCATCACCACCCAATCAGGCAGCGACAGTTTGCGCTCCGACACGTTTGACCAACTTTGCCACCGCGTCGGAAACCTGGGCCCCACGCTCCTGCCAGAAGGCCACGCGCGCCAGGTCGAGACGCAGGGCATCGGCGGCCCCGGCAACGCCCAGCGGGTTATAAAAACCCAGCCGCTCGATAAAACGACCATCGCGACGATTACGGGAATCAGCCACGACCACATTGTAGAAAGGACGATTACGCGCACCGCCACGGGACAAACGGATCACAACCATGTTTACCTGTTCCTGTCAGAGTGGCACGCGGGAACACCCCTCGTACCGAAAAGTCTTTGATTATAAGCCAATCCACCCCGAAGACACAAGAGGCATCATCCCAACTGACGATGTAAGAACTCGTGGAAATGCAACATGCCATCTTCCATGGGAGACTGGTAAGGCCCCCCTTCCTCCCGGCCACGTGCGGCCAGGGCACGACGGCCCCGGTCCATGCGCTCGCAAATCTCGTCATCTTCCCGGGCGGTTTCAAAGTAGGCCTGCTGCTGGGCTTCCACGAACTCGCGCTCGAACAGAACGATTTCTTCCGGGTAGTAGAACTCCACCACATTGGTACACTGGTTCGGCCCCGCAGGCCACACCGTGCTGACCACCAGCACATGGGGATACCATTCCACCATGATGTTGGGGTAAATGACCATCCAGATCGCTCCGTTCACCGGTTCCCGATCACCACTGTAGCGCCGGACCACTTCATGCCACTGCTGATAAACAGGCGACCCGGGTCTTCTCAGGTGATCCTTCACCCCCACGGTCTGCACACTGTACCCCTCCCCAAATTCCCAGCGCAGGTCGTCACAATTCACGAAACCGGATAATCCCGGGTGAAAAGGCACCACGTGGTAATCCTCGAGATAAACTTCGATGAAGGTTTTCCAGTTGAAGTGATGATGAAAGGTCTTGATCGAATCCATCTGGTATCCGGAAAAATCCAGATCGCGCGCTGCCCGGCACCGTGCCAGCCCTTGCAGGACCGATTCGCC
>JAJZDE010000125.1 GCA_021828745.1 Pseudomonadota bacterium
TAAAGTCCGTACGGGAGAAACCCAACTGACCCACATCCATCATCGACAAAGCCCGATGACCTTGATGAAGGGCCTTGCAGATGCCGGAGTTACCTGGCAATCCGAAGCAATTTTTCAGGAGGAAACCGGGAACCCGATCACCCATGTGGAGATTCCCGACCCCCAGAATGCCACTGCCGTTTACGCGGCAGGAGTGGTCAAAGGGGCACCCCATCCCCAGGCGGCTCAAGCCTGGGTCGACTTCCTGAAGTCGGCCAGGGCCCAGGCCATTTTTGCACATTATGGTTTCAAACCTTATCCGCAATCTACGGATGAACCGTCAGTCCGTCGATGAAGAGGTCGTGACATGAACAGGACAAAGTACCGTGCGCGTGGAAAAGTGTTCCTCAAGGCCCTTCTGTTTCTACCCCTGGCCTTTGGCGCACACGCCGAAACCTCTCCCCCCCATGCCCTGATCCTCGGCGTCGGGGAGGGCAGCGGATTCAGCCGTGCCGCCTGTGCCGGTTGTCACGGAAGCGAAGGCGAGGGGAATGCCGCAGGGGGAATACCCGGTTTGAGAGGGCTTCCTTCCACCTATCTGGAGAAACAACTGCATGCCTTTGCCTCCGGCGAACGGAAAAACCCCATCATGAACTCGATCGCCCAAGCGCTCACGGCGGATGGCATCACCCATGCGGCCAACTATTACGCGCAGTTACCCCCCCGGTCTCGCCCCCTGGGGGCCGGGGACGAATCCGGTCATGAGCTGGCCGTTCACGGCCGGTGGAGCGAGAACGTTCCCTCCTGTGATGATTGTCATGGCCCCGATGGAAAAGGCGTGGGCGAAAACTTTCCGGCCTTGAACGGGCAACCGGCCCTCTATCTGGAAAACCAGTTGCGGGCATTTCAAAATGGCAGCCGCCCTCCGGGCCCCCTCCGCTTGATGGAAAACATTTCCAGAAAACTGTCTGCCCAGGATATTCGTGCTGTTTCGCTCTACTATTCCGGCTCATCCGCCGTGACCCCAGGAGGTCAACCGTGAAGTACCTGATGACCCTTGCCCTGTTGATGACCAGCCTCACGACCCTGGGAGACGGCCTGCCCGACTCTCCTCCCGAGGGAGGAGCCTCCCTCTTGCCCGCGGATCGTGATATTCCCAAGGATGAATTTGGAAAAATGGTGCGCCAGGGTCAACTGATTTTTTCCAATACCGGTCAATACGCACGCGCCTATGTAGGCAATGATTTGAGTTGCCGCAATTGTCATCTGGACCAGGGCCGCAAGGCGGGATCGGCACCCTTATGGGCAGCATTTCTGTCCTACCCCGCTTATCGATCCAAAAACCACCGGGTCAATACCTTCGCAGAACGTCTGCAGGATTGCTTTCTCTACAGCATGAATGGTAAAGCCCCTCCTTTGGGCGACCCCATATTGGTGGCTTTGGAGTCGTATGCCTACTGGATGGAGAAAAACGCAAAAATCAACCCCCGCTTGCCGGAACGGGGGATCCCGCAAATTCAGGCCCCCGGCACTCCGCCCAGTTACGAACGAGGAAAAACCGTTTACGCGAATCATTGTGCACTCTGTCACGGGGTCGATGGCCAGGGGAGACGGGCCGGTGACGGGCACGTGGTCTTCCCGCCCCTGTGGGGGAGCCGTTCTTTCAACTGGGGAGCCGGGATGGCCCACCTGAACAAGGCCGCAGCCTATATCAAGACCAATATGCCCCTGAGTCTGGGAGGATCGCTCTCCGATCAGGAAGCCTGGGATGTGGCCTATTTCATGGATGGACACGATCGCCCCCAGGATCCGCGGTTCACCGGTTCTGTGGATGAAACACGCGCCCTGTTTCATCGCTCCCGGAATTCTCTCTACGGACATCTGGTCGACGGTCACGTGTTGGGAAACGACCCGGCATCCCATAATTGAACACTTGCATCGATAACCCGGTGAGAATCCTGATAAAGTACGCCTTCCACCCAGGAAAGTGGTTTCTCCCCTTTTCTTGCCAACTTCGGGACGTCGATGAAAGTTCTTTGTATCGAAGATGACCATGAAATGGCCGATTTGATCGCGGAGGAGTTACAGGACCGGGGCGTATCCATCCAGTTAACCCACGACGGTCAGGCCGGCCTCGAGGCCATCGAGCGTGAGCGCCCGGACCTGGTGCTGTGCGATATCGGCTTACCCACGCTTTCTGGATTCGAGGTTCTGGAGAAAGTCCTGGCCACCCTGCCCAATCCCCCCCCGTTCATTTTTCTGACCGCCCTCACCGACCGTGAAAGCGAATTGCACGGACGACGACTGGGTGCGGACGACTATGTCACCAAACCCATCGACTTTGACGTACTGTACGAAATTCTACGCGCACGTTTGGGCCGGATGCGGGAACTCCTGCCCGCCGGAAATGGCGTGGAATTGGCAGAAAGGGAACGGGAAGTCCTGACCTGGTCGGCGCGCGGCAAGACCTCGAGTGAAATTGCCTTGATTCTGGGACTGTCCAAAAGAACGGTGGATTTTCACATCGATAACGCCCGCACCAAACTGGGGGTCGCCACCCGCATCGAAGCCGCGATCCGGGCAGCCAGCCTGGGCCTGATCACACCCTGACGCCAGCTTCATTCATCCATTGGCCTGGCCCGGGGTTTACCCCGGCTCTTGTCAAGGAATACCATCTGCAAGGCAGGCGCCACCACCAGCAACATGATCGGCCCCAGCAACATCCCCCCCACCACCACCATGGCCAGGGGCCGTTGTACCTGGCTTCCGATGCCGTGTGACAACGCGGCAGGAAGCAGTCCGATACATGCCGACAGCGCCGTCATGAGAAGTGGGCGCATGCGCTTCTCAGCCGCCGTAAACATGGCTTCCTCTGCAAGCATGCCCGAATTCACCAGACCATTGAAGTAGGTCATGATGAGAATGCCGTTCATGACCGAAACGCCAAACAGGGAAACAAAACCGATGGCCGCCGAGATGCTCAGATCCAAACCCGTCAGGTACAGGGCAATGACCCCCCCTGCTGCGGAGAAGGGAATGGCCACCAGTACCAGAAGGCTGTCTCGCACGGAATTGAACAAACCATAGAGCAAGACCAGGATCAGGCCCAGGGCGATGGGAACCACCACAAAAAGCCGCTGTTTGGCCTGCTGCAATTCATCAAACTCTCCGGCCCACTCGATCCGGTACCCCTGCGGCAAGGGAACCTGACGCGCAACGACCTGCTGAGCTTCCAGTACCGTACTCCCGATATCCCGTCCGCGCACACTGAATTTGACCGGGATGAAACGCTGGTTTTTTTCATGATAGATGTAAGAAGCGCCTGTATCGAGAGAAATATTCGCCACCTCGCTGAGGGGAATGTAGGCATTGGTACCCGTCGGGGTTTGATAGGCCACTTTCAGTTGACGGATCGAATCGATATTCTGTCTGAACTCGGGTGCCAGACGTACCACCAGGGAAAATTGCCGGTCGCTTTCCATCAACGTTGTGGTCTGGGCGCCACCCAGAGCCGCCTGGACCACCGTATTGACATCGCCGGTATTGAGCCCGTAACGGGCAGCCCGCACCCGGTCCACCACGATATTGAGATTGGGTTGCCCCATGATTCGAAAAACACCCAGGTCCGCAATCCCCTTGA
Organism: Pseudomonadota bacterium; assembly: GCA_021828745.1. The sequence continues at coordinate 3,620 of JAJZDE010000125.1, forward strand.
CCTTGGCCAGTTCATCGTGCACCCGATCGGCCAGTTTTTCCAGCACCACCAGATCCGGGCCCAGGATCTTGACCGAATTGGCCCCCTTGACCCCCGACAGACCCTCTTCCACATTATCTTGAATATACTGTGAAAAGTTGAATTCTATCCCCACAAATTCCTGCGCGAACCGCTTCTGCAATTCCGCCACCAATTTTTCCTTGGTCACACCGGCCGGCCAGTCCTCCATGGGTTTCAGTGG
>JAJZDE010000126.1 GCA_021828745.1 Pseudomonadota bacterium
GTTTTGGCTCCGTTAAACAGTCGAGACCGATCCAGTGATTTCCAACTTGGGCAATGATCGGACAATCTTTAAGACTTCCAAACTGACAGTGACGACTCGTTGCAGTAACTCCAGCGGATACCTGGGGTTGTGCAGGGTTTCCACGGCCCAGTCGTTGGCATCCGACATAATCCCGCTGTCCTTGTCCATCATGACGCATTGACGCTCCACCACCCAATCCAGCGCCGGTTTTCCGTTGACGATGTACTCATAGGCTTCCAAGGGTATCCCTGAAAGCGTGATCCGGTCATTGTAATGGATCGTGGTCAGGTCCTTGTCTGTCCCTGCCGTTTTTGCCATAGCGCATCTTCTGTACCCGATAATCGGCATCGGTCAGCGTAGGTTCACCGTGAACCGTGAGGGCCAGCACCAAGCCAAGCAAGGTGCGGTGTATGGGGGGAAGCGGAAGAAACCCGTCATGATTCAGTCCGGCAATACAGGCAAGGGCTTGTTGGGGAATTTATTGCGATAAAACCTGCAAGCGTCGTCCAGGCATAAAAATTCAACACGAACGCCATTGTCCTGCAAGGCGGTCCACCAGTCCAACCATTTGCAGTCTGTCGCTTGCCATACAGGCGGCTTATCGGGATGGGCATTAGCCACCGCAACAAATTTACGATCAGGTGCATCAACATCGTCTTGTTGCAAGACCACATCCGGAAATTCGGCGAATTTATCTTCGGCCAACTTTGTCAGACTGACCTGCTCCACCCGCTCCTGGTTTCCTGATTGGCGTAACAACCATTTCAGGAACACATCGCCAACGCCTTTTGGCTGATTGGGGCTGGTTTTGCGTTGATATTCCGACAAAATTTGATAGTCATCATCAATGACCGTTACGCCATCCTTTTTCATGGCCTGCAAATGTTCCACACACTTGATCACACACTCCGTCGACACATCAGTATGTTGCTCATTAGCAACCAACAGAACATTGGTATCAATGACCGCTCGCATCATTTGCCTGCTTCCTTGGCGAGTTCCTTTTTGCGTTGCATCGCTGCCAAGGTGCGCCCAGCAATATCAGCCATTTCGTCGCCGAAGAAATTTTCTGGCCAGTTCTCGATCTCGCCAAACATGTTCAGGCGCAGCGGCTCCAGTTTGGTGGCGGAACCAGCGCGACGGCAGAAGTACACGGCCACATCCTCCGGTGCCACGGCACCTTCGGCGATGCGGCGTTGCAGGCGATTGAGAAAATGTTCGGAATGGCTTTCAACAATCAGTTGAACATGGCGTTCATTGCCATTTTCGCGGGCCTGCGTCGCAGAAATGAACACATCTGCAAGTTCGGCCTGCACCTGGGGATGTAAATGAATTTCTGGTTGCTCCATCCAGATGGTGGAATTCGGAGGGCAATAGAAAGCCTGAACCAGCGCCGGCAAAACCTGTGAAACACCAAACCCAACATCGGTAATTTTGACTTCACTGGCTGAGGCGTGGGTTTTGACCACGACCTCATATTCTTTCCGACCTGTCGCCACGGATTTAACTGCAAAACTTTCGATGATTCCCAAGTCTTTGAGCCATTGCGCGATAAATGCATCAAAGCGAGTCAGATGCCTTCTAAAACCACGATTCAACTTCCGATCTTGCGCACTGGCAGCCAGAATGGCGGCAATCGCAAACTCACCCCTCTGCCCAACGCTCTCGGGCGTTTCACCTGACCACGAATAGATACGCTTTGGATGTTCACGCAAGGGTCCAAGGTAGTAAATGCTGTTGAGTGTCGCTTCCGTACTCAGTGCAAAGTCCGACAAAAATTCTGCATTTTGAAAGCGGGCACGACTTTGGTCGGAAATGCGGTAAAACTTGTCTGGCTCATCCAATGGCCAACCTCTTCCTGTATTGCGCATAAACTTGTAATTAGGCGAAGAAATATCGAGTTTGTTTTTTTCGTCCCGAAGGTAATTAACTTCAAGGTGGCATGTGGTTTTGCGCAAAAGTTTATAACTCAGTTTATCCACTCTGGGTTGCTCCTTGTCATCAGCCGAGAGCGCAACGGTCAACCGCAACTCATCTCCCGCAAATCTTTGCTTGCTTAGCGGGTCACGCACCTCTAAATCTTTGCCAGGAACTTTCCATTCTAGTTCAAACTCCAACGCATTTTTCAAATCGTGGTTATGCAGACACTCTGCAAAAGTGCCCAAATCAATCAGGGCGTTTTCGTCACCCAAATGCAGGGGACGTTTTCGGTCGACCGATAATGTGGTTTGTTTGAGAGCCAGCAACAAATGACCCAAACTGCTCTTACCCGCGCTGTTGGCACCGAAGATCACCGTTAACGGCGCTAGGCGGATGAGGCCAGTATCTTTCCATGCCTTGAAATTCTTGATGTGCAAAGAGGTCAGCATTAGTGCAATTCTCCTGTGTCAACTGTCATGCTTTGCCCCGCCTGCGAAGTGATGGTCCCCCCCTTTGGTTGATCATGGGGACGCATGTACCTATAAGGTATACGGGGCTTTGTTAAGAGGCATATTAAATTTTGGTGCAAATCACAACACCGCACGACCACGCTATTTTTGTGATCAAGAAGTCTTCACGTTCTTCCAGGAGTGCGAGCAGGCTTTCCACCTTTGGGGGATGATCTTCCGGCCAATTTGGCTGGGGTAGCATGTCATCAATGACATACAGCCCGTGTCGATTCAACAAGCCAAGCGTTTCTTCAATAAATCGATATTTTCCGGCCCATGTGTCCGCAAAAATGAAATCAAATTTCTCCCCGTTTGCGGACAGTGAGTTAACAAACTCATCTCCGTCCTCACAGACGATTCGTAAGCGTGAATCGCTACCTAGGTGGCGATGCGCCACATCAAGCAGCGTCTGGTCATTGTCCATGGTTACAAGCGTCGAGTCCGAGTTCATGCCGTCTAAGAGCCATGCAGTCGACAACCCGGTCCCTGTCCCCAATTCAAGAAAACGTCCTTTTACTTTTGAAGTTGCCAGTGTTCTCAGCAATGAACCGACCAGTGGCTCACTCGCCATCTTGAATTCGATTTTTCGCGTGTCCGCCTCGATTGCTAACAAAGATTTCGGCGGGTGGAGGTTTTGGGTCTTATCCATTTTTGTTCCTTATGTATATGATTCACCAACCTATTTATTATTCGAGCGAAGTGGCATTGCTTGTCGCCTCAAGCAGGGTAAACGGTATTTATCATCAACCTTTCAATGGATTGTTTTACGGGGATCATCGCAGCGCATCCACAATCTTCTGCGTTCCCAACGCCACCGCAACGACCTTACCTACCAACTCTAGCGGATACTTGGGGTTGTGCAGGGTTTCCACGGCCCAGTCGTTGGCATCGGACACGATCCCGCTGTCCTTGTCCGTCTTGACGCATTGACGCTCCACCACCCAGTCCAGCGCAGGTTTCCCGTTGACGATGTACTCATACGCTTCCAGCGGTATCCCTGAAAGCGTGATCCGGTCATTGTAGTGGATCGTGGTCAGGTCTTTGATCTTGCCCTCTTTCCCATAGCGCATCTTCTCTACCCGGTAATCGGCATCGGTCAGCGTGGGTTCACCGTGAACCGTGATGGTCAAGGGATAAGACTCCACGGTTTCGTAGTTCAGGTGCAACCCGGCCAGATCACGCCCCGCCTGGCAAAAGGCCCGGAATCGGTCAACTCCCGGCACGCAGGGAATCCGTGGCAGTTCCTTGGCCAGATTGTCGGCGTACTTGGCCCGGTAGTCGGGTGAGTGGAGTAGACCATAGACATAATAGAACACGTCTTCCTTGGAGATCTCAATACCAGGGTAGGATTTCCTGAAATGCTCCAACCCCTCATCGGTCAGTGCATAACGCTT
>JAJZDE010000127.1 GCA_021828745.1 Pseudomonadota bacterium
GGGTTGGGGGGCGCCTCTTTCCGTGGCCCTGGCGGGGGGCCTGGCCGGGGCCATCGGGGTCTGTGTCCTGGTGGGGGTGGCTCTGGAACGGTTGGCTTATCGCCCCCTGCGCCACGCCCCCAAACTGGCTCCCCTGATCACGGCCATCGGGATGTCGATGGTGCTGGAGCAGGGGTCGGCCCTGCTCTGGGGGCGTGGCTATCACTCCTTCCCGGATTTGGGGTTGACCCATGCCCTGAGTTGGGGGGGGGTGGTCATCAGTCCCCTCCAGGGGGTGATCGTGCTGGGGAGCCTCTGTCTGTTGGGCGGTCTGCTTTGGCTCGTGCAGCGTTCGGCGCTCGGGCGAGCCATGCGGGCAACGGCGCAAAACCCCGTGGCCGCCCAGTTGCTGGGGGTGGATACGGAACGGGTGATTACCCTGGCTTTTGTGGTTGGGGCCGCACTGGCAGCCGTTGCCGGATTGATGGTGGGCGCTTACTATCAGGTGGCCCACTACACCATGGGGTTCATGCTGGGGCTCAAGGCCTTTACGGCTGCCGTGCTGGGTGGGATCGGCAACCTGTCCGGCGCGGTGCTGGGCGGGATCCTGCTGGGTTTGCTGGAAGCCCTGGGGGCCGGATATCTGGGGGACTGGACGGGGAACCTGTTTGGCAGCAATTATAAGGATGTCTTTTCCTTTGCCACCCTGATCCTGGTTCTGGTGTTCCACCCCTCCGGTCTGTTGGGGCGCCATGCGCCGGAAAAGGTATGATCGCCGGTCTTGCCCGTTTCAAACGTTTGTGGATGCTTCTGGGCATCCTGATCCTGCCCTGGGCGGTCGAAGGACTGCTGGGACGGGGTTGGGTACGTATCCTGGACTTTGCCTTGCTGTCCGTTTTGCTGGCCATTGGCCTGAACATCGTGGTGGGCTATGCCGGGCTTCTGGACCTGGGGTTCATCGCTTTCTTCGGGGTGGGGGCGTATGCCTATGCCCTGCTGGCCTCGCCCCAATTCGGGGTGCACTGGCCTCTCTGGGCCATTCTGCCCACCGGCGTCCTGGTGGCGGCCAGTTTCGGGGTGGCGCTGGGTTGGCCGACCCTGGGGCTGCGGGGGGATTATCTGGCCATCGTGACCATGGGGTTCGGCGAGATCATTCGGGTCTTTCTCAATAACCTGACCGCGCCGATCAACATCACCAACGGCCCTCAGGGGATTACGATGATCGACGCACTTCATCTGGGAGGCTGGTCCTTTGCCCGCCCTCATCGGGTGTGGGGCATCCCGTTGCCCGCCCTGGTGGGGACCTTCTATCTGTTTCTCCTGTTCGTCCTGCTGGCGCTTTTTCTGTCCAGACGGTTGGAATATTCCCGGATCGGCCGGGCCTGGATGGCCATTCGCGAAGATGAGATTGCGGCGGCCAGCATGGGGCTGGACACGCGTCGCCTCAAACTGCTGGCCTATGCCCTGGGCGCCGCTTTTGGCGGTGTGTCGGGTGGCCTGTTCGCGGGGTTTCAGGGGTTTGTCAGCCCGGAGAGTTTTACCTTGCAGGAATCGGTCATGATCCTGTGCATGGTGGTGCTGGGCGGAATGGGTAACCTGCGCGGGGTCGTGGTGGGCGCCCTCCTGCTCGCTTTCCTGCCCGAGGTGCTGCGCCCCCTGGGGGATTGGCAGCAGCACTGGTTTCATCACGTCCTGATCGATCCGTCCACCTTGCGCCTGCTCCTCTTCGGGATCGCTCTGGTCATTCTGATGCGCTGGCGCCCTGAAGGGTTGTTGCCGTCCCGGGCACGGGCACGGGAATGGCATACGTCATGAACACGTTGCTGGAAGCAAAGGGGATCAGCAAACGCTTTGGAGGGGTTCAGGCCTTGCACGACGTTTCCCTGACGGTCGAGCCAGCCAGCATCGTGGGCCTGATCGGCCCGAATGGCGCCGGAAAGACCACCTTTTTTAACGTGTTGACCGGGGTTTATGTGCCTGATGCGGGGACGCTGACCTTTGCCGGGCAGCCCCTGCCCGCAGGTCAGCCCCACCGGGTTGCCCGGGCGGGCCTGGTGCGTACTTTTCAGAATATTCGGGTATTCCCTCAGATGAGCGTCCTGGAAAACGTCATGGTGGGATTCCATGGGCGGACGCACTGCGGACTGCTGGGGGCCTGGTTCAAGGGCCCGGCCGTGCGGCGCGAAGAGCGGGAGATTCTGGAGGGGGCACAGGAACTGTTGGAATGGGTGGGGTTGCAGTCAATGGCGCAACGGGTGGCCAGTACCTTGTCCTATGGGGCGCAACGCCGCCTGGAAATTGCCCGTGCCCTGGCTACGGGACCCCGCCTGCTGGCGCTGGATGAACCGGTGGCCGGGATGAATGGAACGGAACGGGGGCACATGACCGAGTTGATCCTGCGCATTCGTGCCGCGGGGATTGCCTTGCTGGTCATCGAGCATGATGTGCGCTGGATCGCGCAATTGTGCGAACGCATCACCGTCCTGGACTATGGGCAACGCCTGGCCGAGGGAACGCCCGCCGAAATTCAGGCCAACCCGCGCGTCATCGAAGCCTATCTGGGGCACTCGTCCCATGGCTGAACCGCTTCTGGAGGTACGTCATTTGGCGGTGCACTATGGGGGAATCGAGGCCGTCTGCGATTTGTCCCTGCGCCTCGAAGAGGGAGAAAAGGTGGCTTTGATCGGCGCCAATGGCGCGGGCAAGAGCAGTACCCTGAAGGCTTTGGCCGGGGTGGTACCTTTTGCACAGGGTAGCCTGAGTTTTGACGGCGAGGATTGGACCCGCCGACCGGCCTGGCAACGGGCGCGTGCCGGCTTGATTCTGGTGCCCGAAGGGCGGGGGGGTTTTCCTCGTTTGTCCATTGCAGAAAACCTGCAGATGGGACAGATGGGGCGCCCCGATCCGGCGGCAATGGAGAAGGTTTACGCCCGTTTTCCTCGTCTCTACGAGCGACGGGCCCAAGCCGCGGGCACGCTCTCCGGGGGGGAGCAGCAGTTGCTGGCTCTGGGGCGTGCCCTGCTGACCCGGCCCCGTCTCCTGATGCTGGATGAACCCAGTATGGGGTTGGCCCCCCAACGGGTGGATGAGGTTTTCGAGGTCATCTCGGAAATGGTGCAGACCGGGGTAACCTTGCTGCTGGTAGAACAGAATGCCCGACGGGCCCTGGAACTGTGCGACCGCGCTCTGATCCTGGAGTCGGGGCGCGTGGTGTTTTCCGACCATGCAGCGGTCTGTCTGGCCAGTCCCGCGTTGCGCGCGGCCTATCTGGGAGAATGAATGTCGTTTCTGCGCCGATATTACTGGGGAATTCTGGGGGGGGTCCTGGCGATCTACGTGTTTTCCCTGTTTCATGCCTATGTGGGCGAGGAGGCCAACTACACCATCATGTCCATGGAAATGTGGCAGCGCCAGATTTTCCGCAGTGTGGTGGCGCTCGGGGGGGTGGGCGGGCGACCCCCGCTGTACAACTGGTTGATGATCCCCGTGGCGCGTCTGGTGGGTTGGTCCCAGGTGTTGCTGGCAGCCCGCCTGGTGACCCTGGGGGCAACCCTGGGCACAGCCCTGACCCTGGGCTGGTGGGCGCGCAGCCTTTGGCCGGGCGTGGGGGCGGGAAAGTTGGCCGGGCTGCTCTATCTGGTGACGGCTGATGTCCTGTTTTATCGAGGTTGGCTGGCCTACGCGGATCCGCTTT
>JAJZDE010000014.1 GCA_021828745.1 Pseudomonadota bacterium
CAGGGCAGGAGGTAACAGGCTGCGCGCCGCATCCAGTGCGGCCATGACATCGCGTGCTGCCCCGTTGATGTCCCGATCAAGATCGAAGAGCAAACTGAGGGAGGCCATACCGGTGGCACTTGAAGAGGTCATTTCCGTCAATCCGGCGATTCGTCCTACCGTTCGTTCCAGAGGCGTGACCATGATGGCGGCCATGGTTTCCGGACTGGCACCGGGCAGCGCCACCTGAACATTGATGGCCGGGAAGTCGATTTGCGGCAAAGGGGCAATGGGCATGAGGGTAAAGCCTACCCATCCCGCCAGGGTAATGGCTGCTGTCAACAGGGTCGTCGCAATGGGGCGAGCAATGAATATCCCGGTCAGGTTCATGCCTGCCGACCTGTCAGCGTACGCAAACGGCCCACCAGTCGTTCCATGGTCAGGTAGATCACCGGAGTGGTAAAGAGAGTCAGTAACTGACTGACCAAAAGCCCGCCCACCAGAGTGAGACCCAGGGGTTGTCGCAACTCGGCACCGATCCCGGTGCCAAAGAGGAAGGGAAAAGCCGCAAAGAATGCCGACAAGGTGGTCATCAGGATGGGACGGAAACGCAACAGACAAGCTTCCCGGATGGCCTGTTCCGGGGATAGCCCTTGGTGCCGTTGGGCTTCCAGGGCAAAGTCGATCATCATGATGGCATTCTTCTTGACGATACCGATCAGGAGTACGATGCCGATCACGCCCAGAATATCGAGATCGTGCCCTGTCAGGGAGAGGGCCAGCAATGCGCCCACGGCTGCGGAAGGAAGGGTGGACAGGATGGTGATGGGGTGTATGTAGCTTTCATAGAGGACCCCCAACACGATGTACATGGTCACCACGGCCGCCAGCAGGAGCAGGAGCGTGGAAGAAAGCGACTTCTGGTAGGCACGGGCAGCCCCCTGAAATTGGAGTTCCACGCTCTGAGGCAGGTTCAGTTCGCTGGCTGCCTGCTCTATGGCAGCCACGGCCTGACCCAGGGACTGGTGAGAAGCCAGGTTGAAGGAGAGGGTGGCCGCGGGGAATTGTCCCAGATGATGAATCGACAAAGGACCGGTCGTTTCCCGGATATGGGCCAGTTGATCCAGGGGCACCTGTGCGCCGTTGGCGCCGGGAACATAGAACAAGTGCAACTGATCCGGATTCTGACTGAATTCAGGTCCGCTTTCGAGGATCACGCGGTACTGGTTTGACTGGGTAAAAATGGTCGACACGATTCGTTGGGAAAACGCGTCGTAGAGCAGATTATCCAGAGCTGCGACGGAGACCCCCAGGCGCAGGGCGTTGTCCCGGTCGATGTCCAGAAAGACCCGTTTTCCCTGGTCTTGCTGGTCGCTGGCGACATTACGAAGCGAGGGAAGATGGCGCATCTTTTCAAGAAGAAGGGGAACCGAATGTTGAATCTCGGCGATCTTGGGGCTTTCCAGCGTCAATTGGTATTGGGTTCGGCTCAGGGTGTCTTCCAGCGTCATGTCCTGGACGGGTTGGAAATAGACTTCCAGCGCACTGTGGCTTTGGACCATGGTTTCGTGCAGACGATGCATGATCGCCTGGATGGACTTATCATCTCCACGTTGGGCAAAGGGTTTGAGGTTGATCATCAAACGTCCCGAATTGATCGTGGTATTTGATCCATCCACGCCGATGAAGGAGGACAGGCTTTCCACAGCAGGATCCTTCAGAATTTTTTGTGCCAATGAAAACTGTTCTCGACGCATGGCGCCAAAGGAAATGGTTTGAGGACCCTGAGTAATGGCTTGCAGGATACCCGTGTCCTGAATAGGAAAAAATCCTTTGGGAAGATAAAGGTAGAGGGCTGCGGTGAGTATCAGGGTGAGTAGGGCCGTGAACAATACCAGTCCCTGATGGTGCAGGGCGATGTCCAGCCAACGCGCGTAGGACTGGATCAGGCGGTCAAGAAATTGTTTCCAATGAAGGCGCCACCCTGTTTCCGCTGCTTCCTTGCCTCCGAGCATATGGGCACAGAGCATGGGCGTGAGCGTCAGGGAGACAAATGCCGAAATCAGGATAGTGACGGCCAGGGTCACGGCAAACTCCCGGAACAGGCGCCCGATGACATCCGACATGAACAGCAGGGGGATGAGTACGGCAATCAGGGAAAAGGTCAGAGAGAGGATGGTGAAACCAATCTGACGGGACCCGGTAAAGGCGGCTGTGCGGGCATCTTCGCCCATTTCCCGATAGCGGGCGATATTTTCAATCATGACGATGGCATCGTCCACGACAAACCCGGTGGCAATGGTCAGGGCCATCAGCGTGAGATTGTTGATGCTGAAATTGGCCAGGTACATGACGCCCAGAGTGCCGATCAGGGAAACCGGCACAGCAAAGGCAGGGATCAGGGTGGCGGGCAAACTGCGCAGAAACAGAAAAATCACCATGACCACCAGGGCAATGGCCAGCATCAACTCAAACTGAATCTCATGGACGGAGGCGCGGATGGTGGTGGTACGGTCAGACAATAATTCGACCTTGACACTTTCAGGCAAGGAATTCTGCAACTTGGGAAGCAGCGCCTTGACCCGGTCGGACACCTGGATGACATTGGCTCCAGGTTGGCGCTGGATGTTGACGATGATGGCAGGGGTATCGTTTCTCCAGGCCGCCAGATGGACGTCTTCGGCATCATCCACCACTTCGGCCACATCTCCGATCCGGACCGGAGCACCGTTCAGGTAGGTGATGACGACTTGACGGTAGGACGCGGCATCGTGCAACTGGTCATTGGCATCCACCGTCACCGAGTGGTTGGGACCATCGAAACTCCCCTTGGGGATGTCGACATTGTTATTGATGATCGCGGTGCGCAGATCCTCGAATCCAAGGCGGCGCAAGGCCAGGGCCGTGGGATTGCCCCGAATCCGCACGGCCGGGCGCAATCCCCCGCCCATGCTGACCATACCCACGCCGGAAACTTGAGAGAGTTTTCCTACCAGACGGGTTTCGACCCAATCCTGAAGATGGGGCAGGGACATATGGGGGGAGGTCACCGCCAGGGTCAGAATGGGCGCATCGGCAGGATTGACCTTGTTGTATAGGGGCGGCATGGGCAGATCTGTGGGTAGGAAAGTTCCAGCGGCATTGATGGCTTCCTGAACCTGCTGCTCCGCCACATCGATAGACTGGGACAAAGAAAACTGAAGGGTGATGACGGAGGCTCCCCCTGAACTGGTGGAGGCCATCTGGGTCAGGCCGGCCATTTGTCCGAACTGACGTTCCAGGGGGGCAGTCACGGTTCCGGCCATCACCTCGGGTCCCGCCCCGGGATAAAGCGTCGTGACTTCGATGGTGGGGTAATCCACTTCGGGCAGCGCAGACAGGGGCAGTTGGCGCCAGGCAATCAACCCCAACAGCAGGATCGCCACCATCACAAGGGAGGTGGCGATCGGACGATCGATAAAGGGGCTGGAAAAATTCACTGGGAAACGGCGGGGTTGGAAGAGGCGCGTTGAGCGAGGGTGACGGTCATCCCTGAACGCAAGTTATCAACCCCTTCGGTCACGACCCGTTCTCCCGGACGAACGCCGCTCAGTATGGCAATTTCATCTCCATTGGCTGGACCGGCTTTGACCTTGCGAATGGATACTTTCATGTTTTTGTCCACCACGAACACGAAGGGACCTTGATCCCCCTGTTGCACCCCAGCCACCGGAATGACGGTAGCATGAGGCAAGACCGCCACGCGGACCCTGGCGTTGACGAACTCGTTGGGAAAGAGTTCGTCGTGATGATTGTCGAACTGGGCGCGCAATTTGACCATTCCCGTGGTGATGTCGACCTGATTGTCCAGGGTTTGCAACTCACCTGTGGCCAGTAAATGCTGGTTGGAACGATCCCAGGCTTCTACCTTGAGGGGAGCCAGAGGACTGTTCATCCCTTGCTGAATGTCACTCAAATAATCCTGTGGGAGAGGAAAAATCACGGTAATCGGATCCAGTTGAGTCAATACCACCAGACCAATGTTACCGGCGGCCAGGATCATGTTGCCCTGATCCACCAGTCGAATGCCGAGACGCCCGCTCACAGGGGCTGTGATATGGCAATAAATCAATTGGAGTTTGGCGTTATCCACCTGAGATTGATCCGAGGTGACCGTACCCTCGTATTGGTGCACCAGCGCTTGCTGTGTGACCAACATCTGATCCGGAATGGCGCCCGTTTTGATCAGTTCCTGATACCGTTTCAGGTCGATCCGCGCATTTTCCAGCAAGGCCTGATCATGTACCAGTTGACCCTGGGCCTGAGCCAACTGTACCTGATAGGGTCGTGGATCGATCTCAACGATGGGATCCCCCCGATGAACCCGGTCTCCCTCCTTGAAATAGACCTTCATCAACTCGCCATCCACGCGACTTTTCAGGGTGACGGTATACACGGGCGTCACCGTGCCCAGTCCCGTCAACCAGACCGGAAAGTCGGCCTGATGGGCGATGGCCAGGGAAACGGGGGTGGGCGCAGGTCCCTTGAGGGTTTTCTGATCGTGAGTTCCCTGGCGAAAATGTCGAAACAGGCCCAGCACCAGGAAAAAAACGATGAGGCCGATCAGCCAGACCCTTTTCTTTCCTTTGGTGAATTTGGGGGGCAAGGAGGGGGGGGCAGCAACAGTGGCCATCGCAGTCGGAATCTCGATTCAATTGTGACGTGATGCAGGATGAAAAGCAGGGCGCAACGTCCCCTGGGAACGGGAAGGGAGATCAGGACAACGGCGGTCGAAAATCCTGCTCCAGCGGGGGGGCAGGCCACTGGAAAGGCACGGGGCCATCGGCCTCGGCATGGATGAACTGGTAGGCATAAGCATCTTGAGTGTTCTGGCTGAGTGAGGACGGCGTACCCTGGCTGACGACGACCCCCTCGGAAAGTAAAAACATGTCATCCACGACCTTCAGAGATTCGCTGACGTCGTAGGTGACCACGATCGATGTGATTCCGGTACTGTCATTTAGTTCCCGGATCAGGCGGGCTACGGCGTTGAGGGAAATGGGATCCAGCCCCGCAAAGGGTTCGTCATAGATGGCCAGCGTGGGATCCAGGGCAACGGCACGGGCCAGGCATACGCGTCGGATCATGCCGCCCGAAAGTTCGGCAGGCATGAGATTACGGGCACCGCGCAAGCCCACGGCTTGTAATTTCATGAGGACCAGATCACGAATCTGGCGGGGAGCGAGCCGGGTATGTTCACGCAGGGGGAATGCCACGTTTTCGAATACGGACAGATCGCTGAACAGTCCCCCCATCTGGAACATCATGCCCAACTCGCGGCGCATGGCATAGAGTTCCCGGTCAGACATCTCGTGCACCACCCGTCCGCGATAGCGTACAGCCCCACGCTGGGGACGCAGTTGCCCGCCTACAAGGCGCAGAAGCGTGGACTTGCCCGAGCCGCTGGTGCCTAGAACGGCAGAAATCTTCCCTTCCTGGAGAGAGAGGTTGATTCCTTTCAGGAGCGGTCGTGCACCATCGTAACTGAAGTGCAGGTCTTCGATTTCAATCAGGGGTTGGGACATGGGCGCATCACTCCAGGAAACCCTGCCATGCTACCCCTCGTTCTGCCTTATCGCAACATCCCCGGAGGATACTTGGCACCAGATTGAATTTCATCATAGAATTGCGGGGATGGATTACAAGATCATGACACGCTGGCCTCCTTCAGGACTTCTCACTTGACCTCGACTTCCTCCGTTCCCCTTCCGGATGCCCCGATCCTGGATGTTCCGGATTCCGCGCGCAGTTTGTTGCGTTTGGTTTCTCTATCCTTTCTTTCCCTGACCAGAAATCAGATCCATACCCTCTGGGAAGTATTTTGTCAGCGCAGCGACTTACCCGTCTCTGATGCGACTCCCTTGATCGAACATCTCCTCGAAAAAAATGAACTGACCCTGAATCAGGGTCGCTTATCCTGTTGCCCGGCCTTGACCGAGATCATTCTCCGGAACCCGGAAGATGAGGCCCAAATCCAGATCGCATTGGAGACGGTGCGTCAGGTCTTCAAGATCGCCGATTATCGCTTTGGTTATTTCGTACGCCAATTCAACGAAGGCGTGCGGGATTTGCGCCTCGCGCTGTATGCCCGCCGTTTTGAAGATTTTTCCAAACTGGCCCAGACACTGCAAAGTTATTTCGCTTCCGAATGGCGCTTGCGCAATCCCTATCTGACCCTGTTTGACGATCCCTTTTCAGCCCGGCAATTCGATTCCCTGCCGCATGAAATTGCGCTCACCATCGCGGCGACCATCCTTGCGTTGCGAACCAGTCGCCTGGAACCCTGCAAAGGACCCCTTTCCTGGTTACGGGAACAGGCGCGTCTGGCGCCCGAGGAACAACGCCAATGGTTTGCCAGCGTTCTGTGCGAACCCATGATTTTGCGCGGGCATCTCGAAGAATCACTGGCCCTGGTACGGGGCCGTACTTTCCCTTTGGCACAGGCTATCGAAGGTCTGGTTCTGGTTTGGCGAGGACAGATGGAATCCGCACTTCCCCTGTTCGAGAAAGTGCTGAAGGAATGCCGGAAGCCGCAGGATTTGCGCAAACACGGCATGAGTGGATTGGGAGGAATCGCCTACGTGATTTCCCTGATTGCCAACGGTGATCCAAAAGCATTGGAGCGGGCCTCTCAGCATATTGCCCTGGTGATCCGCAATGGAACCGGCATGAGTTCCATCTATGCCTGTCTGGGCCAGGTCGCCCATGCAACCCAGTCCGTCCAGGCAAACCCGGCAGAAGACCGCACGGAAATAGGAGACAAGGAATCTCTGGCCCAGTTGTTTCGGGCCCTGGCTTGCTGGTGGGTGGATGGCGATGGCGAGCGTATCGACTCGATGCGGTTGATCGAACTGGCCCGCCGCGCAGAATCCCATGGATACCGCTGGATTGCGGCAGAAGCCTGGGAACTCCTGGAACGCATGCAACCCGGTGGGCCCGTGCATCATGCCACCCATTTGCACCAGGAAATGGGGTCGCTCACCCTGGTTCCTGCCATTCGCCGTCAACCCTTGTGGGAGCGAGCATTGGGCGCGCTGGAGCGACTGGGGGAAGAGTTGGGTGAAACCGCGACGCCAGTCCGGCAGCAGCGATTTTACTGGGCACTCAGTCGCCCTTCCAACGGCCGCACCTTTCTCATCGAAGCCCGTGAACAGAAGCGGCAGACCCATGGATCCTGGAGTGCCAGCAAAGCGATCACTTTTCAGCGTCTGATCAATGCGACCCAGGAACTGGAAGGTCTCACGGACCAGGATAAAACCGTGATCGCTTACCTGAGAAACGCCCTGGTAGACCAGAAGCCCCACGACAAACGTTTTTTTGCACCCCAGGCCCTGCGCCTGCTGATGGGACATCCGCTGGTATTCTGGGGACATGACCTTCAACGTCCCGTGGAACTCGTGGCAGGACGTTTCGTCCTGACCAGTGGGCATGACCGCCATCATTGGTACCTGCAACTGGAACCGCAGATTCCTGTAGGCGAGGATTTGTGGATCGAGCAAGAGTCGTCCCACCGGTTACGTCTCTATGCGTTGACCGATGAGGAAATCCGTCTGCGCGACATTCTGGGTGAGTTGGGACAACAGATCCCCGTCAATCAGGAGGAGCGCGTTGTCTCCCTGCTCAAGACCCTGACCACCCGTTTTCTGGTGCAAGGTGATCTGCCCACGCCCGCCAACCTGTTTCTGTCGGACGCCTCCCTCCTGTCGCTCTACGCGTTGCTGTCTCCTCATCCCCAGGGGATACATCTGGCTCTGGTGGTCTATCCTCTGGGAGAATCCGGGGCCTCCTTCATTCCCGGAGCAGGGCATGCCTTTTGTATCGAAGGGGAGAGTGACAGCGCGCTGAAAGGTGTGAGGCGTGCGCTGGATGAAGAGCGTCGTCGCGCCCAGGAGATCTTCGATGCCTGCCTTCCCTGGCTGGCTCCCGCCGACCTTCCTTTTACGGGGATCAGTCGTCACCCCGCAGCAGCCTGTGAAATCCTGACGTTACTCAAGGCGATGGGGGAATCCGCCGTGCATCTGCGCTGGCCAGCGGGAGAAAGTTTACGGATCCGGGGAGAAGCGCACCTTCCCCAAATGGCCCTCCAGATCCACACCCGGGGAGACTGGCTCAAGATTTCCGGGGGGGTACGTGTCGATGCCCATACCGTATTGGAACTCAAAACCCTCATGGCCGCGGCAAAACATTCAGACTGCCGTTTCGTGGCCTTGTCCGATGGTCAATTCATTGCGTTGAGTGAAGGCTTGCTGGATCGAATTCGGGGACTGGCCAGCCTGTCTCATGAAGAAGACGCTGGAGAACTTCAGATCCATGCCCTCGCTGCGCCGCATCTGTCCCAGTTGATCGAGCAGGAAAGCGCCGCAATCACCGACCAACGCTGGATCGAATTGCTGTCGAGGCATGAATCCCTGAGTCAATGGGAACCCCAGACCCCCCCCACCCTCCAGGCGGAATTGCGTGATTACCAACGGACGGGATTTGTCTGGATGGTGCGTCACGCCGAAGCAGGAGCGGGGGCCTGTCTGGCGGATGACATGGGTTTGGGAAAAACGCTTCAGACCTTGGCCTTGCTCCTTTACCGAGCCCCATTGGGGGCAGCCCTGGTGGTTGCACCGACCTCGGTTTGCGGCAACTGGGTCCAGGAGGCCAAACGGTTTTCTCCTACTCTGGACCTGCATTGGCTCTGCGTAGGCGGAAAAAACCAACTGTCAGACCTGGGCCCGAATTCCCTGGTCATTCTGAGTTACACCCTGTTCCAGCAAGAGATGGAGATGATCAGCAGTCACCATTGGGCCACTTGCGTGCTGGATGAAGCCCAGGCCATCAAAAACCCAGGCACCAAGCGTTCGCAGGCGGCCATGAAGATTCGTGCGGATTTTCGCCTTCTGACCACGGGAACCCCCATTGAAAACCACCTCGGGGAATTATGGAACCTGTTCCGTTTCATCAATCCTGGCCTGTTGGGAACCCTGGATACGTTTACGGAAAAGTTTTCCCACCCCATCGAGCGGCATGGAGATGCCGAAGCCCGGGAACAATTGCGCCGCCTGATCCAACCTTTCATCTTGAGGCGTACCAAGTCCCAGGTATTGACCGAATTGCCCCAACGTACGGAAGTCACGCTGCAACTGGAGGCCACTCCTGAAGAACAGGCCATGTACGAAGCGGTCCGTCTCGAAGCGCTGGAGAACACCACTTTGCCGGGTGATGAACAACCCAATAGAATCAAGGTATTGGCAGGAATCATGCGGTTGCGGCGGGCCTGTTGCCATGGCGCCCTGATTCTCCCCGATCGGCCCTGGATCTCCACCAAGATTACCGCGCTCATGGAAATCCTGGAAGAGTTGAAGGAGAGTGGGCACCGAGCCCTGGTCTTCAGTCAGTTCGTGGACTATCTCACCCTGATTCGACAGGCCCTGGAAGAGCATCACATCACCTATCAGTATCTGGATGGGTCCACCCCCTCCGCCGAGCGAAGTAAACGTGTCAAATCCTTTCAGGACGGCACGGACGACATCTTCCTCATCAGTCTCAAGGCCGGTGGGGTAGGGCTCAACCTCACCGCAGCGGATTACGTCATTCACATGGATCCCTGGTGGAATCCCGCGGTAGAGGACCAGGCCTCGGACCGCGCCCATCGCATGGGGCAGACTCGACCCGTGACGGTCTATCGATTGATCATCAAGGATTCCATCGAGGAAAAGATCGTCGCCCTGCATGAACGCAAGCGCAACCTGGCAGACAGTTTGCTGGAGGGCGCTGGGGAAACCAGCACCCTCAGCACCGAGGAATTGATCGGCCTCCTGCAGGATCAGCCGTGCAAGGGTTTGTAACGTAAGCGACGGGGCCGCGCGCCTTCTTCCCCCAGACGCTTCTTCTTGTCAGCTTCGTATTCCTGGTAGTTGCCGGTAAAGAAGGTCACTTGCGAGTCGCCCTCGAAGGCCAGGATGTGGGTGGCGATTCGGTCCAGAAACCAGCGATCATGGGAGATGACCAACACGGCTCCGGCAAATTCCAGCAGGGCATCTTCCAGGGCGCGCAGGGTTTCCACATCGAGATCGTTGGAAGGTTCGTCCAGAAGCAGGACGTTCCCTCCCCGAATCAGGGTTTTGGCCAGATGCAGACGACCCCGTTCCCCACCCGACAGGTTCCTTACGATCTTTTGCTGATCCGCTCCCTTGAAATTGAAGCGTCCGATATAGGCACGGGAAGGCGTTTCATACTTGCCCACGGTGAGCAGGTCCGATCCTCCGGAAATGAATTCCCAGACGGTTTTATCCCCGTCCAGGGTTTCCCGTGACTGATCCACATAGGAAAGATTGACGGTGGAACCGATTTTGATGGTACCGGAATCTGGCGTTTCCTGACCGACGATCATGCGAAAGAGCGTGGACTTGCCGGCTCCGTTGGGACCAATGATGCCAACGATGGCACCGGGCGGAATGGTCAGGCTGACATCGTCCAGGAGCAGACGATCCCCGAAGGATTTCGTGACCCCCTCGAGCTCGATGACGGAATCGCCCAAACGTTCGCCCACAGGAATGAAAATTTCCTGGGTTTCATTACGCTTCTGGTACTCCTGCGAATTCAGTTCCTCGAAACGTGCCAGACGTGCCTTGGATTTGGCCTGACGACCTTTGGGGTTCTGACGGACCCATTCCAGTTCCTTGTGAATCGCTTTCTGGCGTGCAGATTCCTGGGACTCTTCCTGTTTCAGGCGTTCTTCCTTCTGACCAAGCCATGAACTGTAGTTGCCCTTCCAGGGAATACCGTGCCCCCGGTCCAACTCCAGAATCCACTCGGCAGCATTGTCCAGAAAATATCGGTCATGGGTCACAGCCACCACCGTACCTGGAAAACGCTGTAAAAACTGTTCCAGCCAATCAACGCTTTCTGCATCCAGATGGTTCGTGGGTTCATCCAGCAGCAGCATGTCGGGTTTGGAGATCAGCAGTTGACAGAGAGCCACACGACGTTTTTCCCCGCCGGACAGATTGCCGATCTGCGCTTCCCAGGGAGGAAGGCGCAGGGCATCGGCAGCAATGTCCATTTGTAACTCGGCGCTGTGCCCGTCAGCCGCACTGAGAATGGCCTCGAGCCGTGCCTGTTCCGACGCCAAATGATCAAAATCCGCATCGGGCTCGGCATAAGCCGCATAGACGGCCTCCAATGCCGCACGCGCCTCGATGACCGAACCCAGACCTTGCTCTACGGCCTGGCGAACGGTTAATTGAGGATCCAGTTTGGGTTCCTGGGGAAGATAGCCGATTTTGAGCCCAGGTTGGGGAGTGGCCTCACCTTCAATGTCCCGGTCGATGCCCGCCATGATTCTGAGAATCGTGGATTTACCCGAACCATTCAGTCCGAGTACCCCGATTTTCGCCCCTGGGAAAAAACTCAGCGAGATATCCTTGAGAATCTGTCGTTTGGGGGGGACAATCTTCCCCACTCGGTTCATGCTGTAGACGTACTGAGCCATAGAATTGAGATGCCCCTTTCCGAAAAGAGTGACAGATTACCATAGACGAAGTACACGGAACCATTTCCTGCGGTTAAAGTCTACCCACGCGAGTTATAATCGCGGGTGTCCGAACTTCCCGACCTATTCGTGAGAGAGATCAACCAACATGATGCACAAACATTATCTGACACTTACCCTGTGTTCCCTGACTTTGGCGCTTGTATCGGGCTGTTCCTCGCCGGGGCTGGGGGGCAGCGATTATACCAGCACGGAAGTGCGCGGTGAGCAGTCGGTCCGACTGGGGACGGTAGAGAGCGTGCGCAAGGTCCACATTCAAAGCAGTGAACCGGGCATATTGGGCGCTCTGGGCGGCGGTGTGGCTGGAGCCGCACTGGGAAGTACCATTGGAGGGGGCAACGGCAATGCGGCAGCAACGGTTTTAGGCGCACTGGCCGCCGGAGCGGCGGGCAACGCGGCTCAAAATGCCTTGTCCACTGAAAACGGAGTGGAAATCACGATTCGACTGGACAGCGGTTACGTGATTGCCGTCACTCAGGGAGCCGATGAAGTTTTCCATGTGGGTGATCGCGTTCAGGTATTGGGGGGAGGAGGGGCCACCCGGGTCACCAAATTGGACCCTCGTTCCGACCTGAGCCCGAGGTCCAGCGCACCCCCATCGGGGAGCGGCACGGCGCCGACCAGTGGAGGGCAGTCACAAATTCATTACTATTGCCCGGACAGCAACGCTTACTATCCTGCCGTTCCCACTTGCAAATCCCCCTGGATGAAAGTGGTGCGCTGATCAATTCCTGTCTGGGTTGACCGCTCAGGGAGGGATTCCCGCAGGCCCCATCTGTGGATGGGGCTTTGTTGTTCCGCTGTATTTAACATAATATACATTATACGCAATGTGCGTATGTGATGGGGTTTTGACGCGAAACGACAAGGTATTGGTACAATGCACCTTCATTGTTCCCCATGTGCGAGAATCCCATGATTAAGGAGTCAGTATGATTTTTGTGACTGGAGGTGCTGGTTTCATCGGTGCTAATTTCGTTTTGGACTGGCTGGATCTCCAGGATGAACCCGTACTGACCCTCGATAAACTGACTTATGCCGGAAACCGGGATAACCTGGCCAGCCTCGATCAGGATCCGCGCCATACGCTGGTGGCAGGCGATATTGGGGATACGGCCCTGGTCCGTGCCTTGTTGAAGTTGCACCGGCCCCGCGCCATCCTCAATTTTGCGGCCGAAAGCCATGTGGACCGCTCCATTTACGGGCCGGCGGACTTCATTCAAACCAACATCGTCGGCACCTTTCATCTTTTGGAATCGGTACGCGCTTACTGGAATGAATTGGGGGGGGAAGAACGCAAGAATTTCCGTTTCCTGCATGTCTCCACCGATGAGGTTTATGGTTCCCTGGCCCCGCAGGACCCCGCCTTTTCCGAATCCACGCCCTATGCGCCAAATAGCCCCTACTCCGCCTCCAAAGCCGCTTCCGATCATCTGGTGCGTGCCTGGCACCATACCTATGGATTGCCCGTCCTGACCACCAACTGTTCCAATAACTACGGGCCCTACCAGTTCCCGGAAAAGTTGATTCCCCTCATGTTGCACCAAGCCCTGACTGAAAAACCCCTGCCGGTCTATGGAGATGGCCAGAATGTACGGGACTGGCTCCATGTCAGTGACCATGCCAGCGGCATTCGCCGGGTGCTCGAAGCCGGACGGGTGGGAGAAACCTACAATATCGGCGGCAATAGCGAATTGGCCAATCTGACCGTGGTCAAAGCCCTCTGTGATGCACTGGATCGACATCGCCCCTCGGCGCTGGGCACCCGCCGTCGACTCATACAATTCGTCACGGACCGACCGGGGCATGATCGTCGCTATGCCATCGATGCCAGCAAGATTCGCCAGGAACTGAACTGGCAGCCTGCCCATACCTTCGATTCCGGTCTGGAACAGACCGTGCATTGGTACCTGACACATCAGGAGTGGAGCGAACGCGTGTTGTCTGGCGCTTACCGTTCCTGGCTGGAACAAAACTACGCGGAACGGAGGCAGGAAGCATGAGAAAGGGCATCATTCTGGCGGGCGGTTCCGGGACCCGCCTCTACCCCGCCACCCAGGTCATTTCCAAGCAATTGCTGCCCGTGTACGACAAGCCCATGATTTACTATCCGCTGGGTACCCTGATGCTGGCGGAGATCCGCGACATCCTGATCATTTCCACGCCTCAGGATACCCCACGCTTCCAGCAGTTGCTGGGAGATGGCAGCCACTGGGGAATGAATCTCGAATATGCCGTCCAACCGGACCCCGGCGGATTGGCGCAGGCTTTCCTGATCGGGCGGGATTTTATCCGACATCAGCCCAGTGCCCTGGTATTGGGGGATAATCTCTTCTACGGTCATGACTTCTCCATCAAACTCAGACAAGCGGGAAAACATCCCGAAGGCGCGACGGTTTTTGTTTATCCCGTCAGTGACCCTGAACGGTATGGGGTGGCGGAGTTTGATGATACCGGCCATGTCATCGGGCTGGAAGAAAAGCCCGCTCAACCCCGCTCTCGTTATGCCGTCACCGGTCTCTATTTCTATGATGCACAGGTTTGCGATCTGGCCAGTACCCTGGTTCCCTCGGCGCGGGGCGAACTGGAGATCACCGATCTCAATCGTCTTTATCTCGAACAGCAACGATTGCGCGTGGAAGTGTTGGGACGGGGATTTGCCTGGCTGGACACCGGGACCCACGATTCCCTGCTGGAGGCTGCCCAATATATCCAGACCGTGGAAAAACGGCAGGGACTCAAGGTATCCTGCCCCGAAGAAATCGCCTATCGTCAAGGCTGGATCGATGCAACCCAACTGGAAAAACTGGCTCTTCCCCTGAGCAAGAATGGCTATGGTGCCTATTTGCGCCAGATCCTGAACGAACGGGTTTTCTGATCATTCATGACGGATGATCAAACTGTATCCCGTTCCTCGAATCGAACGGATCAGCGTATCGGCAGGATTGTACTGGCGCAACTTGCATCGGATGCTCGAAACGGTGACATCCACCGAACGGTCTTCGGCATGCCAGGATCGTCCGCAGACCACATGGGACAGCGTATTGCGCCCCACCACCCGATTGGCGTTCTCCAGCAGACAGAGCAGCATGTCGAACTCACGGTTGGTGAAATGGACTTTATTTCCCGAGGCAATCCACGTGACTTCCCGTTTTTTTCGATCAAGCCCAAATCCGGAAAAATTTATTCCCTTGTCCAGATAAAAGGAAGAAACAGTCAGACGTTCCAGTAAGCGCCGAATCCGAGCCATGAGTTCCCGGATGTCCACAGGCTTGACCAGAAAATCATCGGCACCCATTTCAATGCCCAGAGCACGGTCCAGAGGCGAGGAATCTTCGCTCAGGATGATGATGCCGAGATCGGGGTAATGTTCGCGCATGAAGCGAATATATTCATAACCATGACCGTTGCTTCCATGATCCTGATTGAGGATCGCCAGTTTAATGGGATGTGTGCGCAACAGTGATTTTGCATCCTCCACATGAGCCGCACGCAAGGTATGGAAAGAAGCAGGGATCAAATGGGATTCAAGGGTAACAGCGCGACGATAATCGGAATCAAGGATCATGATGCATGAATTCATGCCGGCCTCGTCTTTTTATGAGTATGGGATAAAATACCTTGTTCTATCATTCGAGGCAATTCTAATGGATAAGTTTTTTCGTGACAACTCCCTTCATGTCCCAGCGGTCAGTTCGCCAGAGGATTTCTGCTATGCTTGTCCTCCGCATCACAATCAGATCGATGAACCATGATGGAAGCCGTAAAATCTTTTGAAGCAATTGTCGTGGGCAGTGGCCTGGCGGGAGGCGTCACTGCCCTCGAGTTGGCAGACCATGGCCTTCGGGTTGCCCTTATCACCAAACGGTCTCTGGAGGACGGTGCCAGCCCTCGCGCTCAGGGAGGGATTGCTGCGGCACTGTCGAGTTTGGACAGCATCGATACCCATGTGCAGGACACCCTGATTGCCGGTGCCGGCCTGTGCGATCTCGAAGCCACTCATTTCATTCTCGAGCGGGGTGAAATGGCCATTCACTGGTTAACTCGCCGCGGTGTCCGCTTTACACGGGAAAATGGTGCGTTGCACCTCACCCGGGAAGGCGGACACAGTCAGCGGCGGGTAGCCCATGTGGCCGATGCTACCGGGGCCGCCATTCAGAACACACTGCACCCCCAATTGCGCCAGCATCCGCGTATTCACCTATTCGAGCAGCATATGCTGGTCGATCTGATCACCAGTGAACGGCTCGCACTGCCGGGGCCAAGGCGTTGTGTGGGTTTGTATGCACTGGAGGAAACCAGCGGCGAAGTGCATGCCTTCACTGCCCCGCACACCCTGCTGGCCACCGGCGGTGCGGGCAAGGTCTACCTTTACACCACCAATCCGGACACGGCGACGGGAGATGGCATCGCCGCAGGATGGCGGGCAGGCTGTACCGTTGCAAATATGGAATTCATCCAGTTTCATCCCACCTGCCTGTATCACCCCCATGCCAAGTCCTTCCTCATCTCCGAAGCCGTCCGGGGGGAAGGCGGCATTCTGCGTCTGCCTAACGGTCACCGATTCATGCCTGAGCACGATGACCGTGCAGAATTGGCCCCGCGCGACATCGTGGCCCGTGCCATCGACTATGAGATGAAGCGCCACGGACTGGATTGCGTTTATCTGGACATTACCCATCTGTCCCCTGAGTTCATTCTCGACCATTTCCCGACCATCCATGAAAAATGCCTGTCCCTGGGCATCGACATGACCACCCAACCCATCCCGGTGGTTCCGGCAGCTCACTATACCTGTGGCGGGTTGCGTACCGATCTGCAGGGGCGCACCGATCTGGCCGGGCTGTATGCCATTGGCGAAACGGCCTGCACGGGTTTGCATGGCGCCAATCGTTTGGCCAGCAATTCGCTGCTGGAATGCGTGGTGATGGCCCGGGAAGCCAGCGCCGCCATTCTCTCCCAGCCACCCGCTGCACCATTGCCCTTCATTCCGCCCTGGGACAGCAGTCAGGTCACTGACCCTGATGAGGAAGTGGTCATCTCCCATAATTGGGAGGAACTACGCCGCTTCATGTGGGATTACGTCGGAATCGTGCGCACCGACAAACGATTGGAGCGGGCGGCTCACCGCCTGAAACTGTTACACGAGGAAATCCTGGAGTTCTATACCAATTTCCATGTCAGTCGGGACTTGCTTGAATTGCGTAACCTTGTGACGGTTTCCCAACTCATCGTCAATTCTGCCCGCCTGCGTAAGGAAAGCCGAGGGCTCCACTACAGCCGGGACTATCCGCTGAGTTTACCTTCTGCGCGCCCCACCCTGCTCACCCCTCCCTGAATTTCGTTCAGGCAGCCCCCAAATGAGGCACCAGCCCTGTCGCCCGTGGCGCGCCGGCTTGTGTGAAGGCCAGCATCCGTTCGATGGGCAAACGGGCCCGATCGATGAGCGCAGGATCGATGGTGACTTCAGGTGTGCCCGAATCCAGGATGGCGCGCAGATTTTCCAGTCCATTCATGGCCATCCAGGGACAATGGGCACAACTCTTGCAGGTAGCCCCCGATCCGGCGGTCGGCGCTTCGATAAAGACCTTATCCGGGTAGGTTTGACGCAATTTATGAAACATGCCGTTGTCCGTGGCCACGATAAACGTCTCCACCGCCGGGTCACCTGCGGCTTCCAGGATGCCTCGTGTGGAACCGACATAATCCGCCAATGCCAGAACCGACCTGGGCGATTCGGGATGGACCAACACCCTCGCCCGGGGCATTTTCATTTTCAGGTCCGCCAGTTCGGCGGCCTTGAACTCGTCGTGAACGATGCAGGAGCCCTGCCAGGAAAGCAGGTCAGCACCTGTTTCCTGAGCTACATAGTCCCCCAGATGACGGTCCGGCGCCCACAGGATTTTTTGTCCCTGTTCGTGCAGGTGGCGAACCACGGCTACCGCACAGCCCGAGGTGACCACCCAATCGGCACGCGCCTTGACTGCGGCGCTGGTATTGGAATACACCACCACGGTGCGGTCAGGATGGGCATCGCAAAACGCATGAAAGGCGTCACCGGGACACCCCAGGTCGAGGGAGCATTCCGCCTCATACTCGGGCATCAACACGGTTTTTTCAGGAGACAGAATCTTGGCCGTTTCCCCCATGAAGCGTACCCCGGCCACCACCAGGGTTGTCGCTGGGTGCTGCTTGCCAAACCTGGCCATTTCGAGGGAGTCAGACACCAGACCACCGGTCTTTTCGGCCAGGTCCTGGAGATCGGGATGAACGTAGTAATGAGCCACCAGTACAGCATTTCTCTGGGCCAGAAGACCTTCCAGTTCCGCCAGCAAAACCCGGCGCCGCTCCTGGGAAGGCTCTTCTGACACGTGTGCCCAGGCCGTGGCAAGCCCCTGAGGATTTTCATAATCTACTTTAATACTACAAGTTGACATCCTTGAACCTCATGGAAAAATCGATAGATTTGATATCCTTGGTCAGACTCCCGATGGAAATTCTATCCACCCCCAATTCCGCAATCTGACGCACCGATTCCAGACTTACTCCTCCAGACACTTCGACCCGTGCCCGCCCGGCAACCTGGGTCACGGCTTGTCGTTGCATCTCGTGGGACATGTTATCCAGCATGACCATGTTCGCTCCGGCGCTGAGCGCTTCCTCCAGTTGTTCCAGAGTTTCCACCTCCACCTGGATGAACTTGTAACTTCCCCGGATGCTCTGGGCCAAGGTAACCGCCCGGGTGATGGAGCCCGTGGCTGCAATATGATTCTCCTTGATCAGGATGGCATCGTAAAGTCCCATCCGGTGGTTGGTTCCTCCCCCGACCCGCACGGCGTACTTTTCTGCCAGACGTAACCCCGGAATGGTTTTTCGGGTATCGACGATCACCGCCTGCGTGCCTGCCACGGCACGCACAAACTGGCGGGTCTGGGTTGCGACGCCCGACAGGGTTTGCAAAAAATTCAGCGCGGCCCGTTCGCCGGTCAGCAACGCCCGTGCCGGCCCATTCAGCGTGGCCACCACCTGGCCGGGCACGACTTCCGCGCCTTCAGCGACCTGCCATTCCACCTGCAACCGGGAGTCCAATTGTCGAAAGACTTCGTTTACCCAGGGTTGACCACACAGAACCGCGCTTTCACGAACCAGGATCCGTGCTTCAGAAACCACGGGTTCCGGAATCAGGAACGCGGTCAGATCCCCTGCCCCCACGTCTTCGGCCAGAGTTCGTTGTACCTGTTTTTCGAGGTGCAAGCGTTGTGCCGTGCTTTCCTGTTGCGTTTGATGGGATTCCATCCATTCCCTTTCTTCCACCTCGCCTCCCTGATAAATGTACAGCGCAAAACTCCCATTGTCCCAAGGACTGCAGGGGCTTGCAATATGAATCCTGAGAAATTGGGGTAAAATGCGGCTTTTGTTGATTTGAGAAAGCCTACCTGCTTGCCATTGCCTATGTACCAAACCATGCTCAAGGCCAAACTGCACCGCGTCTCGGTGACCCAGTCCGAACTGGGTTATGAAGGGTCCTGTGCCATCGATGAAACTTTGCTGGAAGCGGCGGACATTCATGAATACCAGCAGATCGACATCTACAATGTGAACAATGGAGAGCGCTTCACGACCTACGCCATTCGGGGCGCACGGAATTCCGGCATGATTTCCGTCAATGGCGCTGCTGCCCGCAAGGCTCAGGTAGGAGACCTATTGATCATTGCCGCCTATGCCGGTTACACCCCGGAAGAACTAAAAAACTTTTCACCACGCCTGGTTTATGTGGATGAACACAACCAGATCAAGCGCCTGGAACACGAGATTCCGCTACAAGGCGCTTGAACCCGGGACGCTCATTTTTGAAGTGCCGCAGTCAATTCAGGGACCAGAACGTTCAAATCCCCCACCAGTCCATAATCGGCCACAGTAAAGATGGGGGCATCCGGATCCTTGTTGATGGCCACGATAACCCGGGAAGTCTGCATGCCTGCCAGGTGCTGAATGGCGCCTGAAATACCGATGGCAATATAGAGGTCCGGGGCGACCACCTTACCGGTCTGACCCACCTGGACATCATTGGGCGCATACCCCAGGTCCACGGCGGCTCGGGATGCGCCCAGTGCAGCGTTCAACTCGTCTGCCAATGGCCCCAGCAAAGCCTCGTAATGTTCGGCACTTCCCAGACCGCGCCCACCGGATACCACGACCCGGGCATTCTCCAGGGAGGGACGACCTTCCTGTACATGCGTGTGCACGGCAATTCGGGTTGACTGCGGCAGCGCTTCGGGACAAGGCAAATTTTCCACCGCAACCGGATCCGCCCCCTCCCCCTCCACCCCCGGAAAAGCCGTGCTGCGCACCGTCACCAATTTGAGGGGTTCGGGACAGCATACCGTTGCCCAGACGCTCCCGGCGTAAATCGGTCGGACAAAGGTATCCGAAGATTCCACGCCCACGATATCGCTGACCATGGCCACATCTTCCAGTGCCGCCAGACGCGGCATCCAGTTCTTGCCAATGACCGTCGCGGCAGTCAGGATGTGCGTATATTGACGCGCCAGCGGTTGCACCAGGGCGCAGAGCATTTCCGCCAGTCCATCCGCAAGAGTCGGCCCTACCCCATTCAGAACCCGACGAATCCCCGGTAAACGCCGGGCCTCGGCCACGGCGAAGGTTGTATCGCCCCCCCAGACCAGTACATCGATCTCCCCTTCCAGGGATCTGGCCGCCGTAAGCAGAGAACGAATGGAGGATTTCAAATGACCTTCAGAACCCAATTCAGCGACCAGTAAAATTCGGTTTTCCATCGTTCAAATCACCTTGGCTTCATTTTTGAGACGCGCCAGCAACGCGGCAACGGAGTCCACCTTGATGCCGGCGGGGCGTTGCGGCGGTTCCTGGACGCGCAGAGTCTTCAGGCGAGGCGTCACCGTCACCCCCAGTTCCTCGGGGGTCAGGGTTTCGATCGGTTTTTTCCGGGCCTTCATGATATTGGGCAAGGTGGCGTAACGCGGTTCATTCAGACGCAGGTCCGTCGTAATCACGGCAGGCAAAAGCAGGCGCAGGGTTTCGGTTCCCCCATCTGTTTCTCGCACCACGTCGACCCTTCCCTCCCCCAACTGTATCTCAGCAGCATTGGTGGCCTGCCCCCAATTCAGCAGGGCAGCCAACATTTGCCCGGTCTGGTTTGCATCATCATCGATGGCCTGTTTACCGCAGATCACCAGAGTGGGCGCTTCGCGCAGAACCACTGCACGCAACAATTTGGCCACGGCCAGAGATTGTAATTCTTCGCTCGAAGAGACCCAGAGCGCCCGGTCAGCGCCCAGAGCAAGAGCGGTACGCAGCCCCTCCTGAACCGCCGCATCGCCGCAGGAAAGGGCGACCACTTCCGTGGCCTGCCCTGCTTCCTTCAGGCGAATCGCTGCTTCCAGGGCGATTTCGTCAAAGGGATTGAGGGACATCTTGAGCCCGGCCAACGCCACACCACTGCCGTCTGCCTTGGCTCTGGCCTTGATGTTGTAGTCCAGAACGCGCTTTACAGGGACCAGTATTTTCATGGAATTTCCTTGTACATGACAGGGCAGGATTCTATCATACCCGTTCGAATAGTCCGGCAATCCCCTGCCCCATGCCCACGCACAGCGTCACCATGCCATAACGCCCGTTGGTGCGACGTAACCCATGGATCAACGTGGCCGTGCGAATGGCGCCGCTCGCCCCCAGAGGATGGCCAAGCGCAATTGCTCCCCCGAGTGGGTTGAGTCGAACCGGGTCGAAAGCCAGATTCTTCTGAACCGCCAATACCTGTGCCGCAAAGGCTTCGTTGAGTTCGATCCAGTCCAGTTGCGCAAGACTGACCCCATGCCGCGACAACAGGGGAGGAACGGCCTTGACGGGACCAATCCCCATGATCTCCGGCGGCACGCCTTTGACAGAAAAACCCAGGACCCGCGCCAGAGGGGTCAAACCATGGCGGTGTACCGCGTCTTCGCTGGCCAGAATGAGGGCGGCGGCTCCATCCGAGATCTGGCTGCTGTTACCGGCCGTGACACTCCCCCGGACATGGAAGGCTGGCTTGAGTCGGGCCAGAATCTCCAGACTGGTATCGGCACGAGGCCCTTCGTCCTGGCGCCACGTTCTCTCCTGTGGAGTCGTCAGTCCGGTACTCAGATCCAGAGAGTGCTGAAGCAGGGTGACCGGGGTGATTTCTGCCTCAAAAAAACCCTGGCGTTGCGCTTCCAGTGCGCGTCGGTGCGATTCAAGAGCCACCGTATCCTGTTCCAGTCGGCTGATGTTCCACTGATTCGCCAGATTTTCTGCAGTCGCCCCCATTCCCCAGGCC
>JAJZDE010000128.1 GCA_021828745.1 Pseudomonadota bacterium
CGATCTAAAATTCCAGCCATTGCGGTACCATACTCCCCCTGCGCGCGTCATTGCCCATCTTTGAAGATTTTTTGATTACTGCCCATGCCTCTCATCACCCTGGATGCTGTCTCCCTGGCCTTCGGACTGGACCCCCTGCTCAATCACATCGACTTCCAGATCGATTCTGGCGAACGGATCGGACTGATCGGTCGCAACGGCGGCGGAAAATCCACCCTCCTGCGCCTCGTGCTGGGGATTCTTGCACCGGATGAGGGCAAGGTCTGGCGCCAGCCTGGCCTCAGAATGGGCTACGTCCCGCAAGAGCCCGAACTGGACCCCGAGTCGTCGATCTTCGATGCGGTGGCCCAGGGTCTGACGGAAAGCGGATTGCCCGTGGCCTCGTACCAGGTGGAACGGCAACTGTCCCAGATGGGACTCGAACCGGAGGGACGGGTCGGCCAACTGTCCGGGGGCTGGAAAAAACGTGTCGCCCTGGCCCGCGCCCTGGTCAGCGAACCCGACCTGCTGATCCTGGATGAACCCACCAACCATCTGGATGTGGCGGCCATCGAACGACTGGAAGGTGCCTTGAGAAATTTCCCCGGCGCCGTACTGTTCATCACCCATGACCGGCATTTTCTGGATCAGGTCGTCACCCGTGTGGTGGAACTGGATCGGGGTAAATTATCGACTTTCGGGACCTCCTTTACCGACTACCTGCGCCGCAAGGCCGAACAACTGGCCTCGGAAGCCCTCGAACAGCGTCGTTTCGACAAGTTGCTCAGCCAGGAGGAAGTATGGATTCGCAAGGGGGTCCAGGCACGCCGCACCCGCAATGAGGGACGGGTACGACGCCTCGAGGAACTGCGTCGCGAACGTGCCCTGCGCCGGGATCAAATGGGGTCGGTCCGTCTGGCCGTGGATTCCGGTGATCGATCCGGAGAGCTGATCGCCGAATTGAAAGATGTCACCTTGCGCTACGAAAACCAGATCCTCGTGCAGGGCTTTTCCACCCGCATCCAGCGTGGCGACAAGATCGGCATCATGGGGCCCAACGGCGTCGGAAAAACCACCCTGCTGCGGACCTTGCTGGGATTGCACGCGCCCGATGAAGGAACCGTGCGCAGCGGCACACGCCTGAACATAGCCTACTTCGACCAATGGCGCGAACAGTTGGACCCCTCGGCCACCCTGGTGGAAACCATCAGTCCGGGATCCGATTTCGTCGAGATCGGCGGTACCCGCAAACATGTCATCAGTTATCTGGGCGATTTTTTGTTTCCGCCCGAGCGGGCACGGGCCAAAGTGACCTCCCTGTCGGGTGGGGAACGCAACCGCCTGCTTCTGGCGCGCCTGTTTGCCCGGCCTTCCAACGTTCTGGTCCTGGACGAACCCACCAACGATCTGGATATCGAAACCCTGGAGTTGCTGGAATCCCTGCTCATCGAATATCCCGGCACCCTGTTCCTGGTCAGCCATGATCGCGCCTTTCTGGACGCAGTGGTCACCCAGGTCATCGTCCTGGAGGGTCAGGGCGTCGTTACGGAAAATGCTGGCGGCTACAGCGACTGGATCCGCTATCTGGCGCAGCGAAAAAAAACACAACAAAACAAGGAGCAACTCCCCAGTTCTGCCGTTGAACCTGCCAGAACGAACCAGCCCGCTTCGCCCAAACCGCGTAAAGCCCCCGCCGAACGCTTGTCCTACAAGGAGCAGAAGGAACTGGATGCCCTTCCGGACACCATCGCCCGTCTGGAAGGCGAGGAAGCCGAACTGGCCAAAAAACTGGCCGATGGCGCCCTCTACCGTAACGCGCCCGACGAGATCAAGCGCCTCAGCCAGCGGCAGAGCGAACTCACCCACCAGTTGGAACAGGCGTTCCTGCGCTGGGAAGCCCTGCAGCAGAAGCACGACAAGACTCAGTGACCCGGAAGAGGTGTCAGTTTTTATTACATTTACGGCCGACATTCTTCCGAGAGATAAAATTTATTCCATTTTTTTCAAGGCATTGAGAATTCAGGCATTATACTTGCTTGAAGTTCTGATGGATTCCATCAAGAAGCGATGACGGTGGATAGGGCAAAAAAATGGAGGATTCCATGAAGATACTCATGGTGGATGATCATGCACTGTTTCGTGACGGATTACGCTTGTTGCTCTCCTCTATCCGTCCTGATGCCATTCTATTCGAGGCAGACACCATCGCCGATGCGTTGTCCGTGCTGCAGGAACACCCCGATTTGACCCTCTGTCTCCTCGATCTCAATCTCAGGCAGGAACGCGGACTGCCCGTATTGAAAAAGATCAGATTCGAAGTGCCCGAAGTGTCGGTGATCGTGGTGTCCGGATCAGACGACCCCTCGACGGTGCGCGCCTGCAGGGAAGCCGGGGCCATGAGCTACATTCCCAAGGGACTGACCTCGGAAAAGTTTCTTGAAGCCACGAACCGGGTCCTTGATGGAAAAATCTTTTTTCCTCATGAGGATAACGATGCCCCTCCCTCATCGAACATACCCAAACTGACTCCCCGCCAGCGTGAAGTCCTGTATGCGCTCAGTCGCGGTTTTTCCACGAAACGAATCGCCCGGGAACTGTCGCTCTCCGAATACACGGTCAAGGATCATATCTCGGATCTCTTCCGGGTCCTCGGGGTAAAAAATCGGGTCGAAGCCATCACCAGAACCAGCCTCCTGTACCTGCGTCCTCAATGAAATGAGGGGCTTTTCCTGTTGGCTGCGATCCTGGTTCGATCCGGCCCCGGCATCGACGAACGTCTCCCCTCACGCCTCGCTCAAACAGGAAATGACACGGGAGGTTGTGACCCTCCATGCGAGGGTATTGCTGCACATGCCCCTCGTCCAGTTATTTTTCATCGTCGGCGTGGGTTGGATCGTCTACCCGTCCGTACCTCTTTCCACCTTCGTGTTGTGGAGTACGCTGGCTCTGGGCGTGGAGTTGCTCCGTGCAACCTTTGCGAAATGGGTCCTGCCGCGCGTCGACACCCTGGCACCGAAACGGCTCCATGCCGCATTCATGACCCTGGATGGCCTGGCGGGAGCCAGCACAGGTCTATCTGCGGTCCTCTTCCTGCATCATCTTTCCTTTGTCTCCCAGGCCCTGATCGAGATCATCCTGTTTTCCATTGCTGCCGCCGGTGTCTCCGTCGCCGTCTCTTCCAAATACATGACGGCAGCGTATTCACTCCTGGTATTGCTGGGAGCGACGATCCCCTGGATATCGTTGCACCCGGACAAATATTGGGCCGTTATGGGACTGACTCTCGTTTACTGGTTATTTCTGATCCGGGTGGCCACCGAAAGCGAACGTCTGCTCCATCGCTCCGTTCTGATCCGGCAGGAACGTGATCGCATTATTGCGACCGTCAGCCATGACCTGCGCCAGCCTCTGCACGCGTTGTCTCTTTACGGTGCCATACTGGTCTCCCACCCCTCAGAACAAACGCTCCGGGAAACCCGAAGAAACATCGACCATGTTGTCCAGGATCTGGAGAAAATGCTGACCGACCTGCTGGATCTGTCAAAAATCTCTGCGGGAAATTTCCCGACGCAAGCGCAGTTTTTCTCATTGGATACCGCCATTGCCCACATTTGCACCGAATTCGATTCGATTGCATCGGGAAAAGGTTT
>JAJZDE010000129.1 GCA_021828745.1 Pseudomonadota bacterium
CTGCAAACCCTGCCGCAGGCCGTGCTGGCGCAGGTCCTGCTGCCCTATACCCAGCAGAGCGCGATGGCCCAGACCCTGGTCCAGACCCTGGCTGTCACGGGGCAGCAGATCACGGCTCTGCAACAGACCCTGCTCGATCAGTCCCGCCAGATGAACGCGCTCCAGTTGACGCCACAGGACTATCTGGCGCGCGAAATCCAGTGGTCCCAGACCCAGGGGAACGGACTGGGGGCAACCCTGCAGGGAGAAGTGGGGGTCCTGCAGGGACTGTCCGGTTCCTATGCCCAACTGCAGCAATTGCAGGGGCAGATCGGCACGACGGGGGGGATGCAGCAGAGCCTCCAGACCGCGAATCAGCACCTCAACCTGCTGGCGGGACAGAATGCCCAGTTGATGGGCCTGATCGCCAGCGCGCAGGCCAATGTTTCGGCCCAGCAGCAACAGGACGCCCTGGTCAATACGGCGGCGGCAC
The DNA here is from genome assembly GCA_021828745.1 of Pseudomonadota bacterium. Next base: position 473 of record JAJZDE010000129.1, read on the forward strand.
AGACGGTACAGCGACGTCTGCAGAATGACCACCTCAAGATCCAGCAATGGCACGATCAGTTGCAACAGACTGAAAATGGCCAGGGATGGGGCATCCTGACGGCCCCGGGACCCTGACGTACCATGTTGTTCCTCGACCCGTCCCTGATCGATCAGATGGCCACGGCCCTTCTGGAGGGCGGACGTCAGTTGCACGTCCGGATGAGCGGCGTGGCAGACAGCCTGTACGGTTCCCTGCTGGTTCTGACCTTTTCCTGGTCGACGGTGAACCTGTTGATCGAGTCGAGTGTGGGCGAGAGTTTGGGGGCCGTGCTGACCCACCTGATCCGCTTCATCTTTCTGGCGGGATTCACGCGCTGGTTCCTGGATTCCTATGATTTTGTCTTCTACGACGGGGTGTACCAGGGGTGCGTGACGCTCACCAGCGCCATCGCCGGACCGCAGGGACAGAGTCAGGGATTTGCCACGGCCTGGAGCGTGTTTGCCGACCTCATCGGGACGATCTGGGACGGGATGGTGTCCAGTCCCGGGCGCTATCTGGCGGGCGCCACCCCGTTGTCGAGCGCTTTCTGGGCGGCCCTGGGTGGCTGGGTGATCACCATGGCCTTTCTGTTCGTGGCCCTCTGTGTGTTTACCGTGGCCCTGACCCTGGTGGCGGTGATTCATATCATGGGGAATGCCCTGGCAGGTCTGGCGCTGGCCCTCGGCCCGTTTTTCATTCCCTGGCTGTTGTGGGAGAGTACCCGCGAGTTATGCCTGGGGTGGATCCGCTTCCTTTCCATCGCCTGTTTTTACCAGGTGGTGGCGGTGACGGTCCTGGTCATGGCCAAACCGGTGTTTGTCCTGATCCAGCAATGGATGATGGCGCAGTCCGGGGTCTGGACGCATGCCTCCCCGGCGGACAGCATGGCACTGGCGCTGCTTCTGGTGGTCACCGCCAGCATCATTGCCCACCTCATGAGTCACGTCCCCCAGATCGCGGCATCCCTGATTGGGCACGGGCGGGTGGATACCGGTTTCGCCGGGCAGACCCAGCGCTTCGTGCAGACCCGGATGGACCGGGCCAATGACTGGCTGGCCCGGCAGATCAAGAGTTATGGCAAGGCGGAAGTGGAGAAGACCCGGTCTTCATGAAACTGCGGCCCTACCTGCTGACGGACCGGGAATGGAGATCCCTGTGGATGGGGCTGCTCGAGCGGGCCGACTGGCCTGTGGAGGCCCGGCGCGATTATCCCGTGCCGGACGGGCTGCGCCAGGGTTTCCGGGGCCATTGTGCCTGGGTGCTGGCGATGGAAGCCTACGACCATCCCCTGCGCACGGTGTTCGGGTTGGCGCTGGCGCTGGGCGAGGGCCTGCGCTGGGGCGGCGAAATGGTGGGGCGCTGGTTTTAGGGGGGGGCGGGGAAAGCCGCCAGGACCTGTTCCGGGTCCAGAAGATTGAGGCAGTTCAGGTGCCCCAGGGGACAGGTGCGCTGGAAACAGGGGCTGCAGGGCAATTCCAGACGCAGGACCCGGGCCTGTGCGCTGAGGGGAGGGGTAAAGCGTGGGCTGGAAGAGCCAAACAGGGCCACCAGGGGGCGTTCCAGGGCGGCAGCGACGTGCATCAGGCCGGAGTCGTTGGTCACCACCCGTTGTGCCAGGGACATCAGGTCCACGGCTTCCTCCAGGGCGGTGATGCCGCAGAGGTTCTGCAGGGGGGCGGAAACCTGCTGGGCGATCTCTTCGCCCACCGGACGATCCCTGGCGGAACCCAGAATCCATATTTGCCAGCCCTGTGCGATCCACTGTTGGGCAACCTGGGCAAAATGGGCGGTGGGCCAACGCTTGGCCGGGCCATATTCGGCACCGGGACAGAGGATGGCGATGGGCTGGGCACGGGACAGTTGCAGTCGTTCCAGGGTCCGGGACTGGTTCTCCAGATCGATGACCAGACGCGGAGAGGGCAGCGGTTCGGGGCATCGGCCCTGCGGATCGGCCAGGGACAGAAAGCGCTGCACCATGAGCGGCAGACGTTCGGGATCGAGGCGGCGGATATCGTTCAGCAACCAGCGGCGTTGTTCTCCGATGAATCCGGTGCGCTGCGGAATCCTGGCAAACCAGGGGACCAGCGCCGATTTCCAGGAATTGGGCAGAACGATGGCCTGATCAAAGCCCGAACGGCGTAACGTGCGTCCCAATCGCCAACGCCCGGGCAGGTCCAGGCGACCATGGGGAAAGGGATGGTCGAGGAGGGCATCCACCTCGGGCATGCGCTGCAGTACCCCATGGGTCCAGCGCGGTCCCATCACCGTCAGGTGCACGTCCGGGGCGGCCGCGCGCAGGGCGGAGAAAAGAGGTTGAGCCAGGACGGCGTCGCCCACCCAGGCGGCGCCGACGATCAGGATCCGCTTCAATGGGCGGCAGGGGCCGGACCGCTCAGTTCATAGACCGTGCCGCAGTAGGGACAGGCCATCCGTCCGGTGCGCGCCACATCCAGAAAAACGCGCGGATGGGCGTTCCAGAGCGCATCCTTGGGCGGCGGACAATGGAAGGGTAGGTCGGCGGCGGTGATCTGCACCGGAGGACGGGTGGGCGGGGTACTCATGTCTCAGTCTCCAAGAAAGGTCAGCCAGTCCCGATGCGCGGGCGCGCGCCCCTTGACGCAATCGAAATAGGCGGACTGCAGTTTTTCCGTGAGGGGGCCGCGGGCTCCGCGCCCGATGACCCGACGGTCGATTTCGCGGATCGGGGTGACTTCGGCGGCCGTCCCGGTAAAAAAAACTTCGTCAGCCGTGTAGAGTTCATCCCGGGAAATCCGTCGTTCAAGCACGGTGATCCCCATTTCCTGGGCCAACTGGATGATGCTGTCGCGCGTGATCCCTTCCAGCGCGCTGGACAGGTCGGGGGTATGCAGGACTCCGCGCTTGACCATGAACAGGTTTTCTCCGGAACCTTCGGCCACGAATCCTTCCACATCGAGAAGCAGGGCTTCGTCGTAGCCATCGGCGGTGGCTTCGTTGTTGGCCAGGATGGAGTTCATGTAGTTGCCGCTGGCCTTGGCCTTGCACAGGGTGATGTTGGGGTGGTGGCGGGTGTAGGACGAGACCTTGACGCGAATTCCCTGTTGCAGGGCCTCTTCGCCCAGGTAGGCCCCCCAGGGCCAGGCGGCGA
>JAJZDE010000130.1 GCA_021828745.1 Pseudomonadota bacterium
GATCTTTCGTAGGCGATTTGACCCAACGCCAGATCATAGTTTACCTGTGACATGCCCAAGGCCCCCAGCGCACCAATCTGATCGCTCCGGGCCTGCGCCAGGCCGGCCTGTGCATCCACCATTTCGAGATTATCGGCAACACCACTGATGAATCGATCCTGAGCCTGCTGCATCAACCGTTGGGCCAGATCCAGCCGCAATTGCGCCGCCTTTACCTGGGCGCGGCTGGTGTTCAGGGAATCTTCGGCCAGGCGAACATCCTCCTCCACCTGATGACGCCCATCTTTCAGGGCCAGTTCGGCCTGACGTCGACGGCTCTCGGCCTGGTCCTGGCGTGCGACCAGCGCGCCGCCCTGATACAGGGGCACACTCATCTGGATGCCGTAACTATAGGTGCGGTAGTCATACTGGGTAGGAAGTACCCCACTGGGACCAATCGCGCCGATCAATCCGATGGTCGGGTAAGAAGCCGCCTTGGCAGCTTCCTTTTCCGTCACCCGTTGTTCCAGGGTTTTTTCCAGGGCTTGTAATTCCGGTCGTTGGTGCAGGGCACGATCCACGGCGTCACCCCCGTCGGGACTTGAGGCCGGAACAACCCCCAGGCTATCCGTCAGTTCAATGGGGAGATCGAGAGGCAAGCCGAGGGCGCGATGCAGACGGGTGAGCGCATCCTTGGCTGCGCCCAGCGCCTGCTGCAACTGGTAGGCAACCTGTGCTTCCGACGCCGCGGCCCGAACCTCATCCACGCCCGTAGCCAATCCGCTTTTCAACTGGTCGCGGGTCAATTGCAGGAGATGTTGGGACAAGGTCTCATTGGCTTGCGCTGCCTTGACCGATTCCATGCTCTGTTGTACGGCCAGATAAGCCAACCCGGCAGCACCCGCGATCTGCTGCTCCCGTGCGGTGGCTTCAAGACGCGCAACCTCGACTCCGGTTTGAGCCGAGGATGCTTCGTGTACATGAACCAGGTCCAGGATTTGCTGGGTGAACTGGACTCGGGCGTCGAATGTATTGAAGGGACCGATGAGTGTGGGAAACCCTGGTAGCGCCAACCCCATGGCGCGCAAGTTCTGGGTTTGGCGCATCTGGTAGGAATTGAAGCCCACCGCCGGGCGCAGGGCAGCCCGGGCCTCTTCGGCGCGGGCCGTGGCCTCCTGAGCCTGTTCCAGAGCCAGTTGTACCTGGACATGGTGCGTCACGGCCATCCCCATGGCCTGACGCAAGGTTAGATGCAAACTCGAGTTCAGCGGATCCTGAGCCCAGGCGGCGGTACTGCTGACCAGTAATAAAGCGGCGCTTGCCCACGTGGTTCGGGGTACCCTACACCCCATAGCAATGCTCCTCGCCAGGAAACTGTCCCGCCTTGACTTCCCGCACATAAAGTTCCACGGCTTTTGCAATGGAACCGGTTTCCTGAATAAAGGGGCGGACGAAACGGGGAGGAATATACGCGCCCAATCCCAGCATGTCGTAAATGACCAGAACTTGCCCCGAACAGTGAGGACTGGCCCCGATGCCGATGGTCGGAACCTGAACCTGGGCACAGATCTGGTCAGCCAGGGAACGCGGTACGGCCTCTATCAGAATCATGCCGGCCCCGGCCTGTTCCAGTGCCTGCGCGTCAGTCAGTATCTGTTGGGCCATCGCGGCATTGCGGCCTTGCACCTTGAATCCCCCCAGTTGGTGCACGGATTGGGGGGTCAAACCGATGTGGGCGCAAACGGGAATGCCCCGGGCGACCAGAAAAGAGATCGTCGGGGCCATGCTGGCGCCTCCCTCGATCTTGACCATCTGCGCTCCTGCGCGCATCAATTCTGCCGCATTTCGAAAGGTGTCCTCGGGACTGATCTGGGCGGTGGCAAATGGCATGTCGGCCAGCAGGAAAGCCTTGGGCGCCCCCCGCGCCACACAGCGGGTATGGTAGGCAACGTCCGCGATACTGACCGGCAAGGGAGAATCGTGACCCTGAACCACCATCCCCAGAGAGTCCCCGATCAGCAGCGCATCCACGCCGGCCTGCTCCAGCACCCGAGCAAAACTCGAGTCGTAACAGGTCAGCATGGCAATTTTTTCACCGCGTTCCTGCATGAGTTGCAGGTCCACGATCGAGGTGCGCATGACGCTCTCCTAGGGAATGAGGGTAAAACGATAATCGACAGTGACTTCGTCCGCCACTGTGTCTGTCGCGCTCCAGGTTCCATCACCCACGCCGAAATCATTTCGTTTCAGGATGAAACGCCCCTGAGCGCTGCGCCCACTGTGATCATAGGACATCTTGAGGGGGATTCGCAAGGGTTTGCGTACCCCTTTCAGTTGAAACAGGCCCCACACGAGGTACTGGTTCGGCCCCACGCGCTGGATATCCGAGGAATCAAAACGGGCTTGGGGAAAGGATTGGATACTGAACCAGTGTTTGCCCTTGATCTCGTCTTCCGACTCCTCCGAAGCCAGATCGACACTGCCCAGATCGATGGTAATGTGGGCATAACTGTGTGGCAGATCCTGGGCGTCAAAATGCAGGTCGGCAGAAAATTGACGGAAACCTCCCTGTACCGTGGCCCCCATCTGGGTCCCCGTGAAGTTGATCTGCCCGCTCTCCACCTTCTCGGCTCTGGACTGTGGAATAAAAAACAACGAAGAAGATAATAATGCTATAACAGTCAGATACAGTATATTCTTCATGATTGTTTTAGGAATTTCAAGGGTGCATGCGGGCCATCAAATGATCCCGGTCGATGAGTTGATGTTTGAGGGCCGCAGCCACATGCCCCAACACCAGGGCCAATAATGCCCAGTTCAGGGTTTGGTGAAACGTCTCGAACAGATGGGACAGCGCCTTGTCCTTGGGAACCAGATTGGGCAAGGGAAAGAGGTTGAAATAAACCACGGATACGCCCGCAGCCGAACTGTGCAACCACCCGGTCAGGGGAATGAGCACCATCAGGACATAGAGAGCCCGATGGGCCGCTTCCGTGATCTTTTGAAGCCGTTGGTTCATGGTCGACGGCAAGGCAGGGGGACGATGCGTCAGGCGCCAGGTCACCCGTATCCCTACCAGCAAGAACAGGGTCACGCCCAGCCATTTGTGCCAGGTGTATATTTTCAACTTCCATGGGGAAAGTTCCAGACCGGACATGTACTGTCCCACCCCAAAAGCGATGACCAGTCCTGCGGCCATGATCCAGTGCAGACCGATTGCGACAGGGGTGAATTTTGCGGAAGAAGAATTCATGGGAAACTCCGGATCATCGATCGGCAGGTTTAATTGTACGCGTACGAACTAAATAACGCAATTTCTTTCAACTGACCCGAAACAGGCGACAGTAATTTTCAGTGGTGCGTTCGCCAACTTCTTCGATGGAAATCCCGCGCAAACGTGCGATTTCTCCCGCCACGTGGGAAACAAAAGCCGGCTGATTGGTCTTTCCGCGCATGGGCTCCGGGGCCAGATAGGGGGAATCCGTTTCGATCAACAGTCGCTCCAGAGGAATCCGGCACACCACTTCCTTGAGGGCCTTGGCGTTGCGAAAGGTGACGATTCCCGAGAAGGACAAGTAAAAACCTCGCTCCAGGGCTGCATCGGCCACTGCCTGAGTTTCGGTGAAACAGTGCAGCAC